>CAVRWR010000033.1:0-110124 GCA_963724445.1 uncultured cyanobacterium | reverse complement strand
TCTATCTTGCAAACATAGACCAGAAATCTAAGAACTATAGCTAGATTATGCTTTTTACTTCTTTGCCTAAATCCAGAAAGCAATCTGTAGATGATTTAGACAATAGTAATAACTGTTAAGTTCCTCAATTAAAATACCAAAAACATTCATCATTAAAACTTGACTGAAGAATTATCTTTGAGAATAATTTGTTACAAGTAGATTTGCTGCTTCTCTAAATTAGACGCGGTGAATCTTACTGTACTCTTGATATTCACTACCAAGGCTACCAGTAATCATCCCTAGTCCAAGACAAGCGGTTTGAATACCCCGAACAAACACGGCTTTTCGACTAAAGGAGAGAATCGCAATTAATATGCCCTGTAGCAAACGTAAAACGCCCTTGGCAAATCGTTGAATTCTGGTTCCTAACGTTCGTCTTTGAACTATTTCGCAGAAGGCAAAGCCATTTCCTCGTCGATAAGCTCTTTGCCAAAGCCATTTATAATTGGTACGACTCTCTGGCAGCCATTCTGTCACCAATGCTTTATCAGCCCAAACAGCTTTATAACCTTTTTCGTAAACCTGCATAAATAAATGGGTATCATCTGCTCCATTTGAACGAAATTGCTCGTCAAAACGAATATGCTGAAATAGCTCCGCCCTCGCAAATAAATTGCTGGTATAAGCGAAGCCATAATTATTTTTTAGATTTTGTCCATTGCTCAGATTACCACTGCCAAAAAAATTTACTAACCAATCAGCAGGCTGTTTCATAAAATGAGGCGCAACTGGACCAGTAAGGATGTCAGCTTCAAATTCTTGCTGTGCTGCCATTAATTCGTCCAACCAGTTTTCGGCAGGAACTTCATCATCGTCCATAATTGCAATGAAGTCTACATCCTCCTTTACCATATCGACAGAATGGTTCCTGGCAAAAGGAATACCTCGTTGTTTTTCTATATCATATTCAAGTTTAATATTATGCTTGGCAACAAAATCCTCGCAGATACTTCGAGCCGAACCCTCGGCATCATTATCGACAATTATCAGCTGCAAATCTGGAGGAGTATTTTTGTTATATTTCTGTGCGGCTACCCCTTCGAGTAATCTTTTTAGTCCATCTGGGCGAAAACAAGTGATCGCACATACGGCAATTTTCACTGGCTTAATATTGTTTTGGGTTTCGGTTTCGTTTTCTACTGCTCTCATATTTTCTCTGCTAATGAAGGCGACAGTATAGTATTGCTAGTTTCAGATTTAAGATGAACTATAGGGTAGTCAATTTATAATCAATTAACAATACGCTTGTCTTTAGGCTTTTGTTTTGTTCAAAGTAGGTGAATTATCTTTTTGCTCAATAGCTAAACTAAAAAATCTTTAGACTTGGGTAATGAAATTTAACTAATTTTATGACCTCATCTTGATAAATATCAAATTAATATTATTTAATCATATTTTTTATCCAAAATATATATCACTACACTTCAACTCTTAGAAAATAAAACGCACACAAAAGCGATTAAGGCATAATATATAGTAACTACAATTATGTCTGTAAAACATTAAACTTGAATCCAAATTCAGTTGATTAATCATGTTCTAGCTATTATGACAATCGATTACTGGTTTTTAATAGTTCAGTTTTCAGTCTGATTTTTGCTGATAAATTCAGTCAGTCTAGAAATTTCTTGTTTAACCGATATATTCCATCGATCGCGATCTGAAGCAAGGTCAAGTTCTTGATTAGACAAAGAGCGAATAGCCACAATAATAGATTCAGCGGAATTGTCCACCAATACAGCCCATTTCCCAAAAAGTTTTTGGGTTAGAGAAGTTTGGCTGATAATTAATTGGGTATCAGAGGAAAGGGCTTCGCAAGCGCCGCTGGGTTGGGTTGCATCACTGGTAGTCAGGACCAATGCCGCCAAGCTAGAACATAACACTTTGTGATATGTTTCTGTTGCCAAAAAGCCTGTTAAGCTAACATTGTTTAACTTTTGCAGACGTGCCGCTGTATCAGCAGTAAGTTTACTGATATCAGCAGTTATGACAAAATTATATTCAGTTAATTCTGTCATGGTGTCAATCAGCAGATCGACGGGTTCATCCCAAGGATCGAAAGAAGCAATTACCAGAATTTGCTTTGCCAGACGTTTTTGCGGCTCAAGGGGGACAATCTCTTGAATAGGATCGCCAATAGTAAACAGTTGTGCAGCAGGATATCTGCTTTGGACTAACTGAAACATTTCCCAGTTATGTACAACTATTGCCAAAGAATTCCGTATTATAGTTTGAGCAAAAGGCAAAGTCTGCCACATTTTTACTTGAAACAGGGGATTGTGAGCATCAATAATGTAAGGAGTTCTAGTAATTAATGCTGGTAAGGCACTAAAAGTTGGAGGACATTGAGCAATGACAAAGTCAGGTTTGAGGATCAAGATATCTTTGATATTGACCAATAATTTTATTAGGTAGTCAAAGGGTCGTAGATATTTGCTGCTAAATAGATGAGGAATAAACTTTAGTTCACAATTTAAGAGAGAAGCCAGAACTTCTGGTCGTCTTTGATATTTTTTCCAGACAATAAATAAGCCACGTTTTTTTTTTGGTAGTGCGGACTTTGACATAAATTAATATAGATGAACAACTATAATTTTAATTTTCTATAGTTTTGGATATATACCAAGCTATAGCAATCATACTTCTGCTTAGTAAAATCTAGACTCTTTCTGAATTCCAAGTTACGTTAGTTTTAATTGTTTGTGCTGGAATACCCGCAACGACGGTATTGCTCAAGACACTCAAGACATTTTTGGTAACTATCGATCCCGTTCCTACTATACTGTCTCTGGCAATTGTTACTCCCTTAAGGATTTTGGCATGAGCGCCAATCCAAACATGATCTTCAATTTTAATATTGCTAGCATAATTAATTCTTTTTCCTGTTGACAAATCAATGATTGAGTGGGGGTCTACAGTACGAATTTCAATATCGGAAGAAAGCATGCAATCTTGACCAATTTCGATAGAAGAATTAGATTCGGTAAGAGAAATATGTGCTTTGAGAATAAAGGTGTTTGCTCCTACAGTCAAACTACATTTATCATCTTCAATCCAAATGGTTCCCCCACGGGTAAATCGACAATTTGAGCCAATCGAGATCTGGTGACTACAACCTCGAACGTAAATAGTGAGATTTTCAATTATTGCCTGAGAGTTTATGTCAACTATATTGTTATTGCCATGAATGTCGATAGTGGAATTTTTGAAAATAGATTCTTTGATGTTAATTTGGTTGTTGTTGCCTTTGACTTTTCGACGATTATTGGTGGACTGCAATCTGATAAATGCTTGTCTGAGAAAATTCCTGATAATTAGCAAATTAATTAGATAGGAATCAATTCTCTTTGCCCAGCTATATTTCCAATAATTTGTTTTTGATTTGTTTTGGTTGGTTGCCATGTTACACAATAGATCTAAATAGTTTGATTACTAAAACATCAGCTAGATGTTACGTTGAGATAAAGCCATTAGTTTCAACCTAAAAATATCAGTCAAGCTGCTATGGTTGATAGGTGTCATGGCGATCGCTTAAAACAAATTAATTTAATTACCTTTAGATATTCAAGGTATTCCTAGCTTGTTTGTGCTGGGATTTAAGTCTATAAATTACGCTTTGAAGGTTATTCTCAAAACTAGTGAAGCTTGATATTTTCATGAGAATAAAAGAAAGTATAGGTGGACTTGATTGAGGTACTGATTTAATCGTAAAAAAACAACTTAAGCAGATTTTCTGGAGTATTTATAGACTGCTCCCCAAAGAAAAACCATCAATAAAAATTCTGAGATAATCGTTGCCCAAATAGCACCATACCAACTGTACAGGGGTATTAACCAAAAATTCAGTACGCCATTGACGATCGCAATTAATACTTGAGTTGTGCTTCTGACACTCTGAAGGTTTGCGCCAGTCAAGGTATCTGCGGCAAATATATGCATGGTTCTAAAAAAGATCGTTGGGGATAACCAGACTAGAGCGATCGCCGAATTTTGATATCCAGACCCCAAAATGAGCGGTATTAACGGGGCAAAAATTGCCAAGCCAATCATGGCAGCCACCGAATAACCCAAGGACACTGGCAATAACTTTTTGCATAGTTGAAAACTCCTCCTGATTCCTGAAGCTCCCTCTTGAAAGAAGTTTCTAAATGATGCCATGGCTATGGACAGGATGGGGGTAAAGGATACGTTTAAAATATGATATGCAGCTCCGTATATCCCCGCCGACTCTAAAGTCGATAGCTTTGCCAACATAGATTTATCTAAATCGTTATAAATAGTTTGAGCAGAGATGCCAACAGCGAAAGAAAAGCCTAGTCGCAGGTCTTTTCTAACTTGAGAGAGGACAAATCTTGGATAATCTACATGCTTAACTAGCAAATGTGTCGATGTTACTGCTGCGGCAAAGGTGGCAAAACAATAAAGTATCGACCAGGCTAAGATACTGGGTTGGTCAAACACCGCAATCAACAATAAAACAGCGAAAAATCTATTTAATGAGACGAGAAACATGGTTCTGGCAGTGTAGTTTAGTAGTCCCACGCCAACAAAACCATCTCTAACTAAATCGTTTAACCTGAGAAAAATCAAATTAGCTAAAGCCAGAAAAAATACTGTATAAAGCGAAATGCCTGGGATGGGGAAAAAGCCATAGACGATTAAAATTAAGCTGATCAAGCCCGAACCAAAAATAAGCGTTTTTAAAATCCCCGTTCCCCAGCAGATTCTAAAAGACTTGATATTGCGCGAAACCTTTTGAATAATTATCTTTTCGCTACCCCAACTAGCAAAAGGGATAAAAATTGAGACTATAGCAACTATGCCGATATAGGCTCCATACCTTTCAGGGGCAAAACTCCGAGCTAAAATTACGAAATAGATTCCTTGAATAACTAACTGTAGGATAAAAGATTTAAAAATTGCGAAAGAACCTTTAAATCTCTCGCTCTGGGATAATTTATTAATTATTGAAAGAAAACTCTTTTTAAGCATAAATTAAGTTCGATAGCTCACGCTTTTTTTGGTCGGTTTCATCGAATATATTGCTACTAAAGAGATAATCCAGATAAATCCCTGATTGCCTAAAAAAGATACTTCGGTCAAATTGAGAGTAACTGTATAGAGCAAAAATAAGAATACCCAGAGCATTTTAAGATCTTTGGTAATTAGATATTTGAATAGTGAATTGAATAGGCATTTTGCGTAGCCAAACATAAACACAGCTAGTCCGACAATACCTAAATGTAGCCAAAGTTGAATATAGCCATTGTGGGCATGAACAGGATTCCAGCGATGAACTTTCCACAATAGATCGGTTTCTCGATGAGCGCCAGAAAAGAAACTACCGTATCCGTAGCCGAACCAGGGCTTTTGCTGAATAAATCCCCACAAGGATTCCCACAAAGGAGTTCTTCCTGTTAGGGTAATGTCTTTGTTATTAGCGTCTAAAAAAGCAGTAAAGTTAACTGCAATCAAAAACATGAGCAAGGCGCTAAAAATTATAAATAGCAAAACCAGCAAAACGCTAGTCTTAGATTTAAGAGATAAATAATTTAATCCTTGGGCGATCGCAAAAATAAAGATGACGCTGACCAAAGAGGTCGCTGACTGACCAAGTACGATTAGAACTATCGAGAGCAGGCAGAATATTCTAAACAAAAGCTGGTATTTTTTATGGGCGATCGATAAAAAGTAAAAGGTCAGAAAGCTGGCGAACATACTTTCTCCTAAACCATTTTTGTGGGGATAAATGCCACGCCAGGAGCCGCTAACGGCATCAAGACTTGATATCCCATATTCTGGCAGCGCTAGGGCAAAGATAAAGCTAAAGACGATCGCAATGCCAAAAGTCCAGCCATATAGTTTCAGATGCTGTTCAAAGCTATAGCGAGAACCCAGATAAAGGGCAAATAAAGTCGTTCCAATCAAGGAAACTACTTTTCTCAAGGCAATATCAGGAATTGACGACCAGGATACTGAAACAACTGCCAGCCCCAGGAGCAACCAAACCCAAAGGTTGGTTCCGAGGAAAGTTAAGGTTCTTTGCCAACGAAATGCCAACAGAGCAAAAGATAGCAGATAGATTCCCAGAAACGTTACCCGCAGAAATATACTATCTACGTCCCCCTCATCACCACCAATGGAGCCGCCCAAGATAATTGCATAAAATCCTTGGGAAAATAGCAGCAACGACCCCACGGAAAATACTTTCTCCAAAGAACTAATGGAATATTTCATATCCTTCAATTTTTTATAACTCAAGCAATTCGCGATCGCTGAAAATATTCACTAACTATGAAGCAGTTTTCAATTAACAATAGTTACACATAGACTCAATAATATAGAGTTGATAATAATGTCTTGTCTTAAGCAATTTTTTTGCTTTCATAGTAGTAGCTGTTGTAATGGTAAGGCTCTTGATTCATATCAGCCCCGTTAACAATTACCCCCAGAACTTTTAGTCCAGTAGAATCAAGCATTTTCTTTGCGGCAGTAGCGCTACCGTAGTCGGCAACTCCTGGGCGAACTACGAATAAGAAACCATCAACAATCTTGCCGATTACCTTGGCATCTGCAATACCAATAATGGGTGGAGTATCAAAAATAACTTGATCGTAATGCTGCGATATATCATCAACAAAACTTTGGAACGCTAGAGAATCAAGCAAGGCAATTGGATTATCTGGGATAGAACCTGCTGTTAAAACATCCAGATTGGGCATCACATTGTGAATCCCTTCACTCCAATCAACTTGGCACTGTAGCATATCACTTAGCCCAAATTCATTGGCTATTTCCCAAATACGATGTTGAGTCGGACGACGCATATCTGCATCGATTAGCAGAATTCTTTGACCACACTGGGAACGAGCTACGGCCAGGTTGGCTGATACTGATGATTTACCTTCTTGGGGAACCGAGCTAGTAATGGCAATCACCTTTTTCTTAGCATCGGCATCTAGAAGTTTTAAGTTTACCTGAATGTTCTGATAAGCTTCTCTAAGCGGCATCATGGAAACTTCGCTCCCAACATGTTCGGGAAGATTTGCCGTGTAACTACCAGGTAGCTGAGGCTGCCCATTATTACCTGATAAGCTTAAATCTGGTACAACACCATGAAGTGGATAAGAAAACATACTCTCAACTTCTTGAGTATTTTTGATTGTATTATCTTTAAGATCGAGCATGAAAGCTAAAGCCGCGCCAAATAGAACCCCCATCATTGCCCCCGCTGCAACGATAATTTTTCCATCAGGATTGACCGTATCTTCGGCGAGGGCCGCATCAGAGACAATTCTGACCTTATCAATTCTATAATCTTTACGAATTTCTGCGTTACGCTGACTGTTTTCCAGGGTTTCTAACTTAGAAGTAGCTAGTTTGAGGTTGCGTTCCAATGCCCTTTGCTGCTTTTGCAGTTGGGGAGAAAGGTTAGATCTTTTCTGGTAAGTTTCATAAGCGCTTCTTAAAGATGCCAATCTTTGGTCTAAACCTTCTCTGCGCAAACCTAATTCGGCAAACTCGGTCAACTGTGCCTGCTTAAGATCTCCTAACCCCAAAATATTGACATTGTTAGCCAAACTCTGCTGTTGCGGCCCTAGAGTGCTAGCAATTTCTCGGTTTAGCAAGGCAGTTAAATCCGCTTGCTCTTCTTTCAGACTGATTATCTGGGGCGCACTATCAGAAAGAAAATTACTTTGCTGAGCAAGCTGTACCTTGACCTTTTGTAGCTGAGTTAAAGTGTTTTGTACACTTATTGATTGACTCAAAGAGCTTACCGCCGATGCCTCTTGCCAGGTCATGCCCAGTTGTCCCTGTAATCGATTAAATCGAGCATTTACATCGTTTAGATCCGCCTTCACTTGGTCGATCTGACTCTCAATCTTGGAAATTGAATCGATATCAGCATCAATTTGTCCGTCTAGATTCGAGATTCTATTGCGGCTTTTAAAACTACGTAGCTCAATTTCAGCATTTTCGACCGCTGCTTCTAGCTGAGGTAGCTGTTGTTGAATCGAGTCTGCTGTCTTTAAGTTAGCTTCACTACTAAACAAGCTGTCATCATCAGAATAAAGCTCTATGGCTCGTTTGACAAAGGAAATAGCTACATCTGGATTGGGGTTTTCGTAAGATATTTGCAGTATGTCTGTGCCAATTACGGGCTGTACTGACAGTGCCTTGCTAGCTTTTTTGTAAGTTAGAGGCTTACCGTCATCTGATTTGAGGTCTAATTCTTTAATTACTCGCTCGACAATTGACCTCGACCCCAGAATTTGAGCTTCCGTCTCGATGGGATCTTTATCAATAATCGTTTGTTTGATTTCAGGCTTGCCATCAGGAATTCCGATGCTGCTAGAAGTATTGTCAGGTGTAATTAACAGCCTTGCTTCTGCTTGATACACATCTTTAGAAGCTAACGCAGCAATCAAAGAAAGAGTCAGAATTCCAGCAAAAGTTGCTGTTGCTGGTATCCAGCGACGCTTAAGCACCTGCCAGTAACGGTTCAAGTCAATATACTCTTCTATATGTAAGTTAGAATCCATAAATCTTTGTTGATGAACTTACTGTAATTATTTTTATTTATGTATATATTAGATTTTTAATACGCACCTTTGGCGAGAAAAACTACCTGGACTGTTTGGAGGAGAATTTTGAAATCCAAGGCTAAAGACCAATTTTCAATGTATTCAAAATCCAGGTCAAAGACTCCATCAGAACCAGTATCCGAGCGACCACTAACCTGCCATAGTCCCGTAATTCCAGGCAAAACTTCTTGGCGAAAAAAATGATTTTGGGCAAATTTGGCAACGTCTCTCACGGGTAAAGGTCTAGGTCCAACGAGGCTCATTTCCCCCCGCAGAACATTAAAAAGTTGAGGAAGCTCATCGAGACTATAGCGACGTAGATATTTCCCCACTGTGGTAATACGGGGATCGTCTTTGATTTTAAACAAAATTCCCCCTTGAACCTCATTCTGAGCCTCTAGCTTTTGCTGTAGAGCGCCGGCATTTTCCACCATCGTCCGAAATTTCCAGATTTTGAAATGGTTGCCTTTAAGCCCAACTCGCGTCTGCTTGTATAAGATCGATCCCGGTGAATCTAACTTAATCAGCGCTGCAATAAGTAACATTGGTAAACCAATAACTGCTAGCAAGAGAGACGACACCAGCACATCAAAAATACGCTTGCTGAAAAAATCGATACCGACAATCGCTGAATGAGCAAATCTAATGGTAGGTACACCAATAATCGTGGCTATTTCAGCTTGTCTTTCAGGCAGTTTAATGTTGATCGGTAATATTCTCCAGTTAACTCCAATCGTCCGCAGCTTCCAATACAAACTGGCTGCTCCTTTCACCGCTTCCCAAGAACAGATGAATACCTCATCTAGCTCTCGATAATTAATTTTGTCTAGAGCTGTATAAAGTGCTTCTTCATCATCAAATTTAGACAAATCTAATTGTCCAGCAATTTGGTATACTTCACTGCTTTCCAATAAGGATTGAGAGCTGATCAGTTCTTTTGGATTACCAATTAATAATATTTTTTGTCTTAAAGGATAATACTTTTGGCGAACGTATGCCCAGACCCAGCTTAGGGTCAGACGCTGAAAAGTAACTAATAAAATAGTTAGTAATCCAGCCACCATCAACTGATAAATAATTTGTGGATCATAGAATCTAAGAATGACTGGAATGACGGCTAAATGAGCTAAGAAAATAGCCTTGATTGGGTTAGAAAGATTACGGCTTTTGTCTCCTTTGCGATATAAATCGTAAGCAGAAAATAAGAAAACCATGAATGCTAACACTGTCAAAAATAGACTAGATAGGGTCGGATTCTGCCAGATAAAATTAAAGTTTATCTTCTGCCAGCCACCGTTAAAGGCAACTATCCAGCCTAGCCAAAGAGCCAAACTATCCAAAACCAACAGAACAACTATTTTTAGTCTATAGGAAAGCTCTTTTTCTGCCAGTTTTAAGTATTTGGGAGAACGAAGGTCTCTATTCTTGGCTATTTCATCAGTCAAGTGATTTTCTTTTGCCACCGCGTAATCTGAAGTACTGGAGAATTTATCTAACATAACTTGCTTTTTGAATTCATCTTAAAGTTCTGAATCAGATCGATAAAGTATCAGCAGTACAAACTTTTACTTGTGCCATATAGTAAAACTATATAGGGTTCCATTGACGATTCAACAGCAGATTTTTTTAAGACAATTAAACTTCAAAAAATATTAATAATGGTTCTATACAATAATAACTAAGTATCTTCATTTAAGAGAAAATACTTAGTTACAAACTAAGGTATAGCTTACCCCCGATCGCGCTGTCAATCACTTAGCTCAAATGAATCAATCACTTTACACTAACTTTATTAAATAAGCAGAAAAAGGTGAAAAACTCTAGTAGGAAATACAGAGTTAAAAAATATCTTTTCGCCGCAGCACAATCAAAGCAATGATGGCGTAAATTAAAGTGTGGGCCATCAAAATTCCCCAATTTAACGTGAGATTGTTCCAGGTAGCGTCATAGGCAGGAGTGGCTTGAAATATTTCACTCAGCATTTCTGCATTTAAGGCAGAATTCGCTGGCGAAGTTTGAGGAGCCATCTCATTTACGTTTGCCAATGAACCATAAGCGCCAATTGACCAGCGACTAAGCATTAACCAAGAGAGTTTGCTAGACCACCCTTCTAAGGTAAATAAGACTCCAGAAAAAATAATTTGAGGAATCATAACTAAAGGCAAAATTCCATTACCTTCATTTTCAGTTTTGACAAATGCTGATAGCATCAAACTGAGGCTCGTACTAGCAAGTAAAGTCAAGAATGTAGTGATAGCGAAGCCTAACGACCAGGGAATTAACTCTGACTCTGGAGCGTCGAAAACCAGCATTACTACAGCGGAGATCAACAAGGTTTGTACGAGAGCTAAACCTCCTCGAATAATTAATTTTGAGGATAGGTAAGGTATTAGACCCAGATTTAAGAGTCTTTCACGGAAGTAAATAGCTGATTCTTTGACAATCTCGCGGATGGCATTCGATAGTCCAATCCAAATCGCGATACAGCTAAAAATAAATAGCAGGCGCAGAGCTAGAGAAGCTTGAGTAACACTGGGAGTATCAACGATGCTCAATGGCTGTTCGTTGCGCAGAGGTAATCCAGTTAGAGCAATGGTGATCGGTCCTGCCAACAGGGTTAGAATCAAGCTGGTGGTATCTCGGCTGACCAACTTCCAGTAGCGTTGGCACAGAAGAGATAGTTGTGCGATCGCAGATATGCCTGTTTTTGAGCTATTGGACTTAGCAGTTAACTGATTTTCTTTGCCAGGACTCAAAGAATTTTGGATATAGGATTTGTACTCGGTCGAACTGGCATATTTATCTGACCAGTAACTCACTCTTTCGGCGATCGCCGCTTTGTTTCTGCCTTTGTTTAGCTCGATATAAATATCGGCAAAATCGTTAAATTTTTCGTCTTCAAAGCTGCCAGAATGCTTTTGAAAGAAAGGTAGAGCTTCTTGGGGAGGACCATAGTAGCAAAGACTACCCCCCAAACCCATAAAGGCAATGCGATCGCAAATGCCAATATTATCCGTAGCATGGGTGACTAGGGCAATCGTCCGTCCCCGATCTGCCTGCTCTCGCAATAGCTGCATCATCTCTTTATCCAAACCTGGATCTAATCCAGAGGTGGGTTCGTCAAGGAAGAACAATTTGGGGTCGGCTAATAACTCAACGCCAATGCTGACCCGTTTACGCTGTCCCCCACTAAGTCTTGATACCAAAGTATTGCGCACGTGGGATAGCTTAATTTGCTCTAGAGTATTCGTAATAGTTTCGCTGATGTTAGTATCAGGAGGCAGCCTTAGCTGACAGGCACAGCGCAATACCTCTTCGACGGTTAATTCATGATGAATGATATCATCCTGGGGAACATAGCCCACCTGAGAGCGATATACGGGCCAGTTTTTCCGCAGATTATCGCCATTAAGATAAACATTTCCCGAAGATATGGGAGCGATACCTAATAAAGATTTCATCAGGGTGGATTTTCCTGCCCCGCTGCCCCCAACAAAAGCTACTAATTGCCCTGGCTCAATCACTAAATAGACATCGTTGAGGATGGTAAAAGAGTCCCCTTTTTTATCTTTGACGCGAAAGGTTAACTTATGAGCATCAAGGCGAATTTGATTATTGGCATTGGTTAATTCTAGAGATTCCCCCGTAAATAATAGGACGTATGGTCCGATTTGAACTGTATCCCCCTTATTAAGGGAATAGGATTTATCCAGACGATTGCCGTTGACAAAGGTACCATTACTGCTGCGATCTTGTAGAGTGTAACGTCCCTTGCCATCAGGTTTGATCGTGGCATGGAGGCGGGATACGGTGGGGGCATCCAGCTCAATCGAGGAAGTACTATTGGGCGATCGCCCTAATTCCACGGGCCAATTTTGTAATCCCTTGAGGTTGAGACGACGCACGCTAGGGATGCTCATTTCCCCACGCTTGGGGTTGAAATAGGTCAGAATTATTTGCTGCGCGGGGTCTTGTCCTATGTGTAGCTGTTCCCCATTCTTGAGTAGATGTCCTTGGGTCAGGTTAATCCGTGACTGATTGAGAAAAATTCCGTTGCCGCTGGGCTTTTGATGATGGCGATCGCCGTCATAGATCCGAAAATTATTGCCTTCTCGCTCAATTATCGCCTGCTTGCGGGAAATTATATTCCAATCCTTTGGTGCCTGCATGTTTGCCCAGTCAGGATCTCTACCCAAGCAATTAATCTCTTTGTTTAGGGTGAGAATCTTTTTCTTACCTTGATTATTCAGCTCAATATAGGGTTCTGTCTCAACAGTCGTTAGTACCGTTTCCTTAGAATAGTTGCTCGTCATGTTATCTAATTTTTTTTAAAATGTATCACATATAAGCTACATAAATAGCTCGATTAAATAACTAAATGTTACATAATAGCTAATTGTGGAGGTTGAGAATTCGAGCGACAAAGTAAGGCGAAAACGGTCGGGTTTCCTCTCATGAGTAAGGGCAAGCCGACCATGTTCCACGCCGTACCGAACATAGCAGTAGCGATCTGGGACTGATATACTCAGGCATAGCTTGGAAAAGACTGAGTTAACTTCTAAACTAATATAGATTACTACTTTTATCTTTGGTCGATCAATGCTCCCTCGCCAAAACACAGTTGAAATTTTTTCTACCTTTATTCAATTTGATTACGATCGCTTCAGCAGTTGGGCTACGGATACTCGCTTGCGTCGCAGCATGAGGCAGTCGTTGAGCAAAATATCGGCTGACAATTCAGCAAATTTTTGGGCTTTGTACTGGCATCAAATCTGGCAAGAACAGCCTCAAGGTTTAGCGAAAGAACACCTAGCAGCTTATTTACAGGAAGTGTGCTTTTGGTCTTCGACCAAAACCATCGCTGGCTTTAACAGTAGCCAATATAATGTTGCTGACTGTTTTCAAGTAGCGATCGCAGGAATTGATAAAGTACTTAAGGGGTTTGACCGAGAACGGGGTTTTAATCTTAAGAGTTATGCCAGCATTACCTTTGGTAATTTAATTAGGGAGTTACTGCGACAAAAGAAAGAAATTGATATTTGTTCTGATTGGTCGTTGCTGCGTAAATTGAGCCAGAAAAGAATGACTGAGGCATTGGCAAATGCAGGTTTTGAGCCAACGACGGTTGAGCAGTATGTCTTGGCATGGAATTGTCTCAAAACAATCTATGTACCTGAACGGGCTAGTTCGACTCGAAA
Organism: uncultured cyanobacterium; assembly: GCA_963724445.1. GTDB lineage: Bacteria > Cyanobacteriota > Cyanobacteriia > Cyanobacteriales > Xenococcaceae > Waterburya. Next base: position 96,299 of record CAVRWR010000033.1, on the reverse strand, counting down.
ATTACCCAAACCAGAGAGAGAGACTTGGATGGCGATCGCCAATCTTTACAATCAAGAACGCAAAATTCAGCTAGACCAATCTGATTCAGCGACAGTAGAGAGTTTAGAAAAATGGATGTTAGTCTGCGTCAAGGCAGTTCGTTCTTACTTGTTTCCTAACGTAACCTCAATTAACAAGCCCAAGCCAGGCTTCGACTCTGGGGAAATCGTCGATTCGATCGTCGGCGAAGTGAATGAATCTCTATTAGCCGATCTGATTGCGACGGAAGAATCCCAGCAGCGTAGTCAGCAGCAGACAGATATCAGCCAATTTTTGACCGCTACCATTGCCCAACTTAAGCCAGAAGAGCAAAAATTACTGGAATTATATTATTCTTTGGGATTAAAACAGGCAGAAATTGCTCAGGAGTTAAATACTCAGCAATATACTATCTCCCGTAAGCTATCTAAGGCGAGAAAAGTCCTACTCAAAGCTTTGGCACAGTGGACTCAATCAACTATGCATATCTCCTTAACATCTGACGTACTCGACAATATCAGCTCGCTGTTGGAAGAATGGTTAGCTGACTACTATGACAGTGACAATAACCAATAAGAAATTTTTATTTGCTCAGGAGTACCCCGATGACTGCCTTCAACCCAACTATATTTAATCCTACTCATTTGGTTTTGGAATTGACTCAAGCAACGATGGATCGTGCTTGGTCACAAAGCAACAATTCAGCTAATGCGGGCAGTCGCTGGCAGAGTTATCTCAATCAAGTTGTGCTAGATGCTGCGCTGCCTTGGTTACAAGCCGAATTAGACTCCGATGCCAAAGCAGGCTATCCTCAGGCTGTCCTAGCCGACAGGTGGGAGGTAGTTAATGGTACGGCGATCGCCCTTAACGACGCCAAATTAGTTTTGCTGCCTAGCGAAGCCGAAGACTTGAGTGAATTACGGATTCCTCAAGAATGGGTAGATATTCCTGAATGGGCGGCAGATTACTATCTGGCGGTACAGGTAAATGTTGATGAGGGTTACGTCCGCATTTGGGGTTATGCTACTCATCAACAGCTAAAAAGTACTGGTGAATTTAGCTACGGCGATCGCACCTATACCCTGACAGATGATGATTTGATTACCGATATCAACGCTCTGTGGCTTGCCCGTGAATTGTGTCCCGATGAAGTTACCCAAGCAGCCTTAGACCCAATTGCCGAACTTGCTCCTGCTCAAATAGATAGTTTGATTGAGCGTCTTGGTAGTTCGACTCAGCTGCTACCTAGATTGGCTGTTCCCTTTAGTACTTGGGCAGCCCTAATGCAAAATTCCAGTGGATGTCGTCGTTTGGCTGCGGCTCGTCGCGGTAATCTTAGCAAAACTCCAGTATTACAGTGGCTACAGCAGGGGATGGCTAATCTCTCGGCAGAATTTGGCTGGAGACAGATTGAAATGGCTCCTAGTGCTATCGGAGCTAGAGGGGCTGCAGCTTCTGAAACGACTGCTGTTCCCGCTTTCGGTTTGGCAAAAAAATTGGCGATCGCCAACCAACCTTATGAATTAAGAATTCTGCCCTTAGCCGAAGCTGGTTCCTGGCGGTTTGAGCTATCCTGTCTCACTCCTGGCTGTATGATTCCCGCTGGTTATAAACTAAGATTGCTTACCGAAGATTTACGGACTTTCGACGGTAATGAAGATGTAGCTACCGCAGCAGTCGAGCATTTATGCTTAGAATTGGATTTAGATCCTGGCGAATCTTTAGTTTGGCAAATTGAGCCAACTCCTGATAATTATCAACCAGAAGTGTTGCAGTTTTAAGTCTTGGCGATCGCTATCTGTACGGATCAAAAACCAAAAATTTAGTTGGTAAGCAGATCATCTCATCAATTATAAATCGCTTGCTGTATTTTCTCAGCCAACATCTGAGCCGTTGGTTCCTGAAGTATTTCTAGATGTTCTCCAGGCACATCATAAATAGACAAGCCCGACTTAGCTAAATCTTGCCAATCAAGTTTAGGATCGGGGTCCTCAGTAGCGCGGAAGAAACTAATTTTTCCTGGGTAGGGCTGGATAGTATAGTCTTGATTTACTTGGCTATGCTCTTTGGTTAACCGTACGTATTCAGCTTGGTCAAAGTTGCGGCTAGTGGGATCGACAAGATTGTCTCGCACCCAATCGATTTGATATAGATTAGCTCTAATATTGTCCATAATATGACCAGTACGCCACTTTACTCGCTTGAAGACATGTTCTATTCCTTGAGTGCGGATTTGACTAAGATGACCCCGAACCCTCTCGTGTAGAGGAAGATATTGGCGGACCGAGCTTTGGCTGGGGCAAAAGGTGTCTACCATCCCCAGGAATCTTACTTCGTGTCCTGAAGATACAAGCAATTGAGCTATTTCATAACTGATTAGCCCTCCAAAGGATACCCCTAATAAGTAATAGGGTCCTTGAGGCTGAACTTTTTGCAGATTTTGAACGTAGTAAGCCGCCAAACCTTTAATGTCTCTGGGATGAGGTATGTCAACTTCGTTGCTAAAAAATGAAGACAGTCCACACAGATTTAAACTTGGATGTAGATATTTGGCTACGGGACGATAAAATTCCATGCCATAGCCAAGATTATGAATCGCAAACAGGTTTAGTCCCAATCCTGGTTTGATCGGCACAAAGCATTTTGGCGGAGAAATTCTTCCCTCATGACGAATGAGACTAGCCAAACTCTGAATATTTGCTGCCTGAAACACCGTTGACAAAGAAATTTGCTGCTGATACCTAGTTTCTATTTCAGTAACTAAACGGGCTGCTAACAAGGAGTTCCCTCCTATTTCGATAAAGCTATCTTCAACTCCAATGGTGTCGATGCCCAAAATCTTTTGCAACATTTGCAATAGCTCAGATTCTAAGCGATCGCGCGGTACGGCGATCGTCGAGGTTTCTCTAATCTCAAGAGCCGATAAAGCACGATAGTCGATCTTGCCGCTGGTGGTTAAAGGAAAACCAGCCAAAAAAGTCCAAGTTCCTGGCACCATGTAGCTCGGTAACTTTTCTAATAGATAGCTACGTAGCATCTTGACCGAAGGCGGACGAGCGCGGTCTTGGGGGTCTCCCCCATGAGCGATATGCGGAGCGGTATCCTTTAGGGCTCGTTCAAGAAGCTGCTGTACCTTACTTGGCACTATATAAACAGCCAAGGTTTCCCCCAGCTTATTTTCCCGCACAACTACTGCGGCTTCCTGTACCAAGCTATGGTTTGATAATACCGCCTCGATTTCTCCCAGTTCGATGCGTAATCCTTGAATATTCACCTGGCGATCGACTCGTCCCAGAAATTGAGTTGAACCATTACTTAAACGACGACCTAAATCACCTGTTTTATACAGGCGTTCTCCAGGAACATAAGGATTGGCTACAAACTTTTGAGCAGTTAGTTTAGGTCGATTGAGATAGCCTTGAGCTACCCCTGCGCCACTAATGTGAATTTCCGCTGCTACGCCCATGGGGACAGGCTGTAAGTATTGGTCTAATAAATAGACTTTCATATTGGCTATGGGATAGCCTGCAGGAAGAGATTTGACGCAATCAATCGCTCCTGAGATTGGATAGATAGTTACGACTCCTGTACCTTCGGTTTGACCATAAATATTGGCGAATTTTACTTGAGGCGGAAAAATCTCCCGCCAGCACTGATAAATTTCGGGCGTAACCTGTTCTCCTCCCGCTGCGACCAACCGCACTTGATTGTCTAATAAACTGTTACGGCGATCGCGATCCTGCTGCTCGATGATACCTGCGAAGTTCCGCCAAAAGGAAGGTACATGGTCTACTATGGTCACTCGATGATGTTTGATGAGTTCAAATAACTTTAAGGGATCTTTCCCTTCTGGGGCAGTCAGGATTAGGGCTGTTGCTCCCTGTGTCAAGGGCATCAGTAATTGTCTGGCGGAAACGATTAGGGCAAGTGAACCGCGATGGAGATAGGTATCTGCGGGAGTGATTTGCCAGGCTGCCTGTAGTGATTGAGCATAGTGACTCAAATTGCCGTGAGTTAGCATTACTCCTTTGGGTTTGCCCGTGGAGCCTGAAGTATAGACGATATGAGCCAAATCAGAAATAGTTAGATCTAGCTCTAGATTAGCTTGAGAATGTTCGGCGATTAAATGCCAATCGCGATCGATACAGATAGTTTGCTCAACCTGACCAGGTAACTTGTCGAGTAAACTTGATTGACTAATTAATATATTTACCTGAGCATCTTCAAGGATAAAACTAAGTCGTGCCGCAGGATTACTAATATCCAAAGGTACATAAGCGCCTCCCGCCTTGAGAATCCCCAACACTCCTACTACCATCGCCAGCGATCGCTCTAGGCATAATCCCACCAATGATTTGGCAGTAATCCCCTGGTTACGCAGGTAATGAGCTAATTGATTAGCCCGTACATTTAATTCTCCGTAGGTTAATTGTTCTCCTTGACAAATGATGGCGATCGCTTGAGGATTTTGAGCGGCTTGAGCTTCAAACATTTGATGTATACATGAGGCATCAAATTGGATATCCGTCTGATTCCACTGCTCTAATTCCTGCTGTTGTTCGGTGGCGGAAACTAACGCCAAATTAGCAATAGGTTCTTGAGGATTTGTCGCGATCGCCTGAAGTAATACCTGATAGTTTTCCATAATTCTGGCGGTCGCTGTGGCAGTAAATAAATGGCGATCGTATTTGATTTTACAGGTCAAATTTTGTTCTTGTTTGGTAATGTCTAACAACAGTTCTTGCCCAGGTTTTTCTCTGGTTGAATGAACTGCTGATTTTGAGCTTACACTTCTATATCTGAACAGCATTTGAGACAAAGAAGTGACTGAAAACCCAGAATTCTCTTGAGCCAAACCTAGACTAAGATCTTGCAAATTCAAATTAGAATAGTCATGAGCTTCGGATATTGTGGCTTGGATGGTTTTCAATAGTAGAGAAAATGGCTGTTGACTCTGAAGAGAAACTCGAACAGGCAGGATTTCTAATTTTGCTTCGGCGATCGCTACCTGCGATTCAAACCAATCTAAGCAGCCAACTACAATATCTTCCTGATTGGTATAGCGATACAGCAGAACATTAAAGGCAGTCAGTAGAACAACTGCCAGGGGGACTTGTTCTCCTTTAGCAATTTGATTCAATGCCAGGCTCAAATCTTCGGGGAGTGTAAGCTGCTCTTGTCCTAAAGTTACTGTGGTCATCTTTAATTTCTAAATCATCAACAGTTAACCTTACTCGTTCAGTGGGGAAGTCGATCAAAGGTACGATATTTGCAAGCTGTTTTTGCCAGTAATGAATTTTTCCTTGAGTAGCAGACGATGAAAAATTATTTTGGTTAAACATAAACGCCAAGTTTTCTGAGATCCAAATCAATAAAACAAATACAAATTAAAGAATAAGATAATTTTCCTTAATTTTTATTTTGACCAGGGCTAAGCCCTTCAAGTATGAAGAAGGATATTAATTCTTCTTTCTGCCTTCATACTTCGTTGACTATTTTTTAGCAAAGTGCAAAGTATAAATACTTACATTGGGATACTTTTGAATATGTTAGTAAATTTCTAACTTGGGAAATATTAGTTACAAACATACTCCTTGTCAGTTTCCTCTGTAGGTTATCTTAGTTTAAATTAAATTAAAAAGTCGGTTAGTATGCCGATAGTTTGGTCGATCGCCTTGTAATCAAGTCGGCATCAGTCAACAGTCAACATGGATAGACAAAAGGTAGAAGCAAGAGCAATATTATTAACTATGGTTGGTAGCCACAGTTACGGCATCAACACCTCTGGTTCAGATGTGGATTACAAAGGAATATTTATCGCTACCAAAGAATATTATTTGGGACTCAAGCAGATTGAACAGAAAGATCGAGGATGGGAGCAAGACTCAAATCAGTTCCCAGTTCTTAATGGTGTTAAAGATTTAGTGTTTTATGAACTGAGCAAGTATCTCAAGCTAGCTAAAGATGCTAATCCGAATATTTTAGAGTTACTGTTTGAGTCGCCAGAATTTTATGAATATATTCATCCCGTAGGACAGAAGCTACTTGATTATCGAGAGATATTTCTCAGCAAGAAGATTAAATACAGCTATTCAGGCTATGCCTATGCTCAGATCCGCAAAATCAAAAGTCATCGTAAATGGCTATTAGATCCACCGAATAAGAAGCCAGTGGCAGAAGACTATGGCTTGACCGATAGTTCCACATTAGATAAATCTGAAGAAAAAGCCTTTATTACTTTCCTCTGGATGTTAATCAAAGATCGCATTGAATATATTGAAGAACAACAAGAACTTTATGAGCTAATTAGCGATCGCCTCGATATCAAAGGGGTAATTAACAATAACCAGCTTCCTACTGAATTTTATCCCTATATTCAAAATTTAACTAAAGCAAGCGATCGCTATATGGATATTCTGCGACGCACTCAAGAATATCGTAAGGATTTAGACTACTGGAAAAGTTATCAATCCTGGCTAAAAAACCGCAACCCCCAACGAGCAGAATTAGAGGCTAAATGTGGTTTCGACGCGAAGCATGGGGCGCACTGTATTCGTTTGGTTAGGATGGGCAATGAGATCTTAACTACTGGCACGGTTAACGTAGATCGTCGGGGAATTGATGCAGCAGAATTGCTGGAAATTCGCTTGGGTAAGGTTGAATACGATCTAGTGTTAGCCGAAGCAGAGAAGCTATTTGCTCAACTAGATCGCAGTTACGAGATCTCCGAATTACCCGATCGGGTTGATGACGAGAAGATTAATCACTTAGCAATCGAATTGATTGAAGAGTTTGGTTTGGTCTGATAACCAGTTTAACGTGTGACCAGATCGGCTTGCAGAGTTAAGTCCAAATCATTATTGGGGTCAATGGAAATTAGTTCTGCTTCATTTCCTCCCAGCAAAATTCCCGCGATCGCACCTGCACCCGCACCGCCGAGAACCTCTAATGCGCCAATATCACCAAAGATTTCCGATAGTACTGCGGCAGCAGCACCACCAATTGCCGCCCCCTTAAGAACGTCCCCTGCATTGGCTCCTTTTTTGATCGTTTCACGACGAGTCACTATGTCTGAAACTGCATCAATTGACTGGTATGTGCCGTCAGGATATTCAATTTCTTGAGCAATAAATAGCGAACCAGATTCGTCCTCGCTAGGTTCAATTTGTCCGATAATTTTGCTACCGTAGGGAATTAAAGTATTGCGTTGACTGTCTCTGACATTAGCTGCAACCAACAGAGTGACGGGAACAGTTTCTTCGGGAGTAACTAAGATTTTTTCTTCCTCATACTCGATCGGAATTATAAAACCTTCTGGTACGGTGTCAGGAGCAATACTGGGATTTCGTCGAGGAGCAGGAGCATCATATCCTCTGTTTCTGTTTGGTCTTTGTTCGGGAAAAAGCTGTGCTTGAGCAGGGGTTATATTAGCAAAGTTAGTCATTGTCGCTGCGGTCGTCGACAAAATCATCAAGATAGGAGTAGCTATTTTAGTATATTTTGCGTTAAACATGACTAGGAAAAATATTTCTTTGATAGATTTGTTATGACCCATTGACGCAAAGCTAATGACCATAGTTCCGATTTTTCGATTGTGATCGTGAGTATCTTACTGGACATAGTTTGAGCAAGATGTTAGACCCCGATCTGTAATTAATTCTCGTTCCTTAGCTGACCCCATGCTAGAATCTCCCGTGCGATCTAAAAACCCCAGACCAAAACCACAAAACTCTCCAGCACAGACAAATAAATACCAAGCCTTGTTGTTCAGGTACTTGAAAGACAAAAAAATAATTGCCGTTGTTTTACTCTGTAGCTTGGGTTGGCTGGCTGTTTATTTTCATAACTCCCCTGACTCTAAGTCCGCTCGACAGAATCAGACATCTGTATTAGTCAGTTTGCGATCGCTTTCGCCGACAGCTAGAACAACCCAGCTAAAGTTTCTGGTTTCAGATCGAGAACCACGAAAGCTATCAGCTAAACAGCTACAGGACTATTATCGCGCCCGCTATTTGCTAGCGGTAGACTTAGTCCAGCAGGGCAAAGGCAAGCAGGCTTTAGCTTATCTGCGAGGGCTGGAAGAAGATTATCCTTTACTGCGCCCGCAAATTCTATTTAAAACTGCACAGGCATATCAACAAAACAGCCAGTCGGCAGCAGCGCAGAAAACCCTTGATAATTTAATCAAAACCTATCCCAATAATCCTTTGACGGCTAATGCCCTGGCTTTACTTGAAGAAAACAAACCTCTCCAAGAAGCCAAAATAATTAAGCAGTTTCCTTATCATCCCTTAGCCCAGACAATTGCCCGTCAGCGTTTGGCAAAAAATCCCCAACAGTTTGAACTATTGCTGTTGTTAGCCAAATATAGTCGAGATCCAGATCAAAACTCCCTGCGCGATCGCCTAGTATTGGAATATCCGGCTCAGTTAACTCCCGACGACTGGGAAATCATTGCCGATGGCTACTGGCGAACCGAAGAACATCGAAAAGCTGCGGATGCCTACAGTTTAGCCGCTCCCATTCCTCGAAACCTGTATCGTGCTGCCAGGGAGTTTCATCGCAATGGTAATCTTGATACAGCTCAAAGAGCTTACCAAAGACTATTGAGGGAATATCATGATGCCAGGGAGGCGGGAGAGGCTCTAATTCATCTTGCCAGCATTTCTAGCGGTGATGAAGCGATAGTTTACTTGGAAAAAGCGATCGCCAAGTTTCCCGAGTATGCACCCCAAGCCTACCGTTCCAAAGCGATAATTCATGAAAAATTTAGTAAATATCAAGCGGCTCATGATTCCCGCCAGAAATTATTAAATCAATATAGTAATTCTCCTGCTGCTAATGAATACCGCTGGCAAACCGCTCGACAACTAGCAGAAAATGGCAACAAACAAGATGCCTGGTCATGGATGCAGCCTCTAGTCAAATCAAATCAGGAATTTGACTTTGCCCCCCAAGCTCTTTATTGGGCGGGAAGATGGGCGATCGACCTCAATCAAGCTCAGGATGCGAAGACAGCCTTTAAACAGGTAATTAAGCTATATCCTCAATCTTATTGGGCATGGCGCTCTGCGGTCATGCTAGGGTGGGATGTGGGAGATTTTACCCAGCTACGTTCCCTGTCACCTGATTTAGATCTGACTAAAACCTATAGTCCTTTGCCGATCGGTTCTCAAACACTTCAAGAGCTATATCTTTTAGGACAGTACTATGATGCTTGGCTAATGTTGCAGTCTGAGATCGCGCAGCCTCAACAACTGACGGTAGACGAGCAGTTCACGGAAGGAGTTCTCCAGTTAGAACTAGGAGAGTATAGTGCAGGAATGCAGTCAATTTGGGATCTGACCAAGCGAGAAACGCCCCAAGAGTTAGAGCAGTGGAAAGCACTACGTCGCACCAATACCTACTGGCACAGTCTTTTTCCCTTTCCTTATCAGAAAGAAATTATCCAATACGCTCACCAAGATCAAATTAATCCTTTGTTGGTTATTTCGGTGATGCGCAAAGAATCTAGCTTTAATCCTGTCATTGATTCGGCAGTGGGGGCAGTCGGGTTAATGCAGATCGTGCCGCCTACGGCTGAATGGGTCGCCAAACAGACAGATTTAGCTGATTATTCTCTAACTAACCCCGAAGACAATATCAAGATCGGAACTTGGTATCTCAAACACAATCATCAACGTTACGAAGATAATTCGTTATTAGCAGTAGCTAGCTACAATGCAGGAACAGGAAACGTCAGCGCTTGGTTGGATCGATATGACATCAGCGATCGCGATCGCTTTGTCGAGCAAATACCTTTTCCTGAAACTAAAGATTACGTTGAAGGAGTATTTGGCAATTATTGGAACTATTTACGGTTATACAATCCTGAAATTCGCCACCAAGTTGAGGCTTTGCAACAGCAAAAAGTACCACAGCCTCAGTAAGTCGAAGATAATATCACATTAATCTTGGGATATTAGGAGTAAAGTTTTACCACAAGCTCTCGCTTTGATTGACAATGATTTGTTACAATTGCTGGGGTTAATCTTCAGATACAAACTATTTATTCATTGAGTCAACAACCACTAGATACAGTAACCGCGAGTGACGTCAGCCTCGACACCTTGACCCAAGAACTAGCTGCCATTCAGCAAACTGGTTCTAAGCGCATTGCCTTACTAGGTTCTCGTCATGTCCCGCTAATGCACCAACACCTAATTGAAATGATGAGCTACGCTTTAGTTTTGGCAGGAAATCGGTTGGTTACTTCTGGCGCTATTGGAACTAATTCGGCGGCGATTAAAGGTGCAATGCGCGCCGACTCAAATTTATTAACCGTGATTTTGCCTCAAAGTTTATCACGTCAGCCCAAAGAATCTAAAAAGCAATTAGAAAAAGTCGTTCATCTAATTGAGAATTCCAACAACGACCACATGTCTCTCGGTGAGGCTAGTTCCATGTGCAACAGTGAAATTATTTCCCGCTGCCAGCAATTGATTTGTTTTGCTTTTCACGACAGCGACACTTTGCTAAAAACCTGTCAAGAAGCAGAAGAACAGCGAAAGATTGTCACGCTATTTTATTTTGATTAGCTCTTAATTTACCGCTATTCCTTCTACCCCCTACTCAGCCATTAGAAGCAGCTAGTTACAATGAACTGAGGTTTCTCTACTTAGCTCATGAATGCAAAACCTGTAAAACACCTTGAAGAACACGTCTTGGTAGTTAGCGATGGCAAAGGTCATCGGGAAATTAAATTGCAAAATCAGACATACTCCCTAGGGAGGGGTCAACAATGTAGTATTATCCTGCAATCTCAGTTTGTGTCCCGTCATCATGCCACTTTAGTCAAAAGAGAATCCGACGACGGTAACTGTTATCGAATTATTGATGGTGATTCTGAAGGGAAAACTAGCGTTAATGGGCTATTAATTAACGGCAAAAAAGTTAGATTTCATGACTTGGAGGATGGGGATAAAGTCGTTTTTGGTCCCCAGGTGTCAGCAGTATATCAGTATCGAGAATACGATCTTTTCCCCACTATTCCTCCAGACGATCCCTTTGATATTACTCTGATCGACCCAGCAATGATCGATGATGATGAGGCGCAAAATTAGAGCTTGGAGACTAGCATAAACGACCGACCATGAATGCTTTTGCCGATTTGCTGGGTCAAGATAAAGCAGTTGAATTGCTGTTACAGGCGGTTGAGCTAAATCGGATTGCCCCTGCTTATTTGTTTTGTGGTTCATCGGGTATTGGACGTAAAATTGCCGCTAGAAGCTACACTCAGCTTTTGTTGAGTCAAGGTTTATCGTCAAACAAGGTTGACTTGACGGTCAGAAAATTACGCTCGGGTAATCACCCTGATTTGCTGTGGGTTGAACCAACATACCTGAAGGGAGGCGAACTTTATACTGCCGCCCAAGCTGCCGAACAAGGTTTGCAGTATAAAACACCACCGAAGATTCGGATTGAGCAGATTCGCCAGATTACCCAGTTCCTCGATCGCCTTGCTTTAGAAGCTGCCAGACAAGTAGTAGTCATCGATGATGCTCAAACTATGGCAGAGTCTCCCGCCAATGCTCTATTAAAAACCTTAGAAGAGCCTGGTAAGGCTACGCTAATTTTAATTGCTCCCGATCCAGACTCATTGTTAACTACTTTGGTGTCTCGTTGCCAAAAGATCCAGTTTTATCCTCTGTCTCAAGCTAATTTAAGCACCGTCTTGAGGCGCAATGGTCACGATCTGATTCTGGAATATCCTGAGTTGATGGCGATCGCCCAAGGCAGTCCAGGACAAGCGATCGCCTCTTGGGAGCAACTACAGCTAGTTCCCGATGAGCTATTGCACCAGTTAAAACAGTCTCCTAAAACACCCCTTGCCGCCCTAAACCTGGCTCAAACTATTACTAGTAAATTAGACGGGCAGACACAGTTATGGCTAGTAGATTATCTGCAATATTATTATTGGCAACAAAATCATCAGGCACAGTTAATGGCAACTTGGGAAAAAATTCGCCAATGTCTCCTCAGCTATGTCCAGCCACGCTTGGCTTGGGAATGCGCTTTACTAGAGCTTATCGAGTATAACTAGTACACCTCGGCGTAAATAAACCAAGTATTAAATAGCCAATACTTTACCCTTATATGTCCACTTAAAAGGTTTAGCCATTGTTTGATTAAAGTAGTCGATAAATTCGAGAATTCGAGTTTTGAGGTCATCAGTACTTTTGAAGCTAGCTCTTCTCAATAACTTGCGAACTAAAATACTGAACCAAATTTCTATTTGGTTAAGCCCTTCGGGTTCAGCAGTCGCTCATGGGGGAAACCCCCAAGACCGCGCTGCTTCACCAAGAAGAATGTTTAGGTGTTGGCGTGGAAAACGATTTTATGTGTTGGATCTTTCAAAAAAGCAGTACGAGATTTCATGGATTTGAGTATGCCACTTTTTCCCTTAATACCCAGGTCAAAATTCCCACCTTCTTGTTCTGCAACTAAACGAACCAGTGACTCAGACTGGTGAATATTAAGACAATCCATAATTAGATGCCATTTTTGGGCGATGGGGTCGCTTTCAAGGATTCGACGAATATTGAGAACAAAATCTTCTTCGGTTCGAGAATCTCCGCAAGTAGCCTCGACAATCTTACCAGTAGCAACATCGAAATTGGCAATTAAACTCTGTGTACCGTGGCGAATGTACTCGAACTCCCGTCTTTCAACTTTACCTGGTCGCATTGGCAAGTCTTTTTCTAGACGCTCTATAGCTTGAATACCCGTCATTTCATCAATTGATATTGTACGTTCTCCGTTTTGAGCGCGTTCGAGCGCACTGATATATAAGTTAGTAATATCTTCCACTTTGGCGTCAAACTCTTCATCTTCATCCAGAGGGGGGGGTTAACCAGTAGCGATTCTGGTGTGGTTTGAGTTCTGCTTCCTCTAATAGTCTCCCAACATGGCGGACGGATATGCTTTCAATAATCCCTTGCTTCATAATTTCGTCCGCTAGTTCTCTTGGTGTCCAATGACTTATCGGTCGTCCGTAGTCTTCGGGTGGCGAACATGCAAGGGCAAACAATTCGATTACTTGCTCCATACTAAATTTTCTGGGCGAGGCAGTACGCTCAGAGTCTTGCAATCTCTCAAAAATAGACAATTCTCGATCGCTAGTTGACAACCATCTGTTTCGCCATAAACGAGCCATATCCAGACTTAAACCACATCCATCTTGAGACCTGGAGTTTTTGACGATACTGGGATATTGTCATTAAGGAGGCTCACAAGTGGCAAAAATTAGGATGCTAAAAGTAAACTATCACCAGTGGAATCAGAGCGTAGAACAGTTGAGAGAAATGTCGCTCACTGCGGTTCATCCCCGTACCCGTGAACGCTTGATGGCTCTTTATGAAATCTGTCTGGGCAAGAGTGCGACGCGAGTAGGACAAGAGACCCAGAGGAACCCACAAAGGATAATGGACTGGGTGCATCGATATAACCATAGCGGACCAGATGCCTTGACCTTCCGACAGACAGGAGGTCATCCCCCCCTTGATCTGCGGATGCAGTTGACGGGGGGGATGGGTTGATTCGCTCCGCGTTGGCGGTAGCAGCAACCCCACCTCAAAAGCGAGAGCAGGAGTCCCATCAACCGAGATGGACTTTAAAACGACTGGTGAAATGGTTAGAGTCAAAATTTGGGGTGAGCAGTTGTCGAGAGACGGTGCGTAAAGCCCTCCGAGGGTTAGGGTTTTCCTGGAAGAAGGCACGTAAGCTCTAGAACAAAGCCAATCCCCAGAAGCGAGCCGAATTTCTCGAAAAACTAGAGGGCTTATTGTCAGAGACGATCCAAACTGGACGGTTACTGGTCTACAAGAAGCGAGGCCCATATTGATCTCGATACTGATGAGGGCTATGGTTGGTCGATCTCAGGAGAACGTTTTTGGGTCAGTTCTTGTTCTCCTGGACTTCAAAAAGTCTCCTTCTATGGGGTGTACCTCTATAATCTCGGACAGGTCAGGTTCTTTCCTTATGATAGAGCCAATGGGTTCAACCAAGATTGAAGTAGTCAAACAGCTTCGAGCTGAATTTCCCAATCTTGAGATGACCTTGGTTTGGGACGGTGCTCCCTATCATCGTTCTGGAGAAGTCAAGACAGCGATCTCGGAGTTAGAGATTGAACTCCAACCATTACCAGGCTATAGTCCTGACTTTATGCCCGTCGAACACCTATGGCAATGGTTGCGGGAGGATGTCACTTATCATACCTGCTATGAGCAAGAAGCGGAGCTAATTGCACAAGTCAAGCAGTTTGAGGCTCGCATCAATGCAGAACCCATGGAAATTGCTGACAGGTTATGGGTTACAACTCACCTCAACCCAGAGGTAGAAAAACTACGGGTCTCAACCTAGACGTGGTTTAAAAGTAGCATACTCTGCCATGTGGTCATTGACATCAGTGGAAAGCACTTGATAAACAATCACAATCCCGACAATAAACCCCATGGTCGTCCCCAAAGTAAACACAAAACCAATCGGCGAACGGTTTTGAATGTAAGTTACTTCCTTCTCAACATATTCCTCATGGGTATATGCCTGCACATCATCAGGCAGATAAGCGTTCAAACTAGCTCTAGTTTTGGCTATATCCTGTCCTGGTTCGAGGTTGATTATGCCCAAACTAACCGTCCCTTGTTCCTTTCTGGGAAATAAACGTAAAAAATTATAATCGCTAGTCATTAATGCCCCATCATCGGCAAAAGAAGCACCTACTTCAAACAAACCAGCAATAGTTACAGTAGTGCGATCGCTTTCTGTAGTTACGGCGAGTCCCTGTTCTACTTGAGCAATTACTTCTTCGTATTTTCCCCTTGAGGCGCGATCGAATAAGACGGTATCGGGAATTTTGACTTTATTTAGTTGATTATTTACTTCAGGCAAATTAAAAGCAGGTCGTTCTGGATCGAAGCCCACAACCATCATTGAGGTTTTTTCTTTAGTTTGAGGATTACGCCAATTAAGAGAACCAATATAAACAGCCTCGGTAGATTCTACTCCTGGTACATCCATCGCCTGATAAAGTCGTCGTCGGGGAAAAGTATATAGTTCATTAAAATTAGTCGCCTGAGTACTCAGTAAAACGATATCTCCCTTAACTAGCCTGGGATACTGAGTATTGGTAGTAAACAAAGCATCTTTGAATCCCAACTGCATAAACATTAAGATGTCTGCAAAAGCAATTCCTGCTAGTGCAGTTACCAATTTTAATTTGTCGTGCTTAAGCTGTAGCCAACCAAGAGGGGTACGATTTTTGAGTGATTTAAACATTTTGCGATCGCTGTTAATTGATTAGTTTTAGGTTTTGACTTATTGGTTCGTTTGTTAGTTGATAGTTGTTAGTCGTTTTAAATATCGATCTTCACGTTTACCTGTAAGTTAGTCAGTCCTGCAACTTTCTGGCTAGATTCTTTGTCTAGTTTGACTTTGACCTCCACTACCCTGGCATCGATATTGGCAGTAGGGTCTGTATTTACTACATCCTGCCTGGCTATTTCTAAGCCGATGTTGGCTACTGTTCCCGTTAATTTGCCTGATAGCGCACTACTAGTCACTGTTGCCTGTTGCCCTAGCTTGACTTTTCTGATATCGCTTTCGTATACTTCTGCCACTGCATACATCTGGGAAGTTTGTCCGATTCTGGCGATACCTTCGTTACTCGACACTACTTCTCCTGGGCGGGTGAGAATTTTGATTACTTTTCCTGCTTGGGGAGATTTTATCGAAGCGCGATTTAGTTCTGCTTCTGCCGTTTTTACCGCTGCTTGTGCCTGTCTTACCTCTGCTGCGGCTACTTCAATATCGACGGGGCGTACTTCCGCAATTTTGTTTAAGGTAGCTTTGGCTTCTGCTATCTGTTCTTGTTGAGAGGATTTAATACGGTTAAGGTTGGCTTGGGCTTCGGCTAGCTGTTCTCTGGCTGTAGCCAAAGTTAGATACTTGCTGTCTTTTTCTGATGCCGAGATTGCTCCATCCTGATATAGTTGCTCATAGCGCTGATATTCTACCTGAGCATTATTTACTTCTGCCTCAATTCTTGATACCGTTGCCGTTTGCGCCATAATATCGTTGCTTCTTTCTGCCTCAATACGAGCGATCGCTGCTTCTTGAGCCTGAATCTCCCCTGTTTTTGCCCCCGCTTTAACTTGAGCTAGATTTGCCAGTGCTACTCTAACTTGTTCCCGTGCCTGATTTAATGCCGCTTCCAAGCGATCGCGACTGTCTAAAGTCGCAATTACCTGACCTTTGGCAATCTCATCTCCTTCTTCTACCAGTAATTCTTCAATGCGATTTCCTTCAGAGGAAGAAGATACTGACACCGTAATAATTTCTCCGCTTGGTTCTAATCTACCTAATGCCGTTACCGTTTTTATTTCGGGCATAACGGTGACTGGGACTGCTTCGGGTTCAGAGGTAGAAAACTGCCGTAGGATATATATTCCCATTCCTGCAATTAATAAAGCTAATCCAATTAAGGCAGGAGTTTTCTTGAATAAAGGTTTTGATGGCTTAGTTGGATTTTCCGTTATTTGGTTCATGGCTATCTAGTTTGTTTGCTACTAAACCGTTTAGTTTAACTGTTGATATTATAAGACTAGACCGATTAGTTTAGCAACTCCAGGTTGACAATCAAGTAAGATAAAAGTAAGACAGCCGCCGATGAGCGATCGCCAAGTTATTAACAATTTAGAACGTCCTGAATCAGAAGCAAAGTCGCAACCATCTTGAAAGGGGCAAGTATCAAAGCGTTGAGAAATAAATGGATGAGTCAACCAGTAGACTGGTCACATTTATGCCATTTAAAAACTATTTGGATGATAATTGCTCTGATACATACAGGAAATGTCAATTCAGTAATCCATAGAGTTTGTTCGCCATGCTAGAGGAACAAAACCTACGGCGATCGCCGTAGGTTTAGCCAGATCGATTGCTCCTCATTTAGAACAAATTGAAAATATTATGAAAAGTGATGTATCAGGACAAAGGAATTTTATTCATTCTCTCTTGGGAATTACTGTCTAAAAAATTAGTTGTTTACAGAGTTTTTCTGTCCGGTTTAATTTTTTGCAACAGAACCAGTTTGGGCTTTGTTTGGGCATGATTTTGTTTAAGTCCGCTAAGACAAAAGATCGCCAACAGTAAAATTAGTAGAAATTAGCCAGCTAACCTGCGCGATAAGCAGGGAAAAACTGCGATCGTTGTAGATCCTCGACAGATTTATTGAGCGCTTTCGCTCTACACTGCATCAGAACTTGATACCGTTGAGGATCGACTATCGAGCGTAAGGTAAAAAATTCATGTCTCTGTTTGGAGAAGCCAGATTTAAACGTATATAAATTGTCTTGCTTGCCGCCAACACCTCCACCGATGTGGAGATATTGGTTTCCTCTTGCTTTCGCCCACAGGCGCATGTAGTGTAGCAATAGATTAAAGGGAGAATGTTTGAGAAATTCAGTTTTAGTCCCACCTAAATGAGCCTGAACTATACCGCAAGATTCAAAAAACAAGCAGGCAGAAACTATTTCGTTTTCAAATTCGACAATGCCCAAATGAACTTTATCTTCCAGCTTTAATAGTCCCTCAAAGTAATCTCGACTAAAATAATAACCATCTTCAGCCTTCACCCGATTCATGGTTTCCTCGTAGATAGCAATAAACTCAGCTAAATATTCGGCAATGGGTACAGTCCTGGCAATTAATCCTAATCTCATACATTTATTAATCGTGCTTTGATGTCCTCGGCGCGTTTGCGCCCAAATCTTATCTTCGTCAAGAGTCAAATCAATCGAGACAGTTTCACCATTTTCGCTCAAGGGGAATGATTGAAAAACCTTGGTAAATTTTTCACTTAAAATAGGATGTAGCCGTAAAAAAGCCGAACAAACGTTTCTTTCTTGAAGAGTACGGAGGAATTGTTGTAGGGCAAAATCAGGAAATTCTGGATTTTTCAGCGCAGCTTTACTCATTAGGATACCTGAGTAGCCATAGGGGGAAATAACGTCGTAAACTTCAGTTGCCAAGGAATCAGTAATATCGACACAAGAACGTAATAGGTATGGAGCAAAAAAGATTTTATCGTCTTCCTGTAGCAAAAATGCCTCTGGAAAAGTTTGGGTACGCTGGGCATCCAAAACTACATAGTCTGGTAAATGATATACATCATGGGGTAACTGAGACAGCATTGCAGACCACAGGGTACTCTCGACATCTAAAATGGCTATCTTCATTGCTTACTGTATGGTATTAAAAGGCGATTAAATTACTTAAGTTGAAATTTCTTAAGTTGAGATTTTTGAAGTTTGAGATTTTATAATTCAAGCCACCCAAACTTATAATGCTGACCAGACGACAGGAAAAACATTAGGATCGCTGAAGTCTGGATTGCCGTTGGGTAAGCGACGACATAGCTGTTCGTCAAAAATATGAATCTCTCTACCCTGAAAGTCAAAGCAAGGTCGATAGCAGTTATGCCGATCTTGTAAATGAACCGCTAATGCCAGACGATGCTGCTGACTACGGTTGGGATAGCTACCGTGAATTGTCCAGCAATGGTGAAAGCTAACCTGACCTTTTTTAAGAGTCAGAGGAATTTTAACTACTTTTTTGCCTTCAGCCTGAAATTTAGCAGTCAATTTCCCTAAGTCTGAATTATTAAAATGTCTCATATGTTGTAGACCAGACCAGTGATGGCTTTTGTCCAAGACCACTAGAGGACCTCTAGCTTCATCACAGTCATGAAAAGGAATCCAGGCAGTTAATAGATTATCGGAACTACAGGTTCCCCAGTAGGCGCGATCGCTATGCCAGCCAACAGTGGTACTAATTTTACGACTGGCTTTAAAAGCTGGTTTATAAACTAATTGGTCATCAAGAACTCGAATTTCCTTGGTTCTAGCTAATTTAGCAGCGATCGCGCCAATTATCGGCTGTAGCGCTAACTGTCTCAATTCCTGTTTTTGCAATGAGACAAATTCGTTGTTACGCACGATATCTCCATCTTCTGGCTGCCAGTTGCTATAGCCTGTAGCTACAGGAAGGGTGGCATCTTTCTCGCCACGATAAAAAGCTTGGCTGCCAGCGATCGCCAAATCGATTGCTGTCTCGGGTATGATTACGGGAGAAATATACCAACCGTGTTCTTCATAGAAACAAATATCTTTTTCTGTAGGCAAAAGAGCCTGTTGTTCGGGGGGAATAACTTGTTCGAGAGTATTCATTGATACTGTTCGGGGGAATTTAAAAAAGGTTGAAGCTAATTATTTTAAATACCTAATTAGGCTCTTATTCTACTAAAAACAATTAGATATATCTAAAAATAACCTCAAAAAGAAATGAAATTATAATTTAAGTTTTGGCGTTTTGAATACGATACTCAAGAGGCTATAAACAGACTGATATTAGATTAATCTTAAGCGATCATGGATAAATACTATATAGTAAATAAACCAATCTTCATTTCAGCTTTTTATTTAATTGAGCCAATCTAGTTCATTTTTCGGAAAATATTGCTGAATGTTAATTTCATATAATCTTTTAGTTTAAAAGCAATTTAATCAAAAATATTTGCTAAATTTTTAAATATTATCAATCGATTTAAGCTTCATCTAATCTTTAAAGTATGGATAAATTTTAAATGATAATGACAAAGTAATTATGATTTATTCATTATGAAGATACAAGAATAAATCAAAAAAAGATTGTAAATAAAATATTTTTTGCGCAATTGGGCTAGGCGGACTCGAACCGCCGACTTCCACAATGTCAATGTGACACTCTAACCAACTGAGTTATAGCCCATCATAACTTTGTAATTATATCAATAAAAGTCTCAAAATTGCAGACGATTGTTTAATTTAACCCACATTCAGCAGCCCCATGGATGAAGTACAAAAGAAACATGAAATCAGGAGAATGAGCATTGCTCAGAAGTAGCTAATTATCCAGAATCTAGAACAGCAAATAAATACAATTGAATTCCTACAGAACTTTGACTCTCTATGTGAGTAGAAATGTTAACAGGAATAGAAATTAAAAACATCAACCATTTAGGAATAATCGCAGGAATAATTGATGAACTACAAATAGTCGAATCTCATCAACCAAGAATTGGGAATCGATGAACAAGAAATAGTTAATTCAGGAGAAATAGTCAAAGCAATTATTCTAAACGGATTAGGTTTTGTATCTCAACCTTTGTATCTATTCCCCAAGTTTTTTGAAGATAAAGCTACAGAACATCGTCTTGGCGAGCATTCCCTTGCGTCTTACGCCGACGCGGGGTCTCGCCGCTTTTAGGGAACGGAATATTACCAGGACATTTAAACGACTATAAAATTGGTAGAGTAATGGATAAACTCTACGACTATGGATTGTCAGAATTATTTCTGTTAATTCCCGTATTTCTCACCCAAAAGGCGATCGCTAAACCCAGAAGCTTTACTGCATCTAGGTTTTACCCTGGTGTTAACTCCTGCTGTGAAACAACAGTCTGTGGGTTGAGTTCCAGTCAGCATCAAAATCAATTAAATTTTAATAAAAAAGAAATTTACTTGGCATAAAATAAGAGCAAATATATTCATTATATCGATAAATATCGATGTAATAATAGGCAAAAATAAGGTATAATTTAAGGATAAAAGTAATTTTAATTTATCTATTTAATGACTCCCAGCTCTACAGATTATATCCCCAATCAATTTAACTTTGGAAGTATAAAAGGAAGGGCAACAAACGTAAGGCGGGACAAAAAGAAGAGTTAGTTCGCGGTTAACAATCGAGAACTAAAGTTTTTTCTTCTCTTCAAGGTCGGAGTATAAATCTGACCAACTGTCTCGAAGGGCATCAATTGATTTTTGAAGTTCATCAATTTGATTTCTTCTAATAACCATCATCACTCCTTGAACATGAGACTCTGTACCAGCAGCCCCTAAATGCTGATAACGAGAAAGTTGACCTGACTCTTTTTTCGAGGGAAAGATTGGTTCTTTTGCTTGTAATTTATAGTACCAGTAAGCCTTGTACTGACCTCGCGCTTGATAACGAGCCAGATGACAGCCTGGGGGTGCAACTTCTCCTGAAGCTTTAATACTTTTAATCTGCTGCTTCAAAAGTAGCAATTGTAGTTAACAACCTTTCAGCACGATTAATTTTATCGAGTTGGTTTGCCTTTTTGGTTTTGGCAGACATGATTGAAATGCAGTTCGGAAAAACTAATATAATCTTAGCATTGTTCGCGAAAATTAATCGCGAACAATATCCATCTTAATCTGTCTCACCATGAATTTAAGAGAACGTTCTTTGACTGTATTTCAAGCAGGATATCAGCTTGGTAAGAGTTCGTTTCGCACTTTAGCCGTGAAAACCAACCTCTCTAAGAGCAGTGTACATCGACTCTATCATCGAATAATCAAACGAAATCAACATCCAGAATCTTCTTTATGGGAAACACAAGAAGGACAGGAGTGGCTTCGTCTATTGGTTTTAGCTACTATCTTTATTTTTGCCCTTCAAGGTGGGATTGGCTGTGAGCGACTTTCACAGATTCTTTCATTTACTACGTTTACAGCGTCATATTGGAGTTTCACCTACAGCATTACGCAGCTTACGCGCCCGAATGGAATCAGCCATAATTGAATATCAACAACAGCAAAATGAAGTCATAAGCAAAATCTCGTCCGACGTGGAAGTTTGTTTGGCAGCAGATGAAACCTTTTTTGACCGAGTAATTCTGGTGATGCTGGATTTGCCGTCGGGCTATATTTTTGTGGAAGAAATAACAGAAAACTGTCAGTATGAGACTTGGCAGCAACGAGTTAGTCAGATTTTTCAACCATTGGGTTTAAAAGTTAAATATTTAGTCAGTGACCGAGCTAAAGCCATAATTAAACTAGCTTTGAACGATTTAGGAACTAATTCAATTTCTGATTTATTTCATGTGCTGTATGACTTAAATCGAAGCATTGGCTTTGAACTTAACTGTTTGAGTACTCGACTAGAAAAACAAATTTTAAGAGCTAAACTCAATCAGAGTAAACCAGAAATCATCAAAGAACTCGAAGTTAAAAAGCAAATACTACAGAAATCAAAAGTAAGCTATAACCATTGCTGTTACAGTATTAGCACTTGTTTACATCCGTTTGATATTAACTACAATACAGTTCAAACTACCGAGTTGGTCGAACTTAAGCTTGAAGATATTCAAGCCACTCTTCAAAATATCTATACCACTCACAAATTACAAGACCCTCGTAATGGTATTAGAAAGCTAAAAAACCAAATTCAATCTCTATCGGCAATCGTTGATATTTGGTGGTCTTGGGTTGACCAATGTTTAGCCACCAGGATTCGTGAGGTCAATGTTTGTCTTTGGGTTCGAGAGTATCTCCTTCCAGTAATTTACTGGCAACAGCAAGTTTCAAGAACTAAAAATCCTCATTTAAGACAAGACTATCAAGCAGCCAACATCAAAGCTAACCAGATTTTTGAACAACATCCATTCACTCAGAGTTTAAATCAATCAGACCGAGAACAATGGTGGAATTGGGGTATTTGGATGGTTAGTAAATTTCAACGTTCTTCATCTGCTGTAGAAGGACGTAACGGATATCTGTCTCAAATCCATCATAACCGACGAGGATTATCCTACAAGCGATTAAAAGTCGCCACGGTTATTCATAATTTTGCCCTGAAAAGAAATGATGGCACTACTGCTGCCGAGAGACTTTTTGGTCAGCAGTTTCCTGATTTGTTTGAATATCTAATTAGAAAATATTGGTGAATTACCTCAACCTAGAAAATCGAAGAAAATCATCTAAGCCCAAAACTTTTACCCTGCCTACTGTCCCGTCTTAAGCCGCTAAAGAGCGCGATTGGGGCACTCATTATGTATGAAAGAAACAGGGGGAGGCACCCCCTCAAAGTGGGATGAGCTCTGAGCAGCGATTGCTAGAAAGATGAGAGCCCTTTATTTTTAACCAAATCTACTTTACATTAATAATGTGCTCTGACAGTTAAAACCGTTTCAACAATGGTGCTTTGGTGCCCGTTCTTAAGCCTGGTTCTGGGAATTGTGGTTATGACATTGGTGAAGTGGCGGCAAGCCACTATCCCGTTTAAGAGAATTTTCAATCACACCCACCCAGGTCAGAGTACATTTTATTCAGCTCAGTAGATTAAGTCACGAGCGTACTCGCGCTCATTCACCTACACCTGATTACAGGAGTCGAGAGATGAAACTCAAGCCCAATCAAAAGCCTAGCCAGAATCGTCCACCTCATTGTAAACTTGATGACCCCATAAAATTCGCTTTCTTTTGAGCAACGATTTTTGCCCAATCTGGAGATGAGAGAAAACAATTTTGGTCGAAAGTTGATGCTTTCCATCTCCTAGCAGTTCTGTCTCTCGAATTCTGATTCTAAATGACATCATTGGCTGTGAGAACAAGTATTTTAGCCATTCATGTCCTAAAAATTCTCGGTCGGCACTGAGGTAATTTATTTTGTGTTCACAGAATAGCTCGACAAACTCTTGTAATAAATCAATGCGCTCGTCAGTATTAGAATTGCCTTTTTTATCTAGCATCCACCACAACAGAGGGAAAGCTACACCTTGATAAACAATACCCAGAGTTAGTATGTTGAATACTTTTCGACCAAACTGCCACTCAGTTCTGTCAAGACTTAAGACCCATGGTTCAGGTATTTCCATCATTTCTATGACCAACTTCGCCATAGTGTAGTAATCTAAGTCAAATTCCTTCAAAAATCTTTGCAGTCTTTTATAACTTGATTCCTTCTTGGCTTTGCTTTTAAATCCAATTGATAAATCGACCAAATTTACGGTTTTAACTCGAAACAGAGCAATTAGAAATAGTGCTAGAAAACTTAGTCTTGCTCCATGCCATTTCAAGTGAGGTTTCAAGGTCTTTCGGAGCAGGTTAACATTATCCATAGGGTTATCGTAATTTAAGTGTAGTTACTTTTCATGAAATCCTTTTTCTTACTGATTTTTCAACTTTTGTCCTGTACTTAGGCTGCGTAGTTACATTCGTCAACGAGATAATCTAATTCGCAGTAGCTGTGTCCATGTGCAACGGATGCAAAAAGCTTTGACAGAAATGAATCTGCAACTGCACAAAGTTATCAGTGACATTACAGGTGTCACTGGCTTGGCAATTCTGCGTGCGATTGTAGCAGGCGAACGCAATCCTTCGGCTCTGGCTGATCTTAAACACGGGCGCATTCGCCGTAGCAAAACTGAAATTGCTGCTGCTTTGACAGGGGACTATCGAGAGGAGCATGTATTTGTTCTGCAACAGGAGTTGTCCCTCTGGGAGTTTTATCAAGCTCAAATTACCGCCTGCGATCGCCAAATCGAGCAATACCTCAATAAGGGACTTGCGGAGAAATAAAATACCAGCCATTCTAGAAGATTAGGAAGTGCGGCTCTGCCCGTGCTTCCTAATCTTCTTAAATTGGAATTACAGGGTTCATGCTCACTGATAACATCAAATATACCTTCAAAGATGCAGCCGAGAAGCTCACAGGCAACCGCAAAAGAGACTTCATGGCAAAAGTCACGGAAGATTACTTCGAGAGTTCTGCCCGCAAAGCAGAAACCGTTTTGGGATGGAATCGCTCCTGTGTGCAACTTGGCTTGCATGAAAGGCGGACGGGGATAGTCTGTGTAGATAACTATCAGGCCAGGGGACGACACAAAAGTGAAGAGGTTCTGCCCAACTTAGAAGTGGATATTCGTTCATTGGTGGATGGTCAAGCTCAGGCAGACCCAAAATTTCAATCGACCTTTCTATATACCCGTATAAGTGCCAGAGCAGTACGAGAAGCATTAGTGAGTGAAAATGGCTACGGCGAGAGCGAATTGCCATCTCGCCAGACAGTAGGAGAGATTCTTAATCGCTTGGGGTATCGCCTAAAAAAACACAAAAAACGAAACCCTTGAAAAAAATTCCCCAAACAGATGCCATATTCGAGAATGTCTTCCGTGAGAATCAGGCATCAGATGAGAATCCCAAATCCCTGCGAGTGTCTATCGATACCAAAGCCAAAGTGAAGATTGGTAAACTTTCGAGAGGTGGTAAAGCTCGGACTCTGGAGGCAAAACAAGCAGATGACCACGATACACAGTGGCAAGCAGTCTTAGTTCCTTTTGGTATTCTCAACACCCATAGCGATCAACTATCGATTTATTTAGGTCAGTCGGCTGAGACCAGCGATTTTATCGTCGATTGTTTAACCGCTTGGTGGCATGAGAATCAACACAATTACCTTTCACTCGATGAATGGGTGATTGATCTTGATGGGGGTGCAGCAACTCGCAGTGACCGAACACAATTTATCAAACGCATGGTTGAACTGTCTCAAGCAATTAATTTAAAAATTAGACTGATTTACTATCCTCCGTACCATAGCAAGTACAATCCCATAGAGCGGTGTTGGGCTGCCCTAGAAAACTATTGGAATGGCGCGATTTTAGATTCGGTTGAAGCCGCAGTAAACTGGGCTGCTAATATGACTTGGAAGGGAATTAAACCTATTATACATCGGGTTGAAACCACCTATAAAAAAGGAATCAAAGTTTTGTCACAAGAGTTAGAACAGTACCAACCCCAATGGCAGCGTTCTGAAACATTACCCAAATGGGATATTACTATTGTCCCAGTTTGACTGGTATCTTATTTTCTTGCAAGTCCCTAAGTTGGTCGACAAAGTAGATCTCAAACAGTCACCTTTGCCCAAACCCAAACGTTGCCAAAGGAACTCTGGCAATGCTCCTAATTTTGACCTGCGCACTCATCTCTATCGTATCAGTGGAGTAGATTTCACTCGCATCGATGGTTTAGGCGTACTAACGGTACAAACCATCTTGTCGGAAGTCGGCTTAGATCCCAAACGCTTCTCGACAGTGAAGCACTTTACTTCTTGGTTAGGTCTTTGTCCTGGCAGTCGCATTACTGGTGGTCAGGTCAAAAGCTCTCAAACCCGTCATGTAGTTAATCGAGCTGCCAATGCTTTCCGCATGGGGGCTCAATGTTTGCGCAATAGTCCTACCGCTTTAGGAGCATTTTATCGACGCTTGCGAAGCCGATTGGGTGCTCCAAAGGCGATTACAGCTACTGCCCATAAACTGGCACGGCTTTTCTATCGCCTTTGGACAACGGCAGAGGAGTACACTGACCCAGGAGCTAACCACTATGAGCAACAATATCAGCAGAGAATGCTTAAAAACCTCAGGAAAAAGGCTCAGGCATTAGGCTTTAGTCTTGTTCCTCAACCCTCTATGACTGAAGATGTTTCTTAAGAGTTGGTTGTCGTATGATTAATAATATCTTGAGCGACGCTATTGCCAATTCGACCATAACCACCAATTACTAATACTTTTTTATAGGTCATGAGTTTTAAAATATTTTTAATAATATAAATTTTACTAAATTTATTAAATTTAATTACGAATAAGATGTTAATAAATATAAAAGCAAAATATAGCAAAGATCGCTAAGACAAAATAATTATTGGCATTAACTTTCAAGTGAGCAAGCTCTTTTTTTTGACGGTAAACTACAATTCCACCAGTTTGATTAAACGCTTAGTCGAATCATTAGATAATTGCTCAAAAGATGAATATCAGATAGTTATTGTAAATAATTCTCTAGAAGATAAAAGTATATTTAGTTTGAGTTGTAACCAAATCAAGATAATAGACGCAGAGCAAAATATTGGTTTTGGTAGAGCTTGTAATTTAGGACTAAAGTGGATTACTAAGCAAAACAGCAAGGCAATTGTTTGGTTAATTAATCCCGATGCTTACTTTGATTTAGATATATTCAATCCGATTGCATCGGCAAGCTCTTTTTTTGCTAATAATCCGAGTATATCTATTTTAGGTACAGTTGTTTACGATTCTAAAGGGAGAATAACTTCGGCGGGAGGAAGCTTTACCCCTGGCAGTGCTATCTTATCAATTATTGATTCATTCCCGAAAGATAATCAACAAGACTATCTAAAAACAGATTGGGTAAGTGGCTGTAGCTTATTAATTAATCTGGCTAACTTCGATCGCTTACCACAGTTCGATCCGCGCTATTTTCTATATTATGAAGATTTAGACTTTTGTCTCCGCTATGGGCAACAGGGACATCAAATTGCTGTAACCAACTTGCTAAGAATAATCCACGATGCCACATCTATCACTAATCGCAATATATTTCAAAAGTATAAGCATATTACCCATAGCTATCTTGTTCACATCGAAAACTATGGCAATTATTCTACTTTTCTGATAACTAATATTCGTATACTGCTTAATACCTTAAGATTACTTGTAATCAAACCTCATGAAGGTTTAGGAAAGCTAACGGGATTTTTTGATTATTGGATAAAAAGAATTTATAGCCATTAGTTCTTCTGGAAGATAATCCCATCATCTTCTTCATTTCTATTAAACATAGTTGTCAAAACCGCTTTGAATTCAGACTTGCCAATCATCATTTCTTTAGAAGGTATATACAAGCGATCGAAATGAGGACTAATTAAGCTTAAGTAATCATCTACTTCTATCCCGCTCACGTACTTTAAATGGTGTGGAACAAATTCGATCTGTAATATTTTTGAACAGCTTAATATTTTTTGCATCCCTTTTAAGGCGAAATATTCAGATCCTTCAATATCCATCACGATTAAATCGTAGTAACTTTCGTTTAATCGATCATCTAGGGGAACGGCTTCAACCTTAATGTAATCGGGATTATCATAATAGTACATCTCCTTTTTGACCTTTGGTTCTCGTTTACTTCCCCCCGAATTCAGGCGATTGAGCAAAAATGGTAAACTCTCGACTCGATCATTTGCAGCAAGATTAAGCAACTCGCAATTACTTATTTTATTGAGGGTAATGTTTATTTTGAGTAGTTCAAAAGTATTTGGGTTAGCCTCAATTGCTACAACTTTGCTACAATCTTTAGCAATGGGAATAACTAATGAGCCAAGATGCGCACCAATGAATAGAACGGTGCTATCGCTATTTACGTATTGACTAATTTGAGTATACTCCTCATTACACCAATTTCCATGCCTCAGTAAACTGCGCCCGACGGCAAGATCTTCTGGATCGACAGCAAATATTCCGCTATTGGTTTGAGCCAGAACAGCAAAGGCATATTTACCAAGTGATTTCTTGGTAAACTTCATAGTAATGGCTTTTAACTTGGTTTTGAAATCCATAGCTTAATCCCTAATATTATGACGGCACGATCGCCTTGCAGCATCTGTTCTGTCGATTTACCGATCACCTAAAAAACTTTTGCTCGTAAAGATGCCTAACTACTAGCGCATCAGTCAGATTATATTGCAGTGGGGTAACGGTAATATAGCGATCGCGAATAGCCTGGACATCAGTTAAAATATGTGGTGGTAGATTAACATCCTCTGGCTGCTCGATATCTTCAATAATTTCTCCTTCTAGCCAGTAATAGCTTTTGCCACGGGGGTCTAATCTTCGTTCAAACTTTTCAATGTAACGGCGTAAACCTTGACGGGTAACTAATACTCCTGCTATCTCCGCAGCTTGCACAGGGGGAATGTTAATGCTAAGCAAGGGTGGTTTTGGATAATCACTTGCTAAATGCGACAATAATTTAACGGCAAAATCAGCAGCAGGCTGAAATTCAAAAGTAGAAAAGCTAGCCAAGCTAAATGCCACGCTGGGAATACCTTCTAAAACTCCTTCCATAGCTGCGGATACTGTACCTGAATACAAAACATCTGTACCCAAGTTTGGACCATGATTAATTCCTGAATAGACAAAATCGGGACGAGTTTTCATTACTGCGCTGAGAGCAAACTTCACACAGTCGGCAGGAGTCCCCGAGCATGACCACGCAACTACATTATCATCAAAAATTGAATCAACTTCTGTTGCTCTAAGAGGCTGGTGGAGCGTCAAACCATGACCTGTAGCCGAACGTTCGCGGTCTGGACATACTACCGTTACTTGATGACCAGCCTGGGCAATAGTGTTAGCTAAAGTACGTACTCCTAAAGCGAAAATACCGTCATCGTTACTAATCAAGATATTGCTCATCAATTGCTCGCTTTGTTGAAGTTACTCACTGCTACAAACCATAACAAAAAACAGCTTGAAGAAATCTAAGTACAGGACAAAAACATTTTCAATAGAATAAAAGTATCAGAGTTATCAGATTTAGGATTTGAGGTAAAGCAAATGGCTACCTTGCAGCAAAAAAGAACCGAAAATATTGCAGGTAATTTCTACGTAGACTCAAGCTGTATTGACTGCGATACCTGTCGATGGGTAGCTCCTGCAATATTTAATCGCCAGGCTGGTCGATCGGCCGTATATCATCAACCCACTACAGATCGAGAAGAATTAGAGGCAATGCAGGCACTTTTAGCCTGTCCCACCGCTTCCATTGGCACTACAGATAAACCAACAGGAATTCAGCAGGCACAACAAACGTTCCCCATTGCGATACAAGACAATGTTTACTACTGTGGTTATCACTCCGCAGATTCTTTTGGTTCAGCTAGCTACTTGATTCAACGACCACAAGGTAATATCTTAATCGACTCTCCGCGTTATGCTCCTCCATTGGTTAAACAAATCGAAGCCATGGGGGGAATTAGATATATGTATCTTACCCATCGAGATGATGTTGCCGACCATCAGAAGTTTCAAGAAGAGTTTAAATGCGAAAGAATCTTGCATCAAGACGATATCCAGCCAACTACTCAAGAAGTCGAGATTAAACTATCAGGATCTGAACCTGTAGAATTAGCTCCAGATGTTCAACTGATTCCAGTTCCAGGACACAGTAAGGGTCATACAGTTTTACTCTATCAGAACAAGTTTCTATTTACAGGAGATCATTTAGCATGGTCGCCTTATCTAAAGCAGCTTTATGCTTTTCGGCGCTTTTGCTGGTATTCTTGGTCAGAACAAATCAAATCGATGGAAAAACTTGCTGGCTATTCTTTTGAGTGGGTGTTACCTGGTCATGGTCGTCGCTATCATGGCAGCATTGCGGAAACAAAACAACAGATGCAGCAGTGTATTGAATGGATGAAACAGCAGTGAATAAAATGGATACATATTCTATTCTCAAGGCGACTCAACGCCAGCTAGTTAGTGATGGAGAAATAAGATCGATCTTGAATGATAGTTCGAGCAAAACATTAGTCTTGCTATGGTCACAGCTAGGCGACTTCGATAATTTAGAATATGCTTGGTGGCTTAAAAGAGAATCAGCTCAAGCTCGAAGCCCAAGGAATTACGATTAAAGCAGTGGGAATTGGCGATCGCAATTCAGGACTCAAGTTTTGTGAATATACTGGTTTTCCGACCGATTGTTTATATATTGACCCTACCGCAGCATTACATCGGCAACTAGGTCTTTATCAGGGATTAAAGCTTAAATTTCCGATCCTATCCGAAAAATACGCTGCTTTTATTAATCTCATGCTAATGTGTGCGGGTATTGCTAGCCCTGGTACGCTATCTGAAGTATTTCGAGGATATAAAGGCGATCGCAGCGCACCGCAATTAATTGCTAACGATCGAGTGGTGCGGGATACTCCCCTTCCTGCTATCAAAGGTTCAATGTTCAAGCTGGCGGGAGGAGAAGGTTTTCAACGTCCCTTTGAACTGGCTACCCTACGGCTACGGAATATGACCGAAGTCTTGAGCAACTGGAGTACCTATGTTCCTGATGCAACCTATTTAACCCAACGGGGTGGAACTTTTTTATTTAGTGCTGATGGGGAACTGCTATACGAACATCGCGATCGCAATATTCTGGGTTTTGCTGAAAACATGAGTAATCCTTTAGCATTTATCAGTTGAGCTAAAGTCCTCAGTCTTCAATTATTTTCAATCTATATCAAATGAACGATGTTTGCTACCGTATTATTGAGCAGAATTGGAAAAAATAAACTTCAATATTTTAGTTGAGAGGTACAAATTAATGAAAAGTTTTAAGTGGAAAAGATTAATGGGCTTAGGATTAAGCTTTTTTGTCCTGTCTGTAGGAACTGTTGGTCTAACAGGTTGTGAAACCGAAGGACAAGGGGATGCAGAAGAACTAGGAGAAGATGTAGACGAAGCAGCAGAGGACTTGAAGGAAGAAGCAAAGTAAGTATCGCAGTACGCCGAACGGTTAGAACCAAAAAGTTAATCGTTCATAAGTAACAAGTAATCAGTAATAAGCTTTCATAGATTATCTTATGATTGCTTTATTAGCCCAAGTCTACTAGTCGCTTATTGTACATTGTTTGACAACATCCAAGATCTAGTACCAAAAGACTGGCAAGATAAGCTGGCTATTTTTGCTGCTGAACTCAAAGCATTAGAGAAGTCCTGCTGAAGAATATAGTGACAGAAAGCGCCGTGAAATACATCTCCTGCCCCCAAAGTATCTACAGCTTCGATCGCAGATATGGATAAAACATGCCTTTGCCCTTGAGTTGAATATTGAATAGGCTGTTCTCCTTGGGTAATGGCAATCTGGGAAATACCTTGGCGGTGAAGCAGATTAAATACATCAGCAGCATCATGGCATTGAGGGGGATAGAAATTAGCAGAACATACGGCATAGTCAATCAAAGGCAGTAGTTTTTCTAATCCTGGTTTCCAGCTACCTCCATCCAATACTACGGGAATTTGCTTACTCTGAGCCATTTTAGCGATCGCCAGACTGGTATCTATTTGATGTCCATCAATCAGCACAATATCCACTCCAATTAACATGGCTGGAGCAACTAACTTATTTGCCTGAGACTTAAGAGCGTTGAGGGAGATAACTGCTCGTTCTCCCGTTGCTGCGGTAACAATGATTGATGATATGGGTGGCGTGTCGGTTTTTTCAGGATACAAATCAACTATCTCCACCCCACATTGAGCTAGGTCACTGCGAATTAGTTGAGTTAAAGGATGCTGACCCAAGACAGTAAACAATTGGCTTTGATTTCCTAAATAATTAAAGGCGATCGCCGCATTAGTTGCTGGTCCCCCTGCTGCGGTCAAGTAATCCTGAGCGACTAATTTCTGATTCTGCTGAAGTGGGCGATCGCTTAAATAAATAAAATCTAGAGTAGTTAAGCCGACAAACAATCCTTGATAAGGCATTACAGCATCATAAATAATTACTGCTGATCGATAACTCTAAGATATTACCAAGATATTAGCCAATTTTTGTCTCGCGCTCCGCATAAGGGTGCGATCGCCTGTTTTAATAGTTCGGTCATCATCATTATTATTATTTATCTATTTCAACCGATTTACATGCTGTGACAAAAGCGATCTCCCTATCCATCTACAACCCAAACCTTAAATATTCTTACTTCTATTCCCACAACCGAAGCAGATCGCTGATAATTAACTGATAACTGTTGACTGTTAACTGAACCCTATGTCTTTTGTTGGCTTACATATCCATAGCGACTATAGCTTGCTTGATGGTGCATCCCAGATACCCCAGTTAATCGATCGCTGTATCGAATTAGATATGCCAGCGATCGCCCTGACGGATCACGGGGTAATGTATGGGGCGATCGAGCTGATTAAAGTCTGTCGTAAAAAGGGGATTAAGCCGATTATTGGCAATGAGATGTATGTAATCAATGGCGACATTGAGGTGAATATTACCGAAAAGAAGAAACGCCACCGCAAGTATCATCAGGTAGTATTGGCAAAGAATACCCAAGGCTATAAGAATTTAGTTAAGCTGACTACGATTTCCCACCTCAAAGGCTATCAAGGAAGCGGTATTTTTGCTCGTCCCTGCATCAATAAAGAATTACTGGAGAAGTATCGCGAAGGATTAATTATTACCAGTGCCTGTTTGGGTGGGGAAGTACCCCAGGCAATTCTCAAAGGCGATTTGGCTCATGCCGAGAAGGTGGCTAAATGGTATCAGGATCTATTTGGCGAGGATTATTATCTAGAAATACAGGATCATGGTTCCCCAGAAGATCGGATGGTAAACGTGGCGATAGTTAATATCGCTCGTAAACTGGGTATTCAAATTATTGCCACTAATGATTCTCACTTTATCTCCTGCTACGACGTAGAGGCACATGATGCCCTATTATGTATCCTGACTCAAAAGCGGATTACGGACGAAAAACGGCTACGCTATAGCGGTACAGAATATCTTAAGTCTGCTGCTGAGATGAGGTTGCTGTTTCGCGATCATCTAGAGGATGATGTAATCGAAGAGGCGATCGCCAATACTTTAGAAGTGGCAGACAAAATTCAGCCTTATAATATTTTAGGTGAACCCCGTATACCCGATTATCCCGTACCTGCGGGGCATACTGCCGATAGCTATTTGGAAGAGGTTACTCGTCAAGGTTTACTCGAAAGACTCAAGTGTCGCAACCATAGCGAAGTTCCTGCTGAATATATGCAGCGGATCGAAGCAGAACTTCAGGTAATGCAGGGAAAAGGGTTTTCTACTTACTTTCTGGTGGTTTGGGACTATATTAAATACGCCAGGGATAATGATATTCCTGTGGGACCTGGAAGAGGTTCAGCGGCGGGTTCTTTAGTCGCATATTGCCTCAAAATCACTAATATCGATCCGATCCATCACGGCTTATTGTTTGAACGCTTTCTCAATCCCGAACGGAAGTCAATGCCTGACGTGGATACAGATTTCTGTCCAGATCGCCGTGCCGATATGATCAAGTACGTGACGGACAAGTATGGTGAGGCGAATGTAGCGCAAATTATCACCTTTAACCGTATGACTTCCAAAGCGGTACTCAAAGATGTCGGTCGAGTATTGGGAGTAGACTTTGGCGATCAAAATCGTATTGCCAAGATGATTCCCGTGGTGCGTGGTAAGCCCACTAAGCTGAAGGTAATGATCTCCGATGATACTCCCGAACCTGCTTTTAAACAGGCTTATGAAAACGAAATCATCCCAATTTACAACGATAATAAAGAAGAAGTTGGTTCGGTAGCAATCCGTAACTGGGTTGATATGGCAATTCGCATCGAAGGAACCAATAAAACCTTTGGGGTTCATGCTGCGGGAGTGGTAATTTCTTCCCAACCCCTAGATGAGATTGTGCCGCTACAAAGGAATAATGATGGATCGGTGATCACTCAATATTACATGGAAGATGTTGAGGCGATGGGATTGTTGAAAATGGACTTTCTTGGTCTAAAAAACCTAACCACTATTCAGCGGGCAGCTAATTTGGTGTTGAAAACCAAAGGAATAACTTTAGATTTAGATCAAATTCCTTTAGATGAGAAAAAAGCTTTAGAAATAATCGCTAAGGGTAAGCAGAAAAAGCTTCCTGCTGATATTCAAGAAGCTCACAAGCTGTTCCGTGCAGGTAATTTAGATGGTATATTTCAGCTAGAGTCTGACGGAATGAAGCAGATTACTAGGGACTTAAAACCCTCTGGAATTGAAGACATATCCTCAATTTCGGCACTATATCGTCCTGGTCCTTTGGATGCGGGTTTAATTGATATTTTTATCGATCGCAAACATGGTAGAGAAAAAGTTAGCTATCAACACCCCCTATTAGAATCCATTCTTAAGGAAACCTATGGCGTAATGGTCTACCAAGAGCAAATTATGAAAATTGCTCAAGAATTAGCTGGCTATTCTCTAGGAGAGGCAGATTTACTCCGTAGGGCGATGGGGAAAAAGAAAGTTGACGAAATGGAAAAACATCGGGAAAAGTTTATCGATGGTTCAGCTAAAAATGGTGTCTCCCAAGCTGTTGCCGAGGATCTGTTCGAGCAGATGATCAAGTTTGCGGAATATTGCTTGAGCTACGATACAGAAATTTTGACTCTAGAATATGGTGCATTACCCATTGGTAAAATAGTCGCTGAAAAGATTGATTGTAGTGTTTATAGTGTAGATCAAAATGGTTTTGTTTATACTCAAGCGATCGCTCAATGGCACGATCGCGGTGAACAAGAAGTATTTGAATATACTCTAGATAATGGCACAACTATCAAAGCTACTAAAGATCATAAATTTATGACTTTAAATGGACAAATGTTGCCTATAGATGAAATATTTGAACGAGACTTGAATTTAATCGAATTAGTGCCAAAAGAATTAACCGTGTGAGCGAGAAATCCACATCTACAAGCCTAGCTTTACGGGGCTAAGGTGTCTGTCTATTAAGGATTCCGTTGATTTAGTTATTGGCAAAATATTTCAAGTTTGCAGATTAAAATAAAATAAAAGATAGAAAATACTTTCATAACCAATTTCCAACCAATACGAAAGGGGACCAATAAAAAGGATGATTAAAATCCTGGGATTTAATTAACGATAACTGAGCCTGACGTAGAGCTTTTGCTTTATTGGTATTCGATCGCGATGAAATTAACTCTTGATAAAATTTGTCGATCAGTCTGCTGGTTGATTCATCTTTAACCGACCATAAAGTTGCTAAGGTGCTTCTTGCACCAGAACGAATCGCCATCCCCGCCATGCCAAGCGTGGCGCGTTTATCTCCTGTAGCAGTTTGACAAGCACTAAGTACCATCAATTCAATGGGAGTAAGTTTGTTTGACTCGCGGTTGCGTAACAAGTCTTCTAGTTCATTTACGTGAATGCGATCGTTCCAGGTAGCAATAAAAGTATCTTCTGGAGTAGAACCAAATTGACCATGAGTAGCTAAGTGAACGATAGGTGCGTCGGCTTGTTGTAATTTGTCTTGTAGATTAGCATCAGTAAAAGAATCGTTTAGTAACAGTTGGGAGGACAATTGAGCAGAAATTTGCGTTACTTCTTCTTTGACTCCAGGCAAAGCAGAAAATCCTTGATTGGACTCACTTACACCCGCGATAACTGCTTTTAATTTTTCTTTCCCTAAACCTTGAGACGGCAATAGTTGTAAACCTGGAGTCAGGGCAATATTGTATTTTTCGATCGCATATTGATTGCCGTCATAAAGCGCAGCCATGGGAATATTGCGTAGATTGCCATCTAATACAAAAGCCAGAGTTTTGACTCCGTTTTTAACCAAGTCTGCTTCTGCAGGTTTAATCAGCCAATCATAAACTTCCTGAGATAATTCCAGCCGCTGTTGATTGGAGAAGAAAGGATAAAGAGATTGGTGCAAATTATCGATAGTATTGTCTATTTCTGCTGCGGGTAAATAAGTAGCATAATGTTTTAAAGACTTGTCGGGTAAAGATAAGATCACGGCCAGGCGATCGCCTAAAATAATTGGATAAATTACTGCAGCAGTAGTATCAACCTGATCGATTTGTTTGGGTTTGGCATCCAGACAGGCTTCTTGAAAGAAATTCTCTAATTCAGCTAGCTGGAGGGATTCAATTACGCTACGCGCCTGCTGTAGTTGTTCTTGACTGGGATTTATATCTAATAACAACCCTACTAATTCTCGATAGACTGGTTCGACACTTTCGCGGAACGAAAATTGAGCATCAGTACTAATTGCTACTAGAGAGCTTCGCAGTGATTGAAGATTATCAACTGCTGCGGTGTAGGGTGCAATCGCGAGTTGCTCTTGATTTTGGGCTTTAAGTAATCTACCTAGTTGCCACTGCCATTGATAGCCAAGATCTTCAGCGTCAATTATCTGGGCTAGATTGAGAGCTTTTTCGGTGACGGCTTGAGCTTGTCTCCACTGTTGTTGCCGTTCATAATAATGACCCAAAGTACCCCAAGTAGAAGATTCTGCACGGGTATCATTTAATTGCTGGGCTTGCTTGATAGTTTGTTGGAGTAGGCTTTCTATTTCAACGCTATCTTCCGTTTCTTTTAAGTTAATTAAATTTTTAGCTAGATTGACCTGGGCATAGATAGTTGGTCTACTAGTAGATAAATTAGCCATATTAGCTTTTATCTCAGGTAATAAAGCTTTAGCAGCTTGCTCTTGTTTAGTGGCAATTAAAGAGTTGAGTAAA
Source organism: uncultured cyanobacterium (assembly GCA_963724445.1). Lineage (GTDB taxonomy): Bacteria > Cyanobacteriota > Cyanobacteriia > Cyanobacteriales > Xenococcaceae > Waterburya. Next base: position 59,287 of record CAVRWR010000033.1, on the reverse strand, counting down.
TTTAATTGCGTCTCAACTTTGTTTAAGGGTGGAACATTTTCCGCAACAGCCTTTTGATACCAAGAAATTGCGCTTTTATTATCTCCCTGAAGTCTAAAAACATTGCCTAAACTAAAGAAAATACCAGCTTGTTCGGTTGATAAATTAAACTTATTGGCGATCGCTAAACTTTCTTGCAATACTTCCTGAGATTGATTTAAACCGCCGATAGTTTGGAGAGTAGTTCCCAAGCTGTGGAGTACTTTGGCTTTGATGACAGGGTCAGTTTGCTGATTTAGCTGTTGTCGGACCTCTTCCAAGAGTTTTTGCGATCGCCGATGTAAGCCGATAGTTTGTAATGCTTGAGCCTGATTAATTTTACTGCCCATTACTCCCATTTCATCCTCAGCATCTTGATACTTAGATGCTGCCTGTTGCCAGGTTTCTAAAGCAGCTTCGGGTTTGCCTGTGGCTAACTGTAAACTTCCTTGGGTATTTAGTTTCTGACCTAATAATGCTAGATCCCGATCTTGTAGTTCTGTTTGCTGTAACAATTTCAGACTCCGCTCGATTTCTTTTTTCGCCAGTTGCCATTGTCCCAACTCCTGATGTGCTAAGGCGAGGTAGTTTAGGCTAGATGACTGATTTAGGCGATCGCCTTGTTGCCGATACATTCGCTCTGCTTGCTGCCACGCTTTAACTGCTGCAGTATATTGACCTGCATCATAAGCAGCCTGACCTCGTTCTATTAAATCTATATTTTTTGATTGCTCAATTTGAACTGGATTACTGGGTGTTTGAGCAATCGCAGGAATAGCAATAGCTAAAGTCAAGCTAAATAAAGATAAAAAAAGCAAAATAGATAAAGAGCGAATTGATTTCATCATTTTGAGGATATTTAATTAAATTAGAGAATAAGAAATACTTTTAATCGATTGCAGATCGAGCAATATCTCAGCTACATGGGAAACTTACTACGACTTACAAATCGCCACATCTAATTGCTTGTTGCCCAATTTTGGGCGTGGCAGCAGCAACTAACTCCACCTTTCCTTGCTGGTTAATAATCCATCCCTGAGATTCAACGATGGCATTGCTATGGGTTATATCTTGCTTATTAGAACTAGTACTAGGGGGTATTTGATTAGAATCGGGGTTATTGGCTAATCGTCTCGCATCTTGCCATAAGGTTCGTCCTTTGAGATATGAGCTAGGATTTTCAGGTATTCCTCCTAAACCTGTAACGGAGAAGGTATTTTCTTCAGGAATGGGACAGCTACTAATAATTACTGCCTCAGAATTAGCAATTTTCTTTGGTAACTGTGCTGTATTGAGCCTTTTATTGGATTCAAGATCGTTAATCTCAACAACCCCGTCAACGCCGAACTTAGAACTGGCGGTAATCTTACTGCTCGCATCAAAGAAAAGTCCTTGAGCGTTAATTTGAATATTGCCTCCCTGTCCAAATACCGCATCTGCTTTGATATTGCTATTGTTTCTGCCGATAATAAAACCACTATTGTCAATAACAATATTGCCTCCGCCTCCAGTACTATCTAGAACGCTGGTACTAATCGAACTGTTGTTATCTAAAAATAAAGAATCTGTAGCAAATAAAATTTCACCACCACCTGTCTGACGTAGAAGTAGCGGTAATCTTGCCGTTATTGAGGCTTAAAGAGCCAGAGGCGATCGCAATATTACCAGCCTGTCCTAATCCTGTACTATTGACAGAGACTTGACCTTGACTATTTATATTAAATTGATTGGCAGAAATATTGATACTACCGCCGTCACCATCTCCTCTGGTTTCGGCTGTAATCTGGCTGCCATTGCTAAGAGAAAGATTAGAATTGACGTTTAAAGTAATATCGCCCCCCGCTTGAGCAAACGCAGCAGCAGTGATAGTACTAAACTCTTCAGCGACAGTGCTATTGAGTTCTAAAGAATTGACATTGATGTTAATATTACCTGCTGCACCAGTACCTGGGGGGATGTCGGGGTTATTACTCGCAAAATTACTGGCACTTATAGTCGCACCATCTGCCACAGAAAGGCGATCGCTGCTTAGATTAATATCTCCACCATTGCCACTCCCAATAATTGCATTAGAGAATAAACCGCTAGATGTAGATTCACTCAAACCAGTAAGTTCAACATTGCTTGCCTCTATATTTAAAATACCGCCGTCCCCAAAACCTGCGGTACTAACTGCAATTTGTGCGCCTTCGCTGACGAGTAGCTGTTCTGTCTCAATCGATAAATTGCCTCCCATACCTCCCGATCCTGCCTCAGCAGCACTAAACAAACCACTAGAAGTTCCTCCAGGTGAAGTTCCTATTAACTCGATCTCATTTGCCTTGACTGTTAAATCTCCTGCGTTACCATCACCAAAGGTAGAAGCAATTGCCCTTGCACCATCGGCAACTAACAAATAATCACTTTCTATTGTTAAATTGCCACCGTTGCCTAAATCTTCAGAACTAGCAAATAAACCACTAGAACCAAAGTCTGCTGAACCCCCAATTAATTCAATTTCATTGGCTTTGACTGAAAGATTACCTGCGTCGCCATCGCCAAAGGTATTAACGTTAATCTGCGCCCCATCAGCAACCAAGAGATAATCAGCTTCAATATTAATATCGCCACCTTTGCCAGTTTGTCCAATATCAGCTTGAGCAAACAAACCACTAGGAAAATCACCATCAACTGAGCCACCGAGTATCTCTATTTCTTCTGCTTGAACGGTTAGAGTTCCTGCATTTCCCAAACCAAAGGTATTAACGTTTACCTGAGCGCCATCGCCGACATAAAAATAACCAGTGTCAATTAGTACATCACCGCCATCACCTGTTGCACCCAAATCGACATTGGCAAATAAAGAACTAGTAAAGCCATTCTCCGCTACACCATATATTTCTGTTTCATCCGCTTCAATGGTTAAAGAGCCACCAGTACCATCACCTTGGGTATCTGTTAAAATTGCCGAACCGTCGGTAAGACTGACAAAACTGCCTTTAACGTTCGCTGTACCACCACTGTTGCCACTTGCATCTAGTGATGCTGCCTGAGATAAACCAATCTCTTGAAAATCACTAATTGAGTCATATCCCAATTTCCAGCCCAAGTCGTCAGGAGTAAGCTGTACTGTTCCTTCACCAGCAACGCTACCTAACTCTATATTTCCTTGTGGTGCAGTTAGGTTTCCCCCTTCAATAAAAACATTTCCCCCAACTAATGCTAGAGTCTTTTCTGGCTGTACTCCTAATCCTACAGGGCGATCGCTGCGATCGACGGTAAAGGTATCAAAGTCGATGAATAGATTGTTACCAGAGCCTGTGACCGTAATATCGCCATTTTCTTGTCCATACTGCAAACCAGCGGGAATACTAACCGTCAACAAAGGTGTAGCATCAGGACTTACGGCACTAAATTCCGTACCATCAGCAAATTGAATACTATCGGCGGTGCTGCTAATAAACGAGCCACCAATATTTAAAGCAGCGTTTTCACCAAAAATAATCCCGTTGGGATTGAGTAAAAAGAGATTTGCTGTGTTATTGGCACGAATTAAACCATCAATTTGGGAAATAGAACTACCCGTCACTCTACCGATAATATTATCAATTGTCGTAGCATTATTAAAAAATGCAGTTTGATCCGTTAAAACTGAAAACTGCTCAAAACTGTGAAATAAGTTATTTCCCTCTACTGTTCCCCCCGTAATTTCAATCGTCTCACCATCAGGAGTAATAGCAGAATTTTGAGGAAGAGTATTATCAGGAATAATCTGGGCTGAGGCGATATTATTCGTCCAGGCAATTAAAAACAACGTTAGAGGAAAAAACCAGAATTTGAAGTTTTAAATCAAAGCGATCGCAATTATAAAGCATTGGTTATCATACATAGATTCGGCTCGATCTGCTTGACAAGCAGTTTCGCAATTTTATAGTTCCCAAAAACAGCTTGTAAGTTCGCGATCGCCAAAAAATTCCTGCTGATTACCAGCAGGAAAAAATTTTTTTTGTCTCAATCATCGGCAATTGAATATAATTCCTAGAATCTTATTTCTCCCTCCCATATTGGGGAAGTCAGGGGAACTTACATCTTTTATCTTGAGATCGAGAAGATTGGTTTTGTACAGTAGCAAGGTCGTAAAATCTAACCAATTGGCATTACTAAAAGCTCATTATCTGGGTGGAGCAGATTCTTCTAGCTTTCCTGAAAACAAGCGACCTAATAATTCTAAATCTAAAGTACTAGATTTCAGAATCAACTATCGCTTCATTTTCCATTAGTTGTGCTGCTATTACTTCTTCAACAACAAACTCGTTACTAGTTTTATTCTCACTCTCTGTATTATCAGATTTGTTTTGAGGTGCTAAACTGCTATCAAACGGAGAGACATAAGAGACAAAATTGTCGAAAAACATTTGTGCCGCATTAGATTCAGTGTGGAAATCATTTGACTGAACTTCTACATCCAAAGTTTGGAACTTGATATTTTGCCAGAATCCAACTTGCCAAGAACCACCGCTACTACCACGACGACCCTTATAAGTTTCACTCTCTTTGACCATTTTCTCGACATCTTTATCGCGATTTTCAATCCAAGCATGAGAGGCATCACGAACTGCATCAGCATAAATATTTTGCCAGTTAAACTGTCCAGGGTTTCTTACATTCCAGCCAATCACATCCATTGCTAAAGTATCCAAGCCTGAGAGTTCTCTTCTTACTCCTAGTTTTAGAACGGGATCCATAATCCCCAGAACATTATTACCGTTATGCTTCCAATGGCTAGCCTGATAACCATCTCCACCCAGATAACTGTATTCTCCTGTTGAGAAATTGGCTAAATTTGTACGACCACCATCGATCGAGAAGTAAGAATTTTGTCCCATAGACAAGCTAAGCTCACCGTTCCTTGAATAACGAAATAAATCCAGAGGTGTAGCGAACTTCATTGCATCGTCTTTAATCTCTTTTCCTTCGTCTCGTGCTTCAGTAACTACGTTTAACCATTCACCATCATCGAGTCCACTGGTGAAACCTAAAACGTGACCAACTTCATGTAGAGCTACAGAAAGAAAATCTAAGCTGTATTTTTGCCACACTGCCACCACTACGAAGAGAGTCGTAATCCCATTGAACACTACCTTGTCCACTGAGATCGCTCATTAAGATATAACCATCTAGCTTATCTTGATCGCCATCTAATTAAATCTAAAGCTTTTGAGTTGGCGTTGGTGAGCTTCATGCTCTTTACTCTACCCCGTTTTCCATTAACTAAAGCTAAAATCTCTTTTTCACTACCAAGATTATTAAAAGCAGTTAAGTCATTTGAGGTAGTAATATCATTCGACATTTCTTCCCATAACTTGTCATATTTAACATCTTTTTTTGTGCCTGGTAATGCCCCACCAATGACATTTTCTGGCAGTTGATTGGTTAGCTGTACATGAATATTAACAGTGACATTATCTGTTAAATACTGTGACCAGATTTCCCCTGCCATTTCAAAGCCCAGGATTTGTTGTTGAGTAGTGCCTGGGGCAAAGCTAAAATTAAATTGTGTTCCTTCCATGTCTATAATCTCCTAATATTTTTTTTAATAAATTTGATTGGTAAATCTGTTACAGCAAGTAATTTTTGAGTGAGATATTTTCTTTACTTGCTACATCCAATTCTATGAACAACATCTAGAAAAATGTAACCCCTTTGTTGTAAAGACATAGTGTTGATTTTTAGGGCAGTTTTGATAGACAAAATATAGTTTTCTCTGAGAGTAAATATTCTATAAGTATATTTAACTAAGTGTTATTACTAATGTTTGAGTAATAAGTTTAACTATTAAATAATAAGTCTCCGTACAGACTCTTAAATTAGCAAATGTATGACAATTATCAGACTAAGTATTTACCATGAATCTTGTCGAAAAATTTTTTATTTAAAACATCATATTTAAAACCTTATTTGGTAATACAAATAGTTTAAAATGTAACCAAAAGATTCTATTTAAAGAATTAAGCTATAAAAAATGAAAAGCAATAGGTTCAAGTATTCAAATAAATACAATTACAATAAATCTAAATATATGTCCAAGACTCTAATCAGCTTTTTTGCCCTAGGAATATTGGTTGCCCCTCTGTGGTCAACTCAGGCGATCGCTCAAGAAAATTCTCGTACTTTTACTGCTCCAACTCAATTTAAAGTCACTTTCGATCCACCAGCGGAAGATATGCCTAAAAGCAGTACTGGAGGGGCATCTCGCACTATTAGTCAATGTTTTAATCAGACAGAAAACTCGGCTATTCCATTTTCTGCTTTGTTGCCGAATTCAACTCAGGGATTAACTACTGCATCCCACCCTACAATATTGGCTTACTTGCCCGAAACATCGGCGCAAAATGTATTTTTTAGCTGGCGAGATGAAAATAATCAAGACCTCTACCAAGCTATATTACCGATTGAAAAAGAAAACAAGGGAGGAATTATCAACTTCGATCTTCCTGAAGATTCACCAGCTTTAGAAGTGGGCAAAAACTACCAGTGGGCATTAGGAATTATGTGCGATGGTAAGCTACAGCCAGATAGCCCGATGGTACAGGGGCAAGTTAAACGGGTTGAATTAGCATCAACTATTCAAAATCGTTTAGATAGTGATATTTCCTTGAAAAATGCGGCATTATATGGTGAAAATGGTCTTTGGTATGACACGGTAGCAACCTTGGCACAGTTGAAAACAGCACAGCCAGACAATGAAAACTTGACATCTAATTGGTCAGAGTTATTAACTTCTGTAGGATTAGCAGAAATTGTCGAGGCACCATTAAATATTAGTCAATCGACTAATAAGTAGTTAACTTGTATAGCAGTCGAAGTAAAGGTTTACTTGTCTTAACCTATAGTTCGGTTGCTCTATAGAACAAGCCAAAAAACATTCTGACAAACAAGAAAATATAAGCCACAATAGAGCCTCATGACCGAGAGCTGGTGATTTGTGATCGACCTTAAATTTAAAGATAAACTACAAAGGTATCGAGGTGTATTAGCGATCGCTTTTTTCTCGACTGGATTAGCGATCGCCACCTCCTACCTAGGGTTATTCCAAAACATCGAGTGGTTGACCCTAGACTTGTGGTTTCGTTTGCGCCCCTCAGAGTTTCGAGAAGAAAGAATTGTTGTCGTCACCATTAGTGAATCGGATCTCAGGCAACTCAGACAATGGCCCATTAGCGACAATATTTTAAGCGAACTAATTACTAAAATTAGCCAGCAGCAACCGAGAGCTATTGGTTTAGATATATATCGAGATTATCCGATCGAGCCAGGAGTGGAGGGACTAAACGCCCTCTTGCGCTCGACTCCTAACCTGATTGGTGTAGAAAAGGCAATTGGGGAACAAATATCTCCACCACCAATCTTAGAAAAACAACAGCAAGTTGCCTTAGCTGACTTGTTAATTGATTCTGATGGCAAAGTGCGCCGAGGTTTGCTGTCAATCAGAGCTAAAAGTGGTGAGGTTAAGCTTGGTCTTGCTGCTAGATTATCTTTAATGTATTTGGCCGAGTCAGGAATTGAATTAAAACCGGTCAAAAACACTCCCAAGCGAGCTCTTGGTAAGACGACATTTACTCCTTTAAAAGGAAACGATGGAGGCTATATTGACTCAGACAGGGGCGGATTCCAAGTCCTACTTAACTATCGTGGCAGCGAAGATAGTTTTAATCAGGTATCTATTCTAGATGTTCTCGAGGAAAGAATACCGCCCGACTTAATGCGAGATCGAATGGTGCTAGTGGGTTCAATTGCTCCAAGTCTTAACGATTTATTTGCCACCCCCTATAGTAAAGCAGAATCTGAATATCTACCAGGCGTTTTTATTCACGCCAATTTTGCCAGCCAAATACTTAGTGAGGCTTTAGACGGACTAAAGTCCATAAAAACTGTTGATGAACCTCTAGAATGGCTTTGGACTCTTGCTTGGACTTCTGTGGGTTCAATCTTTAGCTGGACTCTACTTAATCATAATTCCCTGCTCAAAAGGGATATTATTTCTTTAATTAGGTCAACTACTATATGTTTAGTTTTGCCAGAGACAATTTTATTAGGTAGTAGTTATCTTCTATTCTTATCGGGTTGGTGGATACCAGTTATCCCTGCGGGCTTTGCTTTAATTTTCTCCACCATAACTGTAAGTGGTTATTATAATCAAAGCCAGAAAAAACTGATTTATATTGATGGTTTGACCCAGATACCTAATCGTCGCTATTTAGATCTATTTTTAGAGCAACATTGGCAGGAAAGAGAGAAAAAGACGCAAAATTTGGCTTTAATTCTTTGCGATATCGATTTTTTTAAATTGTACAATGATACTTACGGTCATCAAGCTGGTGATTTATGTTTGCGACAAGTAGCTCAGACTATTCATAAATCCTTGCGTTCTAATGATTTGGCAGCGCGCTATGGGGGAGAAGAATTTGTAATTGTCTTACCTTATGCCGATGCCCAGGCAGCGATGATTGTGGCTGAAAGAATATGCAATCGGATTAGATCTTTAGAAATTCCCCATTCAAGTTCGGAAATTAGCGATTACGTCAGTATTAGCTGTGGTGTAGTCAGCACTAGCATGGGTACTATAGCCTCTTACAAGGAATTTATCGCGATCGCCGATAGTTCATTATATCAAGCTAAAGAGCAAGGACGCGATCGTCCTATCTTAGCAGAGAAGGCATTTGAGTAGAGAGATTGACTATATTAAACAACGACAATAGTTAGTAAGTTAGGCTAAAAATAGCAGAGCGATCGCAATTCTTTAGATTGTAAATGAGTCGATCGCATATTCGCTCCATTGATTTTTATGCCATTGAGCTACGAAAGGATTGATCGTAAACTTAGGCTGATGGTCACTTTTTACATCAATACGTAGAAAAGAATACGGACGCTGAAGGTTTCTGCCGCTACCGCTACGTCCTAGATATAGATGTGATTGACCAATAGGGTGAGAGTTAAAATCTGCATCTTGATATAAGACTGTGCCTTCTTGACGTTGACGACGCAAACTGTGACCGCTGCCACCACATACAATCCAGTTGGTATAGGAATCGGCAAATCCAGTATCTTTGGTGCAAAGATGTTCCAAACAATGAGCATGACCTGATAACACAATGTCAACGAGGGATCTTCCTTCAGGCAATGTACCGATCTCTTGAACTGCACCATCAAACGCCTGACGCAAATGATCGCGAACTGCTAAAGTTTGTCCTTGATTCCATTTGGTGGCTTCGGTGACGTAGGGAGGATGGTGTAAAAAGATAATTCTTCCCCGCGCAGCTTTATCTTGCCAAGAGGCAACTAAACTAGCTTTTAACCACTCTAGTTGCTCCCAGTCTGTAGTTCGCTCTTCATGATTTAACTGCTTTTCAATATCTCGTTGGCTTTCAGCAATATGCTCTAATTTGGCGTAATAATCATCAATTTCTTCGGTATCTTCGGAGTCATGGCGATCTAGCTTGTCCAGCGCTGCCTGGATCGCTTGTTCGCGACGTTCCAGTTCACTCTTACGCCTTAATAGTTTTTCTCTTCTGTTGTCTCCTTCCTCCGTGTTGGGTATCGCCGAAGGTTGATTAAAAGTATTAGAGTCTAGGGCAAAAAAATCAATCCCGCCATAGCGAAAAGTATAGTAACGATTGGGCAGGCGGGTAAATTTCCCTGGTTGATAGTTAAGGCAGCGATCGCCTGTATGATTAGCCGTATAGTACTTGTCTAAATGCTCGGCTAAACTAGAGCGATCTTTAATCTCGGCTAAATAATCTAAAAAAGCTCTAGCGTAAGCATCACCTTGATCTGAACCATGCCAGCCTACATCTAAATCAATTCTGCCCCGTAACATACGTCTCGGCAACCAAGTAGCCTGTGCCAGAATTCCATAAATCAGGGGCAGATCGTAGTAGTCATGATTTCCAGGAACGAGAAAAAAAGGCGATTTGAAAGTTAGAGAGTCATATGCTGGCTGTTTTGCGCTTTCTCCTCCAACTAAAAACTCTTTGTAGGGATCGATAAAATTTTGTGCGTAATATTCTTTTGAACCTACCTGATACACTACATCACCAGTATGCAGCACAAAACGAGCTGAATCCTGTTCTAGCATCATCTCCGCAATTTTCCGTTGGGGATGGTGTTTAAGATGGGAACCGCAACCGCTATCACCGATGACTGTAAAAGAAAAATTAGGATTATCCCGATCTGAGCCATCGATTACTAATTTGGTTTGAGCGATCGCTTTTTGCTTAATTACAGAATCTTGCCAACGCACTCTGCGCCTCATTTGGTCAATTTTGACCGATATATCGGGATCGCTAACAAATTTCATCTAATCTGGTCTGATAGTAATTGTTTTTGATTGCTTGATTCGATCGGCTTTATTGAAATTATGGCATTTTTCGACCGCAGGAAAACCGATCACAACACCGATAATTCTTGACTTTATCTAGCATCAATCGGGTTTAGCTGCATCATTTTCCAAGTGACAAAAGTTCCCACTGGACTCCAAAGTAGGTAGGGTAGCAACAGCCAGAATGCTGTTTGGGAAATCGGAAAAACTGTTACGGCTAAAATTGCACCTAAAAAGAATCCTGTTCCACCAATAATCGTTCCTACTTTAAGACTGCGGGTTTTGCACATTACGACAGTGTAGAGCGAGATAGCTGTCTCAACTAGTATGTAAAAGCCCATCAACAGCCAAGTGTCACTCTGACCAGGATTGGCTGACCAAACATTGTAGGCTGACCAGGCACCGCAGATAAATACTGTAGTCCAAATAATAGGAATCGCCCCCTCAAACGTCAACCAGTCAGGACGACGCAGACGTTTAAACCAGCGAAAATCTCTGCTAGAAATAAAGCGGTTACAGGCGAAGGGAATGGCAAGGGTGACAACTCCAATTACTAACCAAGAAGGTATCATAAATAATCAATTTTTAGAGAATTTTTAATCTTATATATTTTCTGATAAACAGCAAAAAACTTACAGCACCTAATGATGCTGCATTGTTACAACCAGTGCTTTCAGCCACAAAACAAAAATATTAATAATTGTATATGTCTGTCTCCAGAGAATAATCTTCTACATCTCCCTGATTGCCCCACCGATGGTTCTCTTGTAACAGTTTTATATCTCTGGGATCTGGCTGAGAGGAATTATATTCCCCAAGCTGCTTGAGTTGATCTTTAACTGAAACTGATTCATCTTCGCTAGAAAAATCCCATTCGGTATCAGAACTAATGTTCCAGTCTTCAATGTTTACTTCATCATTGTTTGTCTGAGCCGATATAGGCAGGCTATAGACCAATATGCTCAAACTGCCTAATGCGATCGCAAATGTACGGATTTTGGAAGTGATTTTTAACATGGCTAATGACCAATAACTAAAATTTTGTTGTTTAAATTATTTATTAGATTATTTAGAGGTAATAGGACGTTCTCCATCAATGTTTAAAGTATCGACAATCTCATAATCATTCGCCATAATTGGGCGTTCTCCGTCAGCTTCAAAAGTATCAACAACCTCTTTATCACTATGATTTACAGGGCGTTGTCCATCAATTTCTATTACCCGATCTGCATCAAGATTTTCCGAACTGGTTGAACTATCCTCATTTTCTTCGGTCTGATTATCTCTAACCAAAAAATCGGGGCTTTCTGCTATGGGACGAGTTCCATCTTCCTCAAAAGTTTCTGCTATATCTATTTCACCCTTATCAATGGGACGAGTTCCGTCTTCTTCAAAAGTCTTCTTGTTTGGTTGCTCACTCATAATTAGAGTTTTTAACAATATGTTGTTTATACCCCAATCTATCTTTAAATCTCTAGAAACGAATCTAACTAAAGTACTAATTTGTTGAACAACTTCCAAAGCAGCAGCATTAATAACTAAACTAATAAGTAAGTCAACTCAATTATTGGCAGGATGGATTTCGCGATCGCTCTACCCATCTATTGCTTATTAATGTTTGGTTTCATCCTTCAACTCAACCTAAAGTCATTTTTGTTTAATTAAGTGGAGCTACTTAACAAATAAGGGACTTGCAGACAAATAGAAAAATCTAATTATGGAATTTATCGGAACAGAGCAAAACGACATTCTACAGGGAACAGCAGAAAACGACACCCTTGATGGTGGTGCGGGTGATGATCAGATTTTTGGCTCTGCTGGTGACGATTTAATTCTTGGTAGTGCGGGGAATGATAGTTTAACTGGCGCTGATGCTTTCTTGACTTCAGGAGGAAGGGATTCTTTAGAAGGGGGTGAAGGGGACGATATTTATCTTATTTCTCAAGCAGAATCGGGAGGAACTGTTGTTCTAGATGAACAAGGCGTTAGTGGGATTACTGTGGCGGCAGAAACCACTGACTTAAATACTATTATTTCGGCGGCTGACTTACCTCCAGAGGAGGTTGCAAATATTTTTTCCGATCCGTCTCTATGGGGGGATGCTGCGATAGAATTATCGGCTCCACAGTCGGGAATTGTTGGTTTAGAACGCTCTGGCACTGACTTAATTGTTGATATCAATCGTGATGGTGTTGCTGAAACCGAAAATGATTTGACGATCGCTAATTACTTTGATGAAGAGGGCAATTTAGGTGCAGGCGCGCCTTTCTTTGTCAATAATATTTTCGACCAACAAAGCGTAGTCGATTTGGTTAACTCCACTCCCCAATCTGGAGCAGAAAATCCTGGTAACCCAGGCGATGCTTCAGGAACAACTGTATATCGCTTTTTTAACAATATCGCAGGAGTTCATTTTTATACTGCTAACGAAACAGAACGAGATGCGGTTCAAGGATTAGATAACTTTAGTTTTGAGGGTCCATCTTACAATGCAGCAGATCCTTTAACTGGGGATACTGTCCCCGTATATCGCTTTTTAAATGAAGATACAGGAGTACATCTTTACACAATAGATGAAAGAGAACGGGATGCGGTTCAAGGATTAGATAACTTTAGTTTTGAAGGAGAAGCTTTTTCTGCTTATGCAACTGAAGTTGAAGGTTCAATTCCCATTTATCGCTTTTTCAATACCGATACGGGAGCGCATTTTTATACCCCTTCGGCTAATGAGAGAGACGTAGTAGAAGATACATTACCAGATTTTCAATCGGAAGGTATTGCTTATTATGCTTTACCAATCGAAGGCGATCGAGCTTTAATCTAACTTTGATACTGAATTAAATTATCCTCTCAATCTAATCCTTCTGTTGAAGATTCTACGCTACAGAAAATTAGGACTCTGGGAGGAACTCACTAAAATAATTCACTAAAATAAAAGCAGCCCTACATCAACAACAAAAACTTTCATGGACTTTATTACTAGTATCCTCAACACTATCGGTTCAGGAGCAACAGCATATATCTTGGCAAGCCGATTGCGCGATCCCCAAACTCGTCCTACCACCCTCGCAGGGTTTCAAATGGCAGAATCTGGAGCAGTTCCGTTTTTGAGTAAGTTAGCCGAAAGAGCTGCGATCGAAGGAGATTCTTGGCTGGCAGAAAAGCTAACTATCCACGCTGCTGATGAAAAACGTCATGGTCAGATATTTGCCCACGGACTGAAACAGCTTGGTAAACAAGTAAAATCTGCCGATGAAATGAAGCAACAATCGAAGCAAAAGAACAAAAATTCTAGTCCCTTCTTTAGTCAGTTCTATCGTGACTATGAGCCAGAATCACTTAAAGCAGAAAAGATTGATTGGCTGGTATTTATGGCAAGCACCTACATTTTAGAGCTTGATGCCAGTAAAGATTTTGCTCGGATGGCAAATGCTTTACCTAGTGATGAGGTCTCCAGCCGCAATCTTCAGCAGAGTATTCTTAATGTAGCTCAAGATGAAACCAGGCATGCAGCCTACCTTTATGAAGCAATGCAGAGAAGATTACCTCCTCTTGAGGTAGATTTATTGGTCGCCGACTGGAGAAAGCGTAAAATAGATGCCATGTTTGCTATGGTTGGTGACATGCTGACAACTGGTGGTAGTAGTTCTCGTTCTTTAGTTAAAGATAGGACAATCACAGAAGCTAAACGGCAGTCTGAACCTCAATTAGCCGAAGCATAGATAACAAATACTGTAATACTTTTTCTAACCCTCCAAAGGAGAACAAGTCATGATTGGCAACAAGAAACTGCAACGTTCTTTTTATCGAATTTTGATTGCCATTGGGGGGACGACAATTTTAATTGCTGCGATCTTAGCCCTGGAAACTATTTTTGGCGCTGACAAAATCTGTCACCCTACTGAATCATGGCTCTTGTGCCAGATTAGAGAATCGATACTGTTAAATATTGTTGAAGGCTTTAGTATCTTAGTCGCGGTGTGGCTGTTTTTTTTGGAAGCACCAGAAAGAGACAAGCAGGCGCATTATGAAGCCTGGAAAACCATCGATTCAGCCCATGGTTTAAGAAATAGTTATGCCAGAGTACAGGCGTTACAAGATCTTAACAGCGATCGCATTCCTTTAAGGGGATTTAATGCTCCAGAGGCAGATTTAAGAGGTATCGATCTCTCAGGGGCAGATTTGAGTAACGCTTACTTATCAGGGGCAGATTTGAGTAATGCTAACCTCAGTAACGCTAATCTGAGTAATGCTAACTTAGTCGAGACCAAACTGAACAACGCTAATTTGAGCAATAGCCAGCTTACGGGAGCTAATCTTGGCTATGGCAGCTTAATTGAAGCCAACATGCAAAATGTCGATTTTGTCGGTGCCAACCTGGTGGGAGCAAATTTTGTGCGCTCTAATTTGGCGCAGGCTTACTTTGGTGACGTTAACTTTAATGAGTGTTTTTTAGATGATGCTAATTTGCAGAAAACCAAGTTTTTTGGCGTAGAAAATTTAACTATAGAACAAATTAAATCAGCGAAAAATTGGTCTGAAGGTATTTATGATGCCAAAATATTATCTACCCTAAATCATGCAAAATAATTGTTTTTTAGCAGCTTAACTATAGTTTTATAGTGCTTATAGGTAATCTTATAAATTAAGTAAAAATATGAAAGCTTGATGAAAAGTCCTGTGTTATGATTGTCTAATTTCACTAGATTTTAAAAAATGCAAGACTTTATATGACAGACTTACTATTCTTCATATTAACCTTAATATTACTAGTCTTTATCTGGGGATTTTTTATTCTCAAAATTTTCCAAGCTCATCAACTCTTAGATATTGAAGCAGGAAAGAAGCTAATATACAGCGCAACCTCAGGCGGAACTATTGGTCGAACCAGATATAGAGGTCCTTTGATCAATCTTAGGATATATGATGAGTTTATTGTCATTGCTTCTTTTAAAGTAATTGTATTGAACTATAAGGATATAGAGCGTGTTGAGATTAGGAAATGGATGGGATCGATTCCTAGTAAGATTCAACTCATTCACAACCGATGGAATGTGCCAAAAAGAATCATCATTGGAACAAGAAATTCTAGCTATGTGAAAGAGATTATTGATTCTAAAATTAATCAAAAAACTTAAAGTGTTTCATAGAAGTGCAGTTTTGCTTAACTTTAACTCTGCTCTTGCAATTGATATAATTTATGTTCTAAAGCATTTTTCTGATTATTTTTTACTTGATACATTAGAGAATCAACTTCCTTGAGCATCTGAGGAATACTATCAGGAAAATCAGTAAAGGTAACAGCACCAATACTAAAACCTACCGCAAAATCCTTATTCTGTACTGCATTAGCTAACTGTTGCTGAATACGTTTCAAAGCAAAGTTTGATGCTTGATAATCATTTTCGATTAACAACAGAACAAATTCGTCACCCCCCATGCGGGCAAACACATCAGTTTCTCGTATGCTTTCCATTACTGTATCAGCAATTAAGCACAATAAGCGATCTCCGCGATCGTGTCCATAGCGATCGTTAACCATTTTAAAATAATCGACATCAAAATACGCTAAAGTCAGAGAGCGTTCATAGCGAATCGCTCTTTTTGTCTCCGCCTTGAGAATCTCTAAAAAATAGCGTCGATTATAAATTTTAGTTAGTCCGTCTATACTAGCCAAGGTTTTTTCTCTTTTATAAGCCAGATTGAGAGCGGACAACAAATGAACTACGAAAAGAAATACGATTAAGCGGACAAAGGCGTTCCAAAGTAAAAACCCATAAAATAAATCTACTTTGGCACTAGCTTCAGCAATAAACCAAAACAAAGAACTAAGCAGCGTCAAGACAACTCCAGTTCTTTTGCCCACATATCTAGTAGCGATCGCAATGGGAATAAGATAACAAATAGACAGAGAAACATCAACCTTAATCCAAAAATCTAAGAGTCCAATTAGACAGATTGAGATTAATGCACCAAGTCCTAGCCATGATTTTGAGATTTTCATGATTAAATGGGAAACTTATCTAATTATATTGCCCAAAAATAACTGTTTTTTATAGCGCCACCAAACTATTCTGATTTAACATACTTTTAATGAAGCTATATCGAAAGCTAATTATTCATGATGGTGAGCAGTCAACGCAGAAGGCGCTCAACCAAGAAATATAACCATTTCGCTAAAAAGCTACCAATGGTTAAAAATTGATAGTATATTGTATCGAGATAGGATTGGTAAATCTTTTAAGTGTCCCAAGCAAAATCTAGCTGGCAATATATATTTCATATTTTTGTTTTGTTGACCAAAGACAAGCGGTTACGGCGGTTAGGTCGTCAGGCACTATGCTTGTCGATCTTTGCTTTCATGTGGTGGATGAACTGGAAGTTGTTTTTGGCTACCATCGTTGGTATCGGCTTGATGTCCTTGTGCTATCTGCTGCAAAATCCTCATTGGCAAGGTTATTATCAGAAATGGCGTAGTTTTCTGGTCGGTTCTAATCGTCAGTTAGTTTTAGCTGTTGGTGCTGGTTCTTCTGGAGCATTTTGCACCTATCTTGCAGCCTCTGTCTGGTCTGATGCGGAGAATCAATGGCTTGCCACAGGCAGTATTCTTCAAGGTGTTGTAACCCTAACAACTTTGGTTTTACTACTCTGGTCTTTACGCGGCAAAAAGACTACTTCTCTCGAAGCCAAGCTAGATCGATTACTGGCAGATTTAACTCATAGCGATCGCCTAAAACGTCTAATTGCCATTCGACAGTTAAGCCGTCTGTTGATTACTAATCGCCTATCTGCGGAGCATTACCATCAGTCAATTGAATATTTTCATTTAATGCTGTCTGAACCTCAACCTCAGATTATTAGAAATGCTTTATTAGAGAGCCTAGATCTTTTGGCTACGGAACAAGCAACTATAAAACCAACACCGAGCAAAATTCCTCTACAATTACAACGCTCCCGTAAATCATTATTGGACAAGGCTTTGGTCGATTAACCTCAAGCGAAAAACTTATAGTCATTCCAAGTAGAAATTAGAGGAATAGTATAAGCTGCCAGAATCGTCGTAAACTTTCTGACTTCTGACTTCTGACTTCCATGACAGATTAATCTGCGGAAATTAATTGGAATGACTACATATTACGATCGCTTATTTGAGATAGACCAGAGTTACTCCTGCACCTCCTTCTTTTTGAGATGCTAGCTCGAACTTCTCTACCTGGGAATGGGACTTGAGGAACTCGTGTATACCCTGGCGTAAACGTCCCGTACCCTTACCATGAATAATCCACAGGACACCTGATTCAATGGCTTTGGAGATCGCCCGATCAACCTCGATCTCGGCATTGTCTACCCTCTGACCGCGAATATCTAGAGTGTTTTTAGATGTTCTGACCAAAACAGGAGATTTTTTGACTTGAGTTTGAGTCAAGGCTTTTTGCTTGGTTGCTTTGGGCTTAGTTTCGGCTTTTTGTCCCGTCAAAGATTCAATTTCCGCTAGACCAACATTCATTTTCATGATGCCAAAGCGTACGGTTAGCTGTTCTGTCTCCTCATCGATACTCAGCACCTCTGCGGTTTGACTTAATCGAGGAATTCTAATTTTTTCGCCCACCTGGGGTTTATAGGTAGGTTTGGCGCTCTTTGGTGTTTGGGTTTTGGCTAATTCTTTGGTGGAAATGCGATCTAAGGCTTCCGTCGCCTGCTGAGTTTTTTGCATGGTTTGCTCTCCCTGCTGTAGCCGACGAATTACGTTTGCCACCTCTCTTTTTGCCTGGGCGATCGCATCCTGTACCGCCTGTTCTTGATATGCTTTGAGTGACTGTTCTCTTTCTTGCAAATCAGCAGCTTTGGCTGAGACTTCCGTATAAAAACGCTCAGTTTGCTCCAGAAGCTTACCCGCCTCCTGGGCTTTCTCTTCCTGCTCTCTTCTTTGTGCTTCTAAAGCCGCAATTACTTCGTTTACATCTTCTGCTGAACCAGTACCCACCAGAGACTGAGCTGATTGAACAATTTCTGTATTCAAACCTAAACGCTGGGCAATAGTTAAGGCATTAGAACGCCCAGGTATGCCCCATAACAGCCTGTAAGTCGGCTGAAGGGTATTATCATCAAACTCGACCGAAGCATTTTCAAACCGTTCATCCTGATACTTGAGAGCTTTTAATTCTCCGTAGTGAGTAGTCGCAATAGTCAATAAACCGTGTTCGGCTAGATATCTCAACAAAGCGATCGCCAAAGCACTTCCTTCAGCGGGATCTGTTCCTGCACCAACTTCATCTAAGAGAATTAAAGAATTATCAGCATTACCCTCTAAAGCTTGAATAATCAGACTTATACGACGAATATGACCTGAAAAGGTTGATAAACTCTGTTGTAAAGACTGCTCATCACCAATATCGGCGAGAACAACCTTGAACCAGGGTAATTCTACAGGGACTTGGGCAGGAACAAACATCCCTGCTTTTGCCATTAGCGCCGCTAATCCCATCGTCTTCAGGGTGACAGTTTTTCCCCCCGTATTTGGTCCAGTAATGGCGACTACTTTAGTTTCAGGCTTAACTAGTACATCAATCGGTACTACTTCAGTCCCCTCTTCATGGCGCTGTTGCCACACAAGTAAGGGGTGACGCAGACGGCGTAAAGTAGTAGTCTCTGTCACTGGATCGATAAATCGAGGCGGATTTGCTGACAACCACAAGGCATAACGCGCTCTTGCAGTTGCCAAATCCAATACCGTTGCTGCAATTAAAACCCGTTCTAAGTCTGACTGTACCGCAGCAACTTTCTCTGACAAACCTTTTAAAATTATTTCTTCTTCTCGCTTTTCTTGACGTTCCTTTTGTCTTAGCTGATTACCTAAGTGGATAATTACATTTGGTTCGATATAGTAAGTCGAGCCTGTGCTAGAAACATCATGGAGAATACCTTTAATCGTCTCTTTCTGAGCGGGTTTGACCGCTAGGACAAAGCGATCGCCTCGTTGAGTAATTACTGCTTCTTGTATAGCCGTGGGGTTACGCTGCATAATGCCTTGCAGTACCTGATAGATCCGACTCCGCAATTGCTTAATCTCACTGCGAATATCTGCCAATTTCGGGTTGGCGCGATCGGTTATTTCCGCGCGATCGTCAATGCAATGGTGTATTTCTTGCTCAATTTCGGGGTAGGTACGCACATCCGCCACCAATTCCGACAGGGTGACTAATTCTTCGCTTTTGGCATCAATTAAACGACGTAGGTAGCGCATTCCTGCCAGAGTAGTCGCTAAATCTAATAGCTCTTGAGCCGATAAGACACCCCCAATTGCCGATCTTTCTATAGACGCACCGACATCTTTAATCCCCTTAAAAGTCCAACCTGAATCTAGCTGCTGCTCAAGATCGTAAATTTCCTGTGTCTGGGCAAGTAGCTCCTCGCTTTGCCCTTGGGTAGTCGGCAATCTCAACTGGCGGGCTGCCACCACACCTAACTTAGTTGCTGCAAAGGTGGATAAATTCTGGCATAAACGCTGCCATTCGAGTAAGTCTAAAGTTTCAGTCGTAATCACAGCCTGTCAGTTATGCTTCTAGTTTTATTATGGTCAGATTCAAACAAAATATGTCACTAAGTTACGCTATATTAAGAGTGCTTGACAGTAACAAACCCTGCAATTTGGAGATTATCGAAACAGTGGAAAAGAAAGAAGGCAAATTTGGCTTTACAAACTATGCAGAGATTTGGAATGGTCGTCTAGCAATGATTGGGTTTATT
Source organism: uncultured cyanobacterium (assembly GCA_963724445.1). Taxonomy (GTDB): domain Bacteria; phylum Cyanobacteriota; class Cyanobacteriia; order Cyanobacteriales; family Xenococcaceae; genus Waterburya. The sequence goes on along the minus strand of CAVRWR010000033.1, from coordinate 39,165 downwards.
ACGGCAATTATTGTGGAAATGAACACGGGACATGGAGTGTTAAAGCAGCTTGGTATATTGTAATTTTCTGTTTAATTTAAGATAGCACCAATAAATCCTCTAACAGCTAATTATTGGTTTTATTAGGGGGTTTTTGTGGCGGTAGCTTCACTCTTTTTTCAATAGCCAAAAAGCGGTAGTGGTCATTCCTGAATTATCAGGTTGAATTAAGAGAAAATGTAATCCTTGACTAGCCTGTTGATTCTGCTCATATTTTTTGGCAATCTCTGCCGCCTGTTGGGATTCAAAAGTATTAAATACCCAACGATTTACTAATCCAGTCTCCAAGATAAAGCCTCCAGATTTACCAACTTCTGTGGGAATATAATTAACAAAAGCTGGTACTTGTTCCTCAAGCCAACGGGCAAGCTGCATTGATTTTCTGCCACCATATACGACGATGCCAGGGATAGAAATGTCAGAAGCAAGATTTAGCTTAATTGGATATAGTTCTTGGGGAATACTGTTAATGGGAATAGGGCGATCGCTAAATAGATCGACAATTTGCCCCGCAGCTATATTAGCAATTTGCCACTCGTCACCCCAAAGATATTCTGGCAGTGCCTGTGGTGGTGGTTTCTCTAAAGCCAGGGGATTGTAATTAAGATTATGATTGTTTTTAAATTTTTCTATTAGGACTTGTTTCAAAGCTTGGGTATTTCTAGTAGCCTCAACTTCGATTCCTAACCTTGAACCAACCAGAGAGATTAACCCAAGGGATTGAGGGCGAAAAACCTGGATCTTATCGGGTAATTTTCCTGCTGCCGCCCGTAATATTTGCCCTTCTAACCAGTCAGCATTGGCATCAACAGATGAACACTGGGCTGTATAAATTGGCTCCAATGGATCGACATTCTGCTCGATGTTGCCATGACAAATTACTAATTCCCATAATTTGCTGTCTTCTCTAATTACAGGATGATAATAAAAATCAGCTTGCCAAATATTCATTTAATACTACTTATTACTTATTACTTATTACCTAATAAAAAATGTAATATCCTACTTCTCTGCTATTGCTTTGATGGCGATCGCCTTGAGCTGTTGATAATTAACTTTGCCTCGATCGTTACGGGGAATGCGATCGACTTCGATCCAGTTTTTCGGCTGTTTATACTTTGCTAACTGCAATTTGATCTGCTGCTTAATCAAGTTTAGATTATCTGCTGACTCTAGGGGAACATAAATCGCCGTTACCGTCTCGCCCCATTTGCGATCGGCAATACCCAGCACCCAAACATCTTTAACTAGTTTAGTCGAATAGATTGCTGCGGCTACCTCAGCAGGAAAAACATTTTCTCCCCCAGTAATAATCTTCTGGCTGTCTCTACCAATTAGATGTAAATAACCTTCCCCATCAAAGTAGCCAAGATCGTCGGTAACAAATGGTTGCGCTGGCATGAATAATTGAGGATAGTAGCCCAAACAAAGGGAAGTGCTGCTAATTTTGACTAAACCGAACTCTTGCGCGGTATTTTTTTCCTTAAATAGGTATTCTCCCTCTATTACTGCGCCATTGCCTGATAGAACATTATCGATTGATACCTGCGCATGAGGCAGCATTTTTCCATTACTATTATTACCCGCTAAAAATTCCTGGGGTTTGAGTGCTACCACCCCAGAAGCGGTTTCGCTCATGCCATATATCGGGGAAACTGCTATTTTACATTCTCTAGCGGTAGCTAACAGCGATGGGGGTGCTGGTGCGCCACCTAGTAATACTGTTTTAAATTTGCTTAACCAGTTGGGGGCATATGCCAATAAAAACTGAAGTTGAGTGGGGACTAAAGAGATAAAATATTCTGTTCGATCTAATTCTGGTGGTTGAGTCGCCACCGATTTATAGGGACAAATAACCAAATTGCCTTGAGTTAAAAGCGATCGCCAAAACTGCATTAAACCACTCACATGATAGAGGGGAAGAGTACAAAATGAATCGATCCTCTGACAACCAAAAAAGCTTTTAAAACCCGATACTGAAGCGGTAAGGGTTGACCAATTGTGCATGACAAATCGAATTGTACCTGAAGTGCCTCCAGTGGGAATCATAATTAATGAGTCACTGGCTAAATTGATATTAGTATGGTCAATTAAATCTAACCGATTTTGCTCGCTGGAATTAAGCCCTGAGATTAAAGACTTAACTTTATCATTACTAAACACCAAATCAGGTTGAACTAGATTGAATACCTGTTGCCATTCCTGTTGTTGCCAAGAGGGATTACAGAGAAATAAGTTTACCTCCATAATTAACCCCGCTAAAACGGCAGCTATAAAATCTACTGGATTATCTTCAACAATAAGCACGGCTAGTTTTTTTGGTACTTTAACTCGATAATTTGATATTTGTGCCAATTTAGCTTGAGTTAGCTGATAAAGTAGCTTGCTGCTTGGTTGTTTGGCTTTTGATTCTTTGTTACTTACTAAATCACTAGAATAACAATCAAACCAATCGCGATCGATAGACGATTTTAAGTACTTTAATAAATCATTATTCATTTTTACCCATCTTATATGCCACTGAGAATGACTTATTTTTTTATAAAATAAATGCTTAGTTAGCTTAAATCTGCTTGCTACCAAATAGTTGTTTAATCCATACAATTACTGATATTTTGATAATTCTCAATGGCAGCATCTATGTAAAAAAACCAATGGCAAATTAATCGATCTAGTTGACAATTAAATCAATAAATTTAAACAAATAATATTGATTTTCCCAACAATGTTTAAATGTGCAACTGCTTTTTCAGCAATTTTTATTTTTATTTTCTTCGGCATTATTGGCTCAAAATGCCTCGACTATCTAAAGGTTAATAGTCATAGTGAGTTTACGCCAGTCACTAGCTCGCAGTAATTCTGCAAACGGCTTAAATAAATTAGTTTACCCTTTACCCTTTACCCAGTCCTAACAGATTAATTTGTTTCTTAGGAGTTAATTTAAAAGGTAACTACACTACGAATAGATTCTCCCCTGTGCATCAAATCAAAAGCTTCATTAATGCGCTCAATTGGCATGGTATGAGTTATTAAATCGTCAATATTGATTTTCCCTTCCAGATACCAATCGACAATTTTCGGTACATCTGTACGCCCTCTCGCTCCACCAAAAGCACTACCCTGCCAGACTCTGCCCGTAACTAATTGAAAAGGACGAGTACTTATTTCTTCCCCAGCACCCGCAACACCAATTATGGTAGAAACTCCCCAGCCTTTATGACAGCATTCTAGTGCCTGACGCATTACCTTCACATTACCAATACATTCAAAGCTATAGTCTGCACCACCCCCTGTTAACTCCACCAGGTATTCCACAATATCGCCATCAATTTCTTTGGGGTTAACAAATTCAGTCATGCCATAATCAACAGCCATTTTCTGCTTATCAGGATTGATATCTACGCCAATAATCTTACTTGCGCCAACCATTTTTGCGCCTTGAATCACGTTTAAGCCAATACCACCCAAACCAAACACCACCACAGTCGATCCTGGCTCAACTTTTGCCGTATTGATTACTGCACCTAAACCAGTCGTTACTCCACAGCCAATCAGACATACTTTATCAAGTGGCGCATCATCGCGGATTTTTGCTACAGCAATTTCTGGTAAAACCGTATAGTTGGCAAAGGTAGATGTTCCCATATAGTGATACAGTTTTTTCCCCTTGAGGGAAAATCTACTAGTGCCATTAGGCATGATACCTTTTCCTTGAGTACTTCGTATTGCTTGACAGAGGTTAGTTTTCTGACTCAGACAATAGGCACACTGCCGACATTCTGGAGTGTAGAGCGGAATTACTTTATCTCCTGGCTTGACGCTAGTAACGCCAGCTCCTACCTCAGCTACAATTCCTGCCCCCTCATGCCCTAAAATAGTGGGGAATAGACCTTCGGGATCTGCTCCTGAAAGAGTATAAGCGTCAGTATGACAAACCCCCGTGGCTTTAATTTCTACTAATACTTCTCCTGGTTGTGGTGCTTCCAACTGCACAGTTTCAATACTTAGAGGTTCACCTGAAGCGAAAGCTACCGCAGCCTTAACATCCATGCTTATTTATTCCCAAAATTATTGTTTATCGCCAAAAAAATTTTAGCTTAATTCGAGAACGAGTAGGTAAACTGCTGTATATTTAAACTGCACATTAGGTTTGGGAGCAAGCAAGGTTTTATGCATTTAGTTTAACATTAATCCAACGAAGAAAAACTATTTAAATAGCTAACAACAAGAGAATATGGGATCATTTTCTAAGTCACAGAGCAATAATCAAGATTCTTTAACAGCAAGATTAGGAATCGATCATTTATTAGATTTTAAAGCGATAGAAAGAGCCGATATTCAGGATGTAATTAATGGATTGAACCAAAAGCAAAAATCTCTTCCTGCACGTTATTTTTATGACCATAAAGGTTCGCAACTGTTTGAAGCTATTTGTCAGTTGCCAGAATATTATCCAACTCGCACTGAAGCCTGCTATTCTCAAGCAGTATGCTCCAGAAATTGTTGGGCATACTAAAGCAACTGAGTTAGTTGAATTAGGCAGCGGTAGCTCAATTAAAACTCGTTATCTATTTGATGCTTATGAAAATTTAAATATTCCTCTATATTACGTGCCTGTTGATGTCAGCGACAGTATTTTAACAGAAAGCGCCAATAATTTATTGGCTGATTATTCTCAGCTAAAAATACAGGGTAAAGTAGCAACTTATGCCCAAGCATTAAAACAACTAGCCAATAGCTTTTTAGGTAAAAGAATAATTATCTTTTTAGGGAGTAGTATTGGTAATTTTGACCCTCTAGAATGCGATCGCTTTATTGCGCAAGTAACCGCCGCTTTAAACCCTGGAGACTATTTCTTACTCGGTATCGACTTACAAAAACCTGTAGAAATCTTAGAAGCAGCATACAATGATTCTCAGGGAGTTACCGCCGCATTTAATCTCAATATGTTGCAGCACCTCAATAATCGCTTTGCAGGAAATTTTGAATTAGATAATTTCAAGCACCAGGCTATTTACAACCAAACCGAACATCAAATTGAGATGTATCTAATTAGCCAGCAGAATCAAACTGTAACTTTAGCAGACTTAAATCTAACTATTGAATTAGCTAAAGAAGAAAAAATACTGACGGAGATCTCGCGTAAATTTGATTTGGCAAAGATGGAAAAATATTTAGGCGATCGTTTATCCTCAAGGCAACAAGGGCAAGTGCGTCTACCATGCAATTTAAACTTAATTCAAACCTACACCGATCCTCAACAATGGTTTGGTTTACTATTATGTCAATTTTCTAAGCTTTAAACTTAATCGAGTATCAAGCAACAGCCCGTCTTTTCACACGCAAAGAACGATGAATATTTAAGTATACCCTTGTAGGGTGGGCAAAAAATAACCAGAGCAAATCAACATTTCAGGAACAGCTTATTGCCCACCAATTAACATAGATAATCCAATTAAAAGCCCGAAGATTTTATTTTGATGGGCATCACTACATTTTTTCTCGCCACGATAAATCTTATAAATGCCCACCCTACGATTCGGAATTTTTGCAACCACAGCATCAGTCTTGAGAGTAATCAGAATCACCAGGCGGTAACTGCCAAATGAAGTGAAGATGATCTGGAAGTATTACCGCAGCTATAATCTCAAACGGTTTTTTTGCCTTAACTTTGGCGATCGCAGCACGGAGTAAGTTAGCATTAGCAAGCTCTTTAAATATAGGACGACGACAATAGGTTACTAGAGTCAAAAAATATGTTCCACCTGGCACATAAGCCCGTCGGTAATTGGACATTGAAATTGAGCTGGATAGATCGGTCTAATAATTGCTACTATCGTATGCCAGATTTTAGACAAACACGAGCTTTGTTATGATTACTCAAATAACAATATTAAAGCGATCGCCTGTAACTCTAAGACTCGCGATCGTACATTAAGACAACTAGTACAGGATGGTAATTGTCTTGTTCGCGCAACAGCAAAGAAAAGTCTACAAAAGCCTTGATAAGTCTTTGACAAAAAGTCGCGCAAAATTAGAAAACAACAGGCTATACTAATATGTGTATTGAAAGACAGCCTCTCTTTTCAGAAGCACGGAACAATGAATATTTAGCTACAACCATTGGTAAATAAGTCTTGCCCTCAACCTTTTCGACAACGCAAGCTGGGCATGAAAGTTTTAGATCTAAAGCTACATTAAAAAATAGATTTGCCTAAAGCAGCTAATGGTTGTCTTATCTCAGTACCCTGCTTTCTATGCTGCTGGCGGAGATAAACTGGATAAAATATGTCCGCTCTGGTTCGGCAATTACCAGTATTTAGAGTATTTTCTGGCTACTCGACTAGAGAGATGTATCTTATCATTAGTTAACAATTAGCCTTATAATAGGCATCGTTGCCATCAGCAATTAGATTGGCTGCATAACATTTCTCAGACGGTTGAAATTCAAACCCTCAGTGGTTAGATCTACAACAATCAATGACCTCATTCAAGAGCATCTAAACGATGATTACCCCTGGGTAAACTCCGCAAACGTGAGGTTTGTAATAAACAAGAATATAGACAAAAATGAAAGACCTTACTCGATATCGGAACATAGGCATCTTCGCTCACGTAGATGCAGGTAAAACAACGACCACCGAAAGAATCCTCAAGCTCACTGGTAAAAGTCACAAAATTGGTGAGGTGCATGATGGAGAAGCAACAACTGACTTCATGGATCAGGAAAAAGAACGTGGTATTACAATTCAGTCTGCGGCGACTAGCTGTTTCTGGAAAGAGCATCAGCTAAATATTATTGATACCCCTGGTCACGTCGATTTTACCATTGAAGTTTACCGTTCTCTTAAAGTTCTTGACGGTGGTATTGGTGTGTTCTGTGGTTCGGGTGGGGTAGAGCCTCAGTCGGAAACTAACTGGCGTTATGCCAACGATTCTAAGGTTGCTCGGGTAATCTACGTTAACAAGCTAGACCGTACTGGTGCTGATTTCTTCAGCGTATGTAAACAGGTTAAAGAAATTCTAGCGGCTACACCTTTAGTCATGGTGTTGCCGATTGGGGTTGAAAATGATTTTAAAGGCGTAGTCGATTTATTAACTCGCAAAGCTTGGGTCTGGGATGATTCTGGTCTGCCAGAAAACTATGAAATTCAAGATGTTCCTGCGGATATGGTTGATGATGTGGAGACTTACCGCGAACAGCTAATTGAAACTGCGGTAGAACAAGACGACGAATTAATGGAAAAATATCTTGAGGGTGAAGAACTTTCGATTGATGAAATTAAAGGCTTGTATTCGTAAAGGTACTCGTGAATTGGCTTTCTTTCCTACTTATTGTGGTTCTTCCTTTAAAAACAAAGGTGTACAGCTAGTACTGGATGCGGTAGTAGACTATCTTCCCAACCCCACCGAAGTCAAACCTCAGCCTGAAGTTGACCTCGAAGGTAAAGAAACTGGTAAATATGCAATTGTTGACCCAGAAGGACCTCTTCGTGCATTGGCATTCAAGATTATGGATGATCGCTATGGTGCCTTGACCTTCACTCGGATCTATTCGGGTACACTCAACAAAGGTGAATCTATCTTAGATACTGCTACAGGTAAGACTGAGCGTGTAGGACGGATGGTAGAAATGCATGCCAATTCCCGTGAAGAGATTGATACTGCCCAAGCAGGAGATATTATTGCGATCGTTGGTTTGAAAAACATTCAAACTGGTCATACTCTCTGCGATCCTAAGAATCCAGCAACTCTTGAACCAATGGTCTTCCCTGATCCTGTAATCTCAATTGCGGTAACTCCTTTGAACAAAGGTGCTTCTGAGAAAATGGGTGTAGCATTAAGTAAGATGGTTCAGGAAGATCCTTCTTTCTATGTGGAAACAGATTTTGACAGTGGTGAAACCATTATTAAAGGAATGGGTGAGCTTCACCTAGACATTAAGGTAGATATCCTCAAGCGTACTCACGGTGTGGAAGTCGAAGTTGGTAAACCTCAAGTAGCATATCGCGAGTCCATTACTAAAACCATTACTGATAGCTACACTCACAAGAAACAGTCTGGTGGTTCTGGTCAGTTTGGTAAAATTGACTACACTATCGAACCTGGTGAACCTGGTTCTGGCTTCGAGTTTGAGTCTAAAGTTACTGGTGGTAACGTCCCCAGAGAATTTTGGCCAGCAGTGGAAAAAGGTTTTGCGAACAGTATTGACAAAGGTGTTTTGGCAGGATTCCCCTGTGTGGATTTAAAAATCACTTTAACTGATGGTTCTTTCCACCCTGTAGACTCTAGTGCGATCGCGTTTGAAATTGCAGCTAAATCTGGTTATCGTCAAACTCTACCCAAAGCTGGTCCACAAATTCTTGAGCCAATTATGAACGTGGACGTATTTACTCCTGACGATCATATGGGTGATGTAATTGGCGATTTGAATCGTCGTCGTGGCATGATTAAGTCCCAAAACTCTACTCCTATGGGAGTCCGCATCAAAGCTGATGTACCTTTGAGTGAAATGTTTGGCTATATCGGCGACTTACGCACCATGACTTCTGGTCGTGGTCAATTCTCGATGGAGTTTAATCACTATTCACCATGTCCTAAAAACGTTGCTGAAGAAGTTATCGCCGAAGCAAAAGCTCGTCAAGCAGCTAAGTAATTGTTAATTGAGGGGTTTGAAGTTAATAGCGATCTGGTTTTAAAGCTATAAGCTATAGGCTATAAGCTCTTAATTCACTTCCCGTTTAGTATAGATTACTAGGCGGGATTTTTGATTTTTGTGTTTTATTTAGTAGGAATCAAACGCAGAAGTAGAGACGCGAAATTTGAGGGGCTATGGCGTGACGCAGGTTCACGCCCTTGTAAGATCCTTCACGTCTCTACAGTAATTAATCATATTCGAGCTAAATTCAGACTCTAGACATTTGTGGTTGAGTCTGACAAAGTTCGGCAACCTCTCTCATATTGAGGGATTGCATTTTGTTTTGGGTACAAAGCTTTTGATATGTCTGTAGTAGGTTCTCTAAAAAGCTAAGATTTTCTGCTAGGTTGACCCCAAAATTATGAGGATGCCACCAAAGATGATATATCATACTCTTGTCTGATGCATAATTTAGACCTGAAGTAAGGCGTCGCAGACGTAATTTATCTAAATATTTAAGTTTTGAGGAGTAGGGGCGTAAAAAACGGCTGGAGGGTATGTTAATCGGATAGTTAGAGCGTAATTCTGACCAAGAAAAGCAATTGTGACCAGTAAGATTTAAATAAGCATCAATTAATCGTAGAATCTTTTTGCTAGGGCGATCGCCATCTCCTGCTTCAGAATTGTAAATAGAATTTTTTTCATTGCCTCGATAACAAGTAATATCACAGTCTTTAATCGTTTCTAAATAAGCTTGATTGTATTGATTTCGGGGAAATACTAAACTTTTTGTAGCTACTTTAGCTTGTTTAGCTGTTTTGATTGCAGCATCAAGATCGGCTTTGAACTCTACCTGAGTTTGTCCTGTTTCCAAGCAGTAGTAATGAGAGAACGTATGAGTACCGATTTCTTGCCCTGAATATTGCTTAATCAACTCAATTAAATCGGGACAAAAGTGAAGTTGTCGATCGCAGTCTTCTAAATTATCAATATATCTGTAAGGAGATAAATTTTCTCGATCGTAAAGAGGTCGTTGTGAAGGTATATTTTTTTTTAATTGTTTGACATCATCGTAATAAAGGAATCCTACAGTAGCCCAAGTAGCGTGAATTTGATATTTTTCAAATAAGTCTAAAATAGCTGGTATGGCTTGGCGTACTCCTTTTAAATTTTTCTTATAATTATGTAAGGCGATAACATCCCTCATTCCCCAATAAAGTTCCAGATCCAGCGAAATTACTAGAGTTCCTGAAGTTAAATTAGTCATATATTAGAATCGTTATTTATATTTTTAAAATTTAGTTAAGTAAGATTTATTAGGTTTCAGCCTGGTTTCAAATAAGATTATTTATTTTTTTCAGCATAATCTTGCACCAAGTTTAACTTTGATGCGAGTAAATATGGTTCAGAATATAATATTAATTAAAAAATCTGTTTGATTGCAAAAATAAAAAATTATTTAAATTATTTTCAATGATTCTTGACAATAAAATTACCACGTAAAAAACAAGTTCTTTGTTATTGTCTTTTAATATTTTAGAGATAATATCACAATATACAATAAGAATAAATAATCTATATTTCTTGGTTTATTGCCATCAAAAGCTAATATATTTTTTATCAAACAGAAGTTAGCAATATAAGCGCTTATTATAAAATTAATAAGCTAGATCAAGCGCAAAATAGTCAAGATTTTTTCTACTTATAAAAAATAATCCATTGTCCATCAACTTCAGCGATCGCTCTGCCTGGTAAGGTAGAGGTACGGCTTTTGTTTGGTGCGGAAATTAAATCAACCACTGCTTCTATTTGGTCGAAATTTGGCTGTCGAGACATGACAGTCGGTAAAAATTGGCGAACAACTCGACGTTGAATAGCGAGGGGAACTTCCTGCAAACAAAAGCGATTTAGCTTATTTTCTTGATCGGATTGAGCCTGTTGGAGTAGTTTTTTCGCCGTAAGTTCTAAATATTCAATATCTGCCCGTAATAGCTCAGAGGTTTGTGCTAGGGAGTTCTCTACTTGAGGGTTGAAGTTATCCTGTAGATAGGGAATCAACTCACTACGAATTCTATTGCGAGCATACTTATTATCCTGATTAACCACATCGAACCAGACAGGTAGGTCAAACTGCTGACAAAATTCTAAAGTTTCTCGGCGGTATAGTTCAAGAATTGGACGAACTAAAGTGATTTTTTCGGTCAAGGAGCGTTGCCAATTCAAAGCCGTTAATCCATCTGCTCCTGCCCCACGAATTAGATTATAAAGTAAAGTTTCAGCGCGATCGCTTTTAGTATGCCCTGTAACGATATATTCAAATTCATTTTCCTGAGCAATTTCCTTTAGAGCTTGATAACGCCATTGCCTAGCAGCCGCCTCTGTTTCTTTTAACCCTCTAGCAGTCTTGAGATAGAAGGGTAGCTGCCAATTATGGGCAATATCACCCACTCTGACGGCGATTCCTGCATCCGTTGACCATTGATGATCGCAGTGGGCGATCGCTAGTTGCCAATGCCACTTAGAACATAAATCTAACAGTAACTTCCCTAAACATAGAGAATCTTGTCCCCCAGATAGAGCAATTAAAACGGTTTTTTCAGGAGGTAAAAGAGGGCGTTGAAGTAAAGTTTTATGTAATTTAGTATGGAGGCTTGTCCAATAAACCGACGGCATATTTAAAGTAGTTTCTGACGATTATAAGTAGTTTCAGGCAAAATAGGTGATTTTAACAATAGTCTGAACTTAACAAAACCATAAAGATTGGGTAAAGGAATTTACATAAAAAAGAACTATAGGTAATCATAGTAAGTGTAAATACTGTTAGCTAGAAATACCTAGAGATTTCTACATTTCTAGTAATGCTATTTTGCAGGTTTTTAATAAATTACTATTATGATCCGAGTTTTATTAGTTGACGATCAAAAAATGGTTAGGGAAAGTTTAAAAGTTTCTCTGGCAAACGAAACAGATATTCAAGTCGTGGGTACAGCTAATGATGGTTTTACTGCGATCGCCCAAGCAGAAATGCTTCAGCCTGACATCGTGATCATGAATATGGAGATGCCTGGTTTAGACGGAGCTAGCGCTACTAAGCAAATTACTAGTAAATTTCCTCAAACTAAAGTCTTGATTCATACTTCTTATGATCATGATGAATACATCACCAAGTCTTTAGCCATGGGAGCAAAAGGTTATTTATTAAAAACTCTTGAGACTCAAGATTTAGCGGGGGTTATTCGCAATATAAATAAAGGCTATACCCAAATTGCCCCTGGATTGTTAGAGAAACTTCTAATCAGTACTGATTCAGGGGTAATTATCAGCAAGTTAAAAAATTCTAAATCTTCGCAATCTTCAGTGGATACTATTACACCAGTGACTGTAAGACCACAGAAGGCGATTTCTAGTCTACAGTATGCTTCTCGTCAGCAGCAGGAAGAGATTAACAAGCTGCGTCAGAGTATTGATATAAGCCAAGCAGAATTGCCCAAAATCAAGAAAAATCTTGCTAGGCACAACAAATCTCTCTGGCTAATAGCTTCAGTCTGGTTAATATCTTTGCCTTTATTTGCACTGTTTTTATTTAATCTTTATAATAAGACCAATAATCTTCAGGCAGAAACAAGCAATCTTCAGTTAAATACTATTCCAGCCGAAAGAGTCGGTTTGTATGGTGAGTTTAGTCTTAGTGGCATTGCTCAAAGAGTTGCCAAGGCTTATGAACAAGATCCCAAATTAAGCAAGATTTCGTCTATTTATGTAGCACAGGAAGATGATGCAATTGTTTTATTTGGCACAATTACAGATAGTTCTCTTCTAAGGCGCATGGAAAATATTGCGCTGAAGGTTGAAGGAGTAAAAAAAGTTTATAGCAGTCAAGTCGCGGTAGAGCCAGAATTTACGCGCAATATTTTGGGTTCAGGTCAATAATACCCTGAAGGCAATCAGCTTCGCTATTAATTAATCTACTATTTGTTCTAACTGAGCTTCAGTTAAAGAGCGAATAATTGAAAGTTCAAAGGCATCACTGTTGGCATCATTGTTCATTTGATTGTTTTGTAGATAGGCTTGGTATTTTGGCTGTTGAGCTAAATAAATCTGGAAAAAGGCAGTACTTAGAGCTTTTAAACTAGGATGAGCCGAAGTAGGGCTAGGTCCCACTACACTATCGGGGACAGGTAACACGCCTAAGCCTTCTTGTAAAAAACTAAAGTGGGTTGCTGGTTTGACTAATACCAAATATTTATCTAGATTCTGATTGAACCAGGTAAAGGGTCTAATTTGTTCGACAACGGGAGGCATAATTAAATCGTTTGTCCCTGAAACAATCATTGTCGGAGTCTCTATTGAGCTGATTCCAGCTTGACCAAAAATCTTGCTCATGGGGTTAATGGCGATCGCTGCTTTGATTCTAGGATCTCGCAACTCAGGAATAGGCTGTTCTAATTCATTCAAAGCGCATTGTGCCAGAGAAGACAAATCTAGCAATACATCTCGATAATTTTCTGAATCACAACTAGTATTACTGCGATCGCTAGTTAGTTTTGCTCCTGCTAAAGCCAGGGCAGTATAACCACCAAAAGACTGACCAATTATTCCTACCTGCTGGAGATTAAGCTTAGATTCTTGTTCGAGGCGATCGAGAACATATTTTACGTCTAAAGGCTGGTTAATTAAATTATCTGGTTCAGAAAATTTTGACCCTCCCGCCAGAAACTGAGCAAACTTCTTTAGGCTAATGTCTTCATGTTCAATTACAGCTACGGCAAAACCATACGAGGCTAAATGTTTTCCTAAGTAGGCAAAAGTTTGACGGCTAGAAGCTACACCATGAGAAATTACGATCAAAGGCACAGAGCGATCTATTTCTGGCTGATAAAGATCGAAAATTCCTGGTTTTGGGCGACGGGGATTTTGAAAAGTCAGAGTTCGTTTTGACCAAGTATATTGTCCTGATGCGCTAAGATCTGGCAGTTTATTTGGCGATCGCTCTCGATGCCGATCTTCTGCAAACCAAGCTCGATCGATTGCTTGGCGGTTTTTTAACAGTATTTCTCCTCGTTTGGCATACTGCTGCAATACTCCCAAATCCAGATAAATTGTTTCTAAGGGAAATTCCTGTAACAAATTCATCAACGTCAATCCTTCGGGATCGAAAGCAGCAGCGATGATTGCCCCTCTTAAAGCATAGAAGCCATTGCGATTAACATCAGCTCGAATACCTTTGGCAAAGTTTTTAATTACTGCCTCGCCAACGCTAGAGTTGCTAAACTTAGTGATGGTTAAGGGATTGAATTCTATAGGAGTAGACAACAGCTTAGGCAATCTGGCTACTTGTTGGGCTGGTAAGCGATCGAGATAATATGCTAATTCTGGAGATATTTCTCCAGTAGTCACAAAAGCCTGTAGATCGTCAACCTCAAGATTAAACTGACCAAAAGGCGGAACTTCAAAGGTAATTCTTTCGGCGGCAGAAATTTTGGTGGGCAATAAGATCGCAGACATCCCCAAGAGTAAAGAAATCAACCCAGATTTGATATTTTGAGCAAAAATCACCGAATATAATCGATTTATTTAACAGAGCTATTTCTAGTTTAGCGATTCTCCAACTCAAGAGACAGGAAATAGCGATCGCGAGGAAAATTTCTCAAATCGACCTAGAGCGAAGGAAACAAATAATTTTTACCCTGCCCTTAAGCTAGCTGATAACTAGGGCTTCGCCCTTCAAGTATGAAGTATGAAAAGTATATTGCTAGATGCGACTAGAGAATGTCTTTGTTCTTTCTGCCTTCATGCTTCGTTGATTAAGAAGCTTCTTTCTTAGCGGTAGTTTTTTTAGCTGTCTTTTTAGCGGTAGTTTTTCTACCAGTAGTTTTTTTCTTAGTTGTCTTTTTAGCGGTAGTTTTTTTGGCAGTAGTTTTCCTGGTGCTGCTTTTGGTAGCTGCTTTTTCTGCTAGTAACTCTAGAGCTTTTTCGAGAGTTATTCCTTCTACAGTTTCATCTTCTGGCAAACCGATGTTAATCTTTCCGTGCTTAATATAGTTGCCATAAGGTCCTTGGTAGATATTGACTGCTTCCTTGTCTTCTGGATGAGCGCCCAGTTCTCTCAGAGGTGTTTTTTTGCTGCCGCCACGACCCCGTTTTGGCTGTGCCAGGAGTTCCAAGGCCCGTTCTAAGGTTACAGTTAATACATCGTCTTCTTTTTTGAGAGAACGATAATCCCGCTGTAGCTTGGTATCTTCTGGACCTTTAAATTCGTGAACGACATAGGGACCAAAACGTCCCAAAGCTGCTTTGATTTTGCCTCCCGTTGCTGAGTGTTGTCCTAATAGACGAGGAAGAGACAACAAGCCTACTGCCATTTCTAAAGTTACATCATCCTTAGTAGCGTCAGTCTTGCTATCTTTTTTAGGAATCGAACTCATTTTTGGTTTGGGGTTATCCTCGGTTTTGTCCCCTAGCTGGACGTAAGGTCCATACTTACCAATTTTGAAATAAATCGGTTCCCCAGTTTCAGGATGTAAGCCAACTTTCTCAGGTCCTTCTTTTTTCTGGCGGATCAAGGCTTCGATTTGCTCAGGATTAAGATCTGCGGGAGTCAAATCATCGGGAATAGATACTTTGATAACCTCTGTTTCGCCATCTTCGGTGGTTATTTCAATATAGGGACCATATTTGCCAATACGGACAATGGCATCTAAGTTTTCCAGATGAATAGTTTTGGCGATCGCTGGTTCGATTTGTTCGATTTTCTCGTCAATTTGAGTCTTTAAACCTGTCTTTCCTTGATAGAATTTCTGGAGATAAGGTATCCACTCCGCACCACCACGGGCAATTTCATCTAAAGTTTGCTCCATTTTGGAAGTGAACTCAGTATTAACTAGATCGGGGAAGTGTTCCTCTAACAAAGCTGTAACCGCAAAAGCTGTGAAGGTGGGAATTAAGGCTTTGCTGCGCATCTGCACGTAACCGCGATCGACAATTGTTCCCATGACGGTAGCGTAGGTACTGGGACGACCGATACCTTCTTTTTCTAAGGTCTTAACCAAAGATGCTTCGGTATATCGGGCTGGAGGTTGAGTTTCGTGTCCAATCGCCTCTAATTCTTTACAGTCAGGTTTGTCTCCCGCTTTCAAAGGGGGAAGCGGCACCGCCTGGTCTTCTAAGGCAGCGTCAGGATTATCCGAACCTTCAACATATGCCCTGAAAAAACCGGGAAAGTCGATGCGTTTGCCGTTGGCACGAAAAACTGCATTGGCTACGCTGACATCCACGGCAATTTGGGTCAGGTTCGCGTCAGCCATCTGGCAAGCTACAGTACGCTTCCAAATCAGATCGTAAAGCCTAAATTCACGGTCTTTCAGCTTGGTTTCTTTCGGAGTACGGAAAGTTTCTCCCGCAGGACGAATAGCCTCGTGAGCTTCCTGTGCGCCCTTGCTGGTGGTGCTGTATTGTCGTGGCTTAGGACTGAGATACTCTTTGCCATACTTCTGTTCGATACATGACCTAGCAGCGGCGATCGCCTGACTGGATAGATGGGTTGAATCTGTCCGCATATAGGTAATAAAACCCTTTTCATAGAGCTTTTGTGCCACGCTCATGGTTTCTCGTGCCGACAGACCTAATTTACGGTTAGAATCTATCTGCAAGGACGAAGTAGTAAAGGGTGCGTAAGGCTTGCGCTTAGAGGCTTTTTCCTCTCGATTAGTTACAGTCCAGGTCTTGTCAAAAATTCGTTCCTTTAACTTGGTGGCTTCAGTTTCATTGAGCAGCACCACATCTCGACCTTCGGCGATTTTTCCAGTATCGGAGTCAAAGTCGCTACCTGTAGCTAATCTCTTGCCGTCTAAGGTAATCAGTTTCGCTTCAAAAGGGTCTTTATCCTGTTCTAAATCCGCCTTAAGATCCCAATATCCCCCAGACTGGAATGCTCGACGCTCTCTTTCTCTTAGTACTGTTAAACGCACTGCTACCGATTGAACTCTACCTGCCGATAAACCCCAAGAGATTTTTTTCCACAGCAAAGGAGAGACAGTATAGCCCACCAAACGGTCTAAAATCCGTCTTGTTTCTTGAGCATGGACTAAATCCTGGTCTACTTCGCGACAGTCTAGTAGAGCCTTTTGAATTGCTTCTTTCGTGATTTCATGAAACACCATTCGTTTCACAGGTACTTTTGGCTTGAGGATTTCTAATAAATGCCAGCTAATGCTTTCTCCTTCACGGTCTTCATCCGTTGCTAGAATCAACTCGTCCGCAACCTTTAGCGCCGCCTTTAATTCTTTGACCACCTTCTTTTTCTTTTCGGGAACAACATAGATCGGCTGAAACTTATCTTCTACATTGATGCCCAAGGTTGCCCACTTCTTATCTTTGTAAGCAGGAGGAATCTCTTTAGCTGAGGGTGGTAAGTCTCGCACATGACCCATTGATGCCTCAACCTGATAGCCAGAAGGCAGATAATTACGAATAGTACGCGCTTTTGTAGGAGATTCGACAATAACTAGTGTTGACATAGAAATGAGGTTAACGCAGTAAACTTGGAGAATTTAATTTTTTTATCAAGATTTATCGATCGAGATTTCTACTCTAATCTATAGTTAGATTCCCGCAAACGACAAATATCTTGTTTTAGTAGGTAATAGTGGGCGACCATAAATTAGCAGCTTTTCTCTAGAGACAATTTTGCAGTCAAAGCCTTCTGTTGAGAGGATTTACTTGTTTAGTGATGGCTCAAGATCTCCATAAATTACAGATTTTGACAGAGGACTGAAGTATATATAGATTTTCAACTTTTTGGCAAGCAGAGCAGCCTGAATCGTCAATCTAATAGTCATATAGCCGACCTTGAAAATAAAAAATATAAAGATTAAAGTTATATTGCCGTCACTTGGAGCAATAGATTCATTCGCTGTTAAATAAAAATCCCTGCTTTAGTTTCACCATAGCTTAAAGATCGGCAGAAAATTGCGTCGTAATTGACAACCAAGTGACAAATTGCCAGATCGATGCGTATCTGATACTTGTGAGCGCCAATCAAAACATAATAAGCTGAAACAGAATCAGGATGAACTACAATCCTTGTATTAGTCTCTTACAGCAATTTTTCAATTTTATCTATATCTGATAGTACCTATGGATTTTTCTAGCAGTGTAGCCTCGCAGCTTCATGCAGCAACAATTTTGCCCGAAGGTTTTGTCATTATTACCATAATGGCTGTTTTGATTGGCGATTTGATTTTCGGCAGAAATGCTTCTCGATGGTTGCCCTATCTCGCTCTGTTTGGTATCTTCAACTCTCTTGTCGCTCTATTCTTTCAATGGAATAACCCCAATGCGATCGCTTTTTTGGGTTCCTTTAATGGTGATAATCTGAGCATTGTCTTTCGGGGCATTGTCGCCCTCTCAGTAATGATTACGATCCCGATGTCGATTCGCTATATTCAGCAGTCGGGAACGTCTTTGGCAGAATTCATCGCTATTATGCTTACTGCTGCTTTGGGAGGAATGTTCCTCTGTGGGGCAAATGAGCTAACTATGGTGTTTATTTCTTTAGAAATGTTGAGTATCTCTTCTTACCTCATGACAGGTTACATGAAGCGAGATCCTCGTTCTAATGAAGCTGCTTTAAAATATCTCTTGATCGGTGCTGCTAGTTCAGCAATTTTCCTTTACGGAATGTCACTGCTTTACGGGTTGTCTGGAGGAGAAACGAATCTTAATATTATTGCAACAAAAGTTACGGAAATTAATAGCCCCCAGTCTTTAGGTTTAGCAATTTCATTAGTGTTTATCATTGCAGGAATTGCCTTTAAGATTTCTGCCGTTCCGTTTCACCAGTGGACGCCTGATGTCTATGAAGGCTCTCCTACCCCTGTCGTCGCTTTCTTATCCGTTGGTTCAAAAGCAGCGGGCTTTGCCCTGGCTATTCGCCTGCTAGTTACCGCTTTTGGTTCATTAACCGAACAATGGCACCTAATTTTCACTGCCCTGGCAATCCTCAGTTTGGTACTGGGTAATGTGGTAGCCCTGGCGCAAACTAGCATTAAGCGGATGTTGGCATATTCTTCCATTGCCCAGGCTGGCTTTGTGATGATCGGTTTGATCGCAGGGACGGATAATGGCTACTCCAGCATGATTTTTTACCTGTTTATCTACCTATTTATGAACCTGGGAGCGTTTACCTGTATCATTCTTTTCTCTCTTCGTACTGGTACAGATCAAATCAGTGAATATGCTGGTTTATACCAAAAAGATCCCTTACTTACTCTATGCCTAAGTATTTGCTTACTTTCTTTAGGTGGTATTCCTCCCATGGCGGGATTCTTTGGTAAGATTTATCTATTCTGGGCTGGTTGGCAAGCTGGGTTATACGGCTTAGTGCTGCTTGGTTTAATCACCAGCGTCATTTCAATTTACTACTACATCCGCGTAGTCAAAATGATGGTAGTAAAAGAACCTCAAGAAATGTCGGAATCCGTGAAAAACTATCCTCCAATTAACTGGAAACTTCCAGGAATGCGCCCCTTGCAGGTAGGGATTGTCGCTTCGGCAATTATTACTTCCCTAGCAGGAATTTTATCCAATCCTCTATTTACTTTGAGTTCGGATTCTGTGGTTACTACGCCTATCTTGCAATCGGCGATTATCACTCAGGAAATACCTCAAAGTAAGGTGCAAGTTTCTTCAGCAATAGATTTGATTAACGAGTAATCTTAATAGTTAATTTGCTTGGATAATACTTAATATTTTAGTCTGCTTCGGCAGGCTATTTTTTTGAAAACACAACCTGAATTTTTCCCGCAAGTCGCAAACATAAAAAATTATTCAATGACACAATCTACTGTAAAAGTTTACTTGAATCGATTCCCTATCAAAAAGCTAGCTGAATCAGAAAGAACAGTTCAAGTTTATCAGTGTAACTTTAAGTCTCCTCCAGAACTAGGTGAAGAATACTCTGCACTTAATAAAATACCTTGGAATATTGGAGGAACATCAGGAGTTAGATTTGGTTCAAATATTATTATTAAGGAAAGAATATCCGATGCATACTTAAGTAATGAAAAATGGACTTTGCAACATCAAGAAACAAAACTTTTAAATCTAGAAAATACAGTTGAAAGGATTGCTTTAGAGAGATTAGAAAGACGCTGGTTAGGCAATAGAATCAAACGAATAGCTGAAAACAATAGAGTAGATAGAGCTTCCGAAGGAGGATTTATCTGGTGGAATGCTGATAGAAAAATTCTGCAAGACTCAGGCTGGGAAGTTCATACAGGAGTTCGCTTAGATTTAGAGCTACATCATTCTGGAGTGGTGTTTCTGGAAATTGATAGTCATCACCGTATCTTTCTACCAGATTAAAACCTAGTGTAACAATGGAAATCTTGAGTACTTTAAAAGAAAGAGGTTCAAAAGAAGCTGCCAAAGTTTTTTCTCAAACTAAACAAGCTGCTCAAGTCCGCTTTCGTAGAGGTGAGAATACAGCAAAATTCTTAGCCAGAAAAATCTATCATGTCGAGCAAACAATGGTTGATGACAAGGTAAAACCGCAAAAAGCTCCAGGAATTATTTTAAGAGATAAATCTCCTTTGCTACTAACCAAATCAATTAAAGTTCGTCGCCCCATAAAAAGTTTAGACGTGGGCTGCTATGGCGTTGGAGAAAGACAATTTGGTTGTCTAGATTTAACTAATAATGGTGGCTGGTCAAAATTCATCAGTAATAAGCTTGAGAGTGTTGCCAAGAAGAGTGATGTAGATATTTTTTTGGAATCTGCAAAGAATCAAAGAGATGTTCCAGATAGCTCATTAGCACTACCCCTGTTAAGGTGAGCGTTTGTACTAGTTTATTCTTCTGCAATTTAACGAGATAATAGGCTTTAAGAGATTTAGAATTCAATATTTCTCTAAAAACATATAGTATGTTCCAAAAAGAAATTTTGAATGGATCGCACATTGAACACCTTGCAAATTCGATATAGTACATTTGGTCACCTTAACAGGGGTACTCATTAGCACGTAAACAATTCTGGCAAAGTTGGGCAAATCAAGGAACTCAAACCATCTTAGTTGTTACTCCTTGGTTAGAAAATACGGTAAAAGCTCAATATCAACGAGAAGCTTTAGAAGCGAATATTGCACTTCAGTTTATGCAACCCATGTTTAGACTTGAAGATTATCGCATAGCTAATATTGTTTTGGGTTTGTTGCTCAAAGCAAAATGGCAGCCAGTAGGATTAGAAGCAATACAAGATCGATACGCAGCAGAGGTGGTAATTGGTTTCGATGCTGGGACAAATAGAAGTATGTACTATGGTACAAGTGCTTTTGCCGTCTTAGCTAACGGACAAAATTTAGGCTGGGAAATCCCTGAAGCGCAACGAGGAGAAAAACTAAGTGGTCAAGTAGTTTGGCGAACTGTAAGTAATATTATTACCAGATTTTATGCTCAAGAAAATAGAATGCCAAAACGAATACTGTTATTGCGAGATGGTTTTGTTCAGGATGAAGAATTTTTAGAAACAGTTGCTGAGTTGAAGCAAGCAAATATTGCGGTCGATATTTTAGGAGTAAGAAAAAGTGGTGCAGGAAGAATGGCAATCTTACCTTATCAATCAGAATTCTTAGAAGACGCATCACCAGGTACAGCAATACTATCGACTGATGGAGATACTCTTCGTATTATTACTTCTGAAGCTAAAGCAGGAGGCAGTGCGCGTCCGTTACAAGTAGTTAGAGATTACGGAGATGCCCCTTTGGAAATTTTAGCTTGTCAAATTGACCGCTTATCTATGTTAAATCCTGGCAGTGCTTATGCTTATAGTCGTCTTCCTTACGTCATTCACTTTGCTGATAGGATGGCAAAATTTGTTCAGCGTTTGGGAGGGGTTGGGGTATTACAGGGAGTTGATCGTCAGAAAATTATCTGTGCCTAATCTGAGGCATTGTTAAGATAGGCTCGTGCCATGTAAAAACAGGCGATGGTTTTGCCGTCTATCGGTTCACCATTTAAAATCGCTGCTTCCAGCTCAGATTCGGTCATTAACACCACTTCAATATCTTCGTCTTCATCTTGCTGAGGCGGTGTTTCTAGCTTGGTTAAATCTTGTGCCAAGAAAGCATAAATATACTCATCAGAGTATCCAGGAGCGAGGATAAATTTACCCATATCCTGCCATTTACTGGCACTGTAGCCAGTTTCTTCTTCAATTTCCCGTTTTATGGTCTCAAAAGGCGATTCATTTACTTCCACCGTTCCCGCAGGAAATTCCAATAGCCTACCTTCCACGGTAAAGCGATATTGTTTAACTAAGACAAACTTACCGTCAGCAGTCACAGGGACAGCCAAAGCTCCCCCAGGATGGCGGATACATTCCCATTCTCCCGACACCCCATTGGGTAAACGTAGCTTGACTACTTCATAGTTAAACTTGCGTCCTTTATAAGATAGCTTCTGTTCTAAAATTTCTGGTGGTTCGTTATCTACGGACATGATAATTTTATTGATATAGCCTGGATTGCACAATTATCATATCTTGGCATCGCTAATTCAAATTACAAAACTAGAAATTAGGTATGGCTGGTAAAGGTAAATCGAAGCAGAATCGCATTGCGTATCAAGAGTTTGGTACAGATAATTCTCAGGTATTTGAACGAGGTGTGCCTGATTTGCCACCCAACCAACAGGATCTTAGAATACAGTCAACGCGATCTGGACGCAAAGGCAAGACTGTAACCATCGTTACGGGATTTCAACACAAACCTGAAACTCTGACAAAACTGTTGAAAAAACTCAAAAGTCAGTGTGGTAGTGGTGGAACAGTAAAAGATGCCTGTTTAGAAATTCAAGGAGATCATAAACAACAGCTATTAGATACCCTAAAAAATCTAGGTTACAAGGCTAAAGTTAGCGGTGGCTAATCTTAATTGATTTTTTCTCAAAGCGATCGCATTTCCTCAAGTTTATTCTTAGAGAAATTTAAATTGTTTGGCAGGGTAAATATTTCGATCAAATTACCTTTAATACATTAATTATGCATAAAATATTTTGATGCAATAACTAATTTTGTATTGGAGGAAACAGATGATTTTGCATCAATAGTTGAATGTACTTTCAGGTTTTTTATCGCCAAAGTAATTTGAATATACTGAAATTAATAGATGCTCTCGCGATTATTAATTATGGTCAAAAGTATGTTTGCTTATTTAAGTAAATACACTATATTATTTGAGAAATATAGATCTAAAAAAATATAACAACTAATTTTAAATTAAGAACTTAAAATCAATAATCATGAGCGATTTTAGTGGTGGAACACAATTTGAATTTACCTATGCTCCTGGTGTATCTACTGAGCAGATAATTGGCTTTGAGATGGCAGGAGAAATTTGGTCTTCATATTTAGCGGATGATGTAACTGTCCGTATTCATATAGAAAGTACTAACGAACTACCTGATGAAGTGGTTGGTGCAGCCCTACCAGGTAAAAAGAGAAAAGAAAAGTACGACAAAGTATATGATGCCCTGGGCAATGACATAATATCTTCAGACGATCAGACCGCTTTCGCTAATTTACCGTCAGATGACAAAGAGTTTAGTGTCCTGATCGATGGTCAAGAACTCGATCAGACGAAAGAATTTAGGATTACTAATGCCAATTCCAAGTCATTAGGTTTACTGAACGACGAGCGCGATAAGCTCGATGGCTATATTGTAGTTAATGACCTTTCTGGCAATTCAACCGTAGGCTGGGATTATGATGCCTTGCGTAGCGATGGTATTCAGGGAAATGAAATGGATTTTCTCTCTGTTGCCATGCACGAGGTTGGTCACGTCTTGGGTTTTGTCAGCGGTATTGATGACTCTGACTGGCTAAAAGTATTGACTGAATCTGAAACAGAAGACAAAGAAATCAAGAGTAAAGATTTTAAATTTGCTTCTCCCTTAGATTTGTATCGCTACTCTGATTCTAGTGCTGCGAGCGGAGAGCTAGATTTGTCTGTAGGTGGCAATCCTTTCTTTTCCATCGATGGTGGAGCAACAAAACTAGGAACTTTTTCTAGCGGACAATATACAGATTTTGGTGGCGATGGATATCAAGCAAGCCACTGGGAACAATCAAGTTCTCAAGGAATCATGGATCCAGTATTAACAGTTGGTTTGAGAAAAGATATTTCTAACCTCGATCTCACTTCAATGGATGTTATCGGCTGGGATATTAATACCGCTACTGCCTCTAGTTGGGATGAAATGTACGCGAATGCGGTAGCGGATGCTGAAATTGCGACCATTGAGGATCGCGACAAAGACGTAGAAAAAATGATTAAGGAAAGCAATTATGAGGCGAGGCGACCAAGGGGAAACAGCAGTAACATTTTTTCCTGGCAGATTGGACTGTGGCAATATACAACCCTCGACTCAGTAGATGTTTCGGAAGTAAGTACTGTTGATGAATTCGCTGATACATCAGATGCTGTCAGTAATGATAATGATTTAACTAATAATCAGTCCGATATATCCAATCTAGAAGAACCAACAAGCAATGATGGCAGTCTGGATACAGACCCCAATCAAAGTGTTATTGATACACAGACAACAGTTGATGGCGACGCAAATAATACTAACAACACAGAGGATGAATTAACCGATCCGAGTTCAGATAGTATTTTGGGGGATGAAACTGATAATGAAGATAGTCAAGATTACGTCGATGAGAACGAATTGACAACAGAGAATAGTTCTAACCTAGAGTTCGAGACTGATGGCAATGTTGAAAATTATTCCTAGACATTAACAAAGTTGAATTTCAAATGAATTTCACTTTCTCGATATATAATCTGAACTACTTGAATTACTTGTTGACGAAGCTAGCGTAGCTTAACTCGTTAACTTTGTTCCATTCAGAGATTGCAGTGCGGAATTGATTCCATTGCTCGTAGACTTTTTTAAAGGCAGGGCTATTGCTGGATTCTTGACGGTAGTAATCTGTAGCTGCTTTCTGGGCTGCTTGGAGAATTTCTGGTGGATAAGCCTTTAACTGTGTTCCACTATCAACGAGAGTTTTTAGAGCTTCTCGATTAAGAGCGTCATATTGGGCAAGCATATTAAGATTGGCCCGCATCGCTGCTGATTTAAAAATCTCCTGGTATTCGACTGGAAGTTTATCCCACTGGGATTTGTTTACCTGTACTTCGAGAGTAGCTCCTGGTTCCCACCAGCCTGGATAATAATAATAGGATGCGGCTTTATTCAAACCTAATTTGAGGTCGTCATGAGGACCAACCCACTCCGCAGCATCGATCGCACCCCGTTCTAAAGCAAGATATATTTCCCCTCCAGGTAAGACCTGTACATTAACTCCTAAGTTAGACATTATTTTTCCGCCCAAGCCAGGAATCCGCATTTTTAGTCCCTTAAGATCGGAGAGGGACTTAATTTCTTTTTTAAACCAGCCTCCCATCTGGGCTCCTGTATTTCCCGCTGGGAAGCTGATTACATTAAAATCGCTATAGAGTTCGTGCATCGCTTCTAATCCACCGCCATGATAGTACCAGGCATTCTGCTGCTGGGCGGTTAAGCCAAAGGGAACACAAGTACCGAAGGCAAGGGCGGGGTTTTTGCCGACATAATAGTAACTTGCGGTATGTCCGCATTCTACCGTGCCATTTTGTACTGCATCTAAAACTTCTAATCCTGGGACAATTTCTCCCGCTGCATAGGGTTCAATCGTAAAGCGCCCTCCTGTCATGGCAGCAACGAGATCGCATACCGTTGTAGCTCCACCATAAATTGTATCGAGGGACTTGGGCCAACTAGTCACCATCCGCCAGTTGACCTTAGGCAGAGCATCTGCCTGTACATCCCGACTGTTATTTGTTTGGTCGCAAGCAATGAGAACTGTGCTGGTAGTGGCAGCGATCGCTAAACGGTCTAAAAGCTGTCTCCGTTTCATAATAATTACCTTATATTCTGTCTTATCTTATATTTCCTTCAAGCAACCGCTCATTTTATCAAAGGTCGTGCCAAAAAGTGATAAAAAAAGGACAGAAGTTACAATAAACTAAAGTTTCAGTTGAAAAGGTTATGAAGAGATCGCTCGATCTAGTATTTCGCATCCTTGTTCTAGACTGGAGATTTGGGATAGGCGATCGCGTAATTCTGCTGCGCCAGAAAATTCTTTACAATACCAGGCTAAATGTTTGCGGGATTGATAGATACCTCGTTGTCCTTTATATTCCCATAACCCCAGTAGATGTTCTTTAGCGCACTGCAATCTGGTAGCAACATCAGGAGTCGGCAACTGCTCTCCTGTTTTGAGAAAATGGTCAATTTCACCGACTAAAAAAGGATACCCTAGAGTTCCTCGCGAACACATTACCCCATCGGCATTAGTTAATTCTAAGACATTTAATCGCGGCTTCGACGCTGAAAATATCCCCGTTGGCAATGACAGGAATTGACAAAGCCTGTTTGACCTTAGCAATCCATGACCAGCGGGCGTGCCGTTATAGCCTTGAGCGCGGGTACGACTGTGAAGTGTTAGCATTTGCGCCCCCCGATCTTCCATTCTCCGAGCGAAATCAATAATATTTATCTCATTGTCATTCCAACCAAGGCGGGTTTTGACGGTTACAGGAACATCCACCGCTGCTACTACAGTTTTGACGATCGCCTCGGCTACCTTTGGTTGGCGTAACAAAGACGAACCGCCTCCTTTTTTGGTGATCTTATTTACGGGACAGCCCATATTAATATCAATGGTGTTTGCTCCTTGCGCTACAGCTTTTCGTGCCGCTTCTGCCATAAAGTCTGGGCGACAGTCAAATAACTGAATGCCGATCGGATCTTCGTCAGGAGCGATCGCCATAATGGTCGGTAATTCCTGAAGATGATAAATCTCCCTGGCACTTACCATCTCGGTATACATCATCGAGTTTGGTGCATATCGCCTGACTAATCGTCGAAAAACCAAATCAGTTACCCCAGAAAGAGGAGACTGTAATACACGGCTATTAACGACTACTGAGCCAATTTTTAGCGGTGTAGCCAATCTTGCCTTTAATTCATCAGATAAAGTTAGAGCTTGAATAGAATCAATCATAAATCTTTTTAGCAAGATGCAGTTTATGACAACTGCTGAATGGTTAATAGCTCAAAGTCAATAGCTTCAGGCTAACTAATAGACCGCCACACTCCCACTAAAATACCCTGAATCTCTACATTCTCGGCTTCTACTTTGATGGGTTCGTATTTGTGATTGGCAGGTTTAAGGGTAATTTCCTCCTGTTCTTGATAAAAATGCTTGAGAGTTGTGCCATGTCCCGATACCCTAGCCGCGACAATATCACCATTTTTCACTTTGGTCGTATTAGAAAGCGATCGCATTACGGCATAATCCCCCTCGTTAATCAGATCTTCAATCATGCTGTCCCCTACTACCCGCAAGACATAGCAGTCAGACTGACCAAATAAATCAGATAAATCTAGTCTGGTTTTTTCATCGTTAAAGGGTTCAACTAAACCCCCCGCAGCAATCTCTCCTTCAATCGTCAACCCTTTTTCTGGTTGGTGCAAGATTTTAATCGTGCGCGCTTTACCATCAATCCAGTCAATGTAACCTTTGTTGCGCAGTCTTTCCAATCGACTTTGGACGGGTGCTGGCGATCGCAGATTCATTGCTTTCATCATTTGTCTAATAGACGGTGCGTGCTGAGTAGACTTAATATATTCAATTAACCAATCATAAAGTTCTTTTTGGGCTGGAGTTAGACTTTCCATCGCTTTTTTCTAGGGTATGTTTTTGAGGACAAGTTACTGACGCAGCGCATGGCGCAGATCGTCGTCTGGCAACGACTGGGAAGCTTCGCTTCCGCAAAGCCAAAACTTGATATGTCCGTTCAGAACATAGGTACTAAACATTAGAAGATATTGACCCCTCGCAAGTCAAGTAGCCAGTGATAAAAACATAAATCAAAACAAAAAAAGTGAGGCAGAATGCTCACTCAATTCGTAACCAAGATTTAATTAAACCTTGGTAATTTCAGCAGGTTCTAATTCACTTTTTTGCGAAACTGTTTCCTTCTTCTGAATCCAAAGGGAAGTACAGGGAATTTTACTTTTATCACAACGATGAGCATACTTTTCTGCTACTTCAGTAACTTCTTTAAGTAGTCCTTGACTCAGGGTAGTAGGCTCTAGACCCAAATCAATAAAACGTTGATTTTTGACAAACAGTTCATTCTCTACAGCTTCGTTGCGAGGATTTTCTAGGTAGGCAATTTCGCCCCCAGTCATTTGCGACACCATTTTTGCTAAATCGATGACTCGATGAGTTTCGGTCATTTGATTGAGAATTCTAACTCGTTCTCCTTGAGATGGAGGATTTTCGATCGCCAACTGCACACAGCGAACCGTATCTTGGATATGAATAAATGCTCTAGTCTGTCCGCCAGTACCGTGAACAGTGAGGGGATAACCAATCGCCGCCTGCATCAAAAAGCGATTTAATACTGTGCCATAATCCCCATCGTAGTCAAAGCGATTGACTAGCTTCTCATCCATTAGGGTTTCAGGAGTGTTTGTTCCCCAGACAATTCCCTGGTGCAAATCGGTCACGCGGATACCGTCGTTTTTGTTGTAATAATAGAAAAATAGCTGATCCTGGGTTTTGGTCATGTGATAGACGCTACCAGGGTTGGCAGGATAGAGAATTTCTTGCTGTATGCGATCGCCACTATCGGTAACAACTTCCACATCTAAATAGCCTTCAGGAATCTTCATTCCCGCCGTGCCGTAGCCATAGACACCCATGGTACCTAAATGCACTAGATGAATATCTAAACCAGATTCGACAATGGCACAAAGCAAATTATTGGTCGCATTAAGGTTGTTGTTAACCGTATACCGCTTGTGTTTTGAGGATTTCATCGAATAGGGCGCAGCTCTTTGTTCGGCAAAGTGAACGATCGCCTCAGGTTTTTCCCTTGAGATTAAGTTTAAAAGGCGATCGTACTCCTGAGCAATATCTATATTATGAAATTTTATTTCTCTACCAGTAACATTCTTCCAGGTGGACAGTCTTTGCCCAATAGGTGCAATCGGAGTCAAGGAGCTAACTTCTAGCTCATTATCTATATTTCTTCTAGATAGATTATCGACAATAACTACTTCAAAGTCGAGATTCGATAAGTGTAGTGCGGTAGGCCAGCCACAAAAACCGTCTCCCCCCAGAATGATAACTTTCATACTTTACTCCCAACTATAAAATTCAGAATTAAACGATGCTAATTTGCTAGAGATCGTTAAAATGGCGACTTAGAATATTTAACCAAATTTTGTAACTCCGTAGGGTTAAACAAAAAAAAAGACCTTTTTATCTTATTCGCGAGGTTCACGACCTTGAGATGATTGAGTTAGACAGTGCGATTAATTACCAGCCTTCAATAGTTAGAAGACGATGTTTGATTGCCTGAAATCCGTAACCAGAACAATGAGCTACAGGCATGGTAAGAATGACGATGCCACAGTAAAACCATCGACTAAAAAAAGCAGGGACTTTTTGAGGATTTCCCCGCCAAATTTCAGTCGCAAAAGCAGCTTTAAACTTCAGGTTGACCCGTAAACTTTCAATAAATGCTAACAGAATACCCAAGCAACATATTTCTTTCATGTAAAGATTCCCTGGGAAGAAAAATACGTCAAAAATTAATAATAAAATTACGGTAGAGAAAAAAAGAAAAGGTAACTTTCCTCTAATTTGCGATCGCTCTGGATGTCTGATCGTGTTAAGGTAGCGTCCTCGACCGTACTTAAAGTACTGTATCCACAAAGATGTCCAGGTTTTTCGCGGATAATACCAAACTTTTACCTGGGAACTAACGTAAATCGACTGGGGATTATAATCGAGTAATCTCTGATTTAATTCTGCATCTTCGTTGGTAACTTGAGTAGTGTCAAAGACATCATCGGCAGGTAAAGAATTGAGCTTCAGCAGTGCTTCTCGCTTAAAGCAGCCTAAATATACGGTGTCAGCATAGCCATTGTAAGTAGGATTACGGTATCTAGCGCCCCCATTACCTAATAAACTTCGAGCAGCCAAGGCAATTGCAGCCTGAAAAGGCTTTTGTGCCACAAAACGCTGGCAACCACCCACATTAAGAGCTTGAGATGTCTCTAACGCCAGTACGCATTGTTCGATATAATCTACACCATAATCACAGTGGGCATCTGCTCTTAAAAAAAGATCTCCCTTACAAGCCTTTAAGCCAAGGTTAAGAGCGGCAGACTGAATCTTGTGAGGATTATCGATCACCTTGACTTTAGGATGTGCCAAAGCTAAAGCTTTTAATTTGTTCCGAGTACCATCGGTACTCTGTCCATCTACAATGACTATTTCTAGCAGATTTGGATATTTAGAAGCCAAAAAACCATCAACTACTGCTTCGATAATTTCTACTTCATTATAGGTAGGAATAATTATTGAAACAGAAGGATTCTTCATGTAAGTACTTACGACAATGGAAGTAGACGGATCTTTGCTCACACTCATTTTAATCTCGGTCTAACGTAGTTATACTTGTATCACTAGTTAGTGAATTTGTCGTCAAACAAGGCAAAAAACTTTAAATTGAGCGATCTGTTGTGAAAATTCACCTTATTTTCATAATTGCAGCGTTTCTCATATTCCGAGCCACTCAATATAGATTGCCAAATTTGTCGCGATTTAATTTGTCGTTCAAAAATCACAGTGATTTGATTTGATTTAATCTAACTATTGCTTTCTACAGTAATAATTACAGTTCCTACCTAAGTATAAGTATTTTACAGCTAGGGCTGGCGCTAGCCTAATTGTATTCAGATCTGCGATCGCGGATGAGTTTACCAATCAAGAAATAATAAACTAAAATTGCCAAGATTTATAGAGATAGGAAATTAATTTCGCACAACTACTCATATAGCTGTTGTCTCTCTCTCAAGATCATGATTGTCTTGCCCTCTGTCTGCCAATCAAACTTGCGAGCAAAAAATTTGTCACTCTTCAACATTTCCTCAAGGTCTTTAGTAGACAAAATTTCTGGAGAGTTGCTACGAAGCTTAAACTTAATAAATCTCAAGTTGTCGTTAGCTATTTTGCTTTTGAATTGGGAGTTCATTAAGATAGTTTGAAAAAAATGCTCATCTCCACAGGTAGAAGTTTCAAAGTCCTGGACAAATCCAGGATTGTGACTGACAAAATCGATGATGTGGTTGACGGCGTTTTGAGAAAGGGTAAACCAAGATGAACCAAAATAGATTTTATATTGATTGATATATTGCTTTGGACGATAATTAATTAACGATAATAGCAAAGCGTAATAGCGGTAGTACCTGTACTTCCTAAACTTAGGCTGGTTAACCCGATTGTGAGTTAATTTAACTCTCCAGGTATTATTTCTTTGACGAGCCTCAATAAATTCTGACCCGTGATTTGTGGCTAAAAAAGCATTGAATTGCTCAATAGACCTGATCGGATAATCTTGTCCACTAATCAAGGAAAAATAATCATAGTTATGTTTGACAGCATTTTCCAACAGTTTTAAAGTTGCCTTTACCTGAGAAAAACCACCCCAATAGACGCTCTCTCTGGGATCGATTAAAGTTATTCGAGGATTATTGCCATAATGCTTGGCTAATTGCTGATGCAACATCTGCTGCTTAGCATCAACATGAAGATAAACGTCGCATTGGCTAACGCCAACAAGATCATCTGCCAAAACTTTAATTTGTTCCAAGTCTCGATGAACTTGAATTAAAAACGCATGTTTCATAGATATTTGAAAGCGGTTGTCATAAGATAATTAAGAATTTATCATCCTATCTTTAAACTGGTATTACTTCTAATATTTCACCACCACTGGTCAGATTTATAATTTCTTGTTAACTACATGACTATTCCAGCTTTTTCTCAAAATAACCAGGTCAATCAGCTAGACGCAAATTTTTCGACGACTCGGCTAGTAACAAAACGACCAAACATTAAAGAAGAAGTTGGTGCCAAGTTTCAGTCAATTTTGACCTTACCACCAAATCCAGAACGTAAGGGAGAAGGTGGTTTAAGAACAGCAGGATATTTTAAGCAATCTTATGAGCGCGCCAACAGCATTAACGATCGCCCGCTTCCTCTAGTGACCATCGTCACCGTAGTATTCAATGGAGAGCAGCATTTAGAGAGCAACGATTAAAAATGTAATTGCTCAGACTTACGATAATGTCGAGTTTATTGTGATTGACGGCGGTTCGAGCGATCGCACTCTGGAGATTATTCGCCAGTACGAAGATCGGATTGATTATTGGGTAAGCGAAAGCGATCTCGGAATTGCTGACGCGATGAATAAGGGAATTCGTCTAGCATCAGGAAAGTTAATCCATCATTTGCATGCGGGGGATTTGTTTGACCAAGAAAATACCATCGCACAGGTGGTTCAATCATATCTCGAACAGGGATGGAGGTGGTGCTACGGTAACCAGAAGAAAATTAATCCTGCGGGAGAAGTCGTTTCCTATCTCTATCCAGCTAAATTTAATCGGCGAATATTGCATTTAGGCAATACTATTCCTCATTCTACGGTCTTTTCCGATATATCTTTGTTGAAAGAGGTCGGCTATTTTGATCGTCGATTTAAATGCGCCATGGATTATCATCTTTGGCTGAGATATGCTGAAGTCGCCAGTCCCTGGAAACTAGAGCTGATTATTGCCAGATTTTTAGATGGGGGTGTTTCTGCCGATATGATCTTTGCTTTAAAAGATGAAATAAAAGTCCGAAGAGATGTACTCAACCAAACACCAGTCCAAAAGGCGATCGATTTCTGTGTGGTTATGCTTCGATATTGTAAATGGAAACTAAAAATTAATACTTTTGCGCGTAAATCTGCCAAGCTTTAATTACTGTAGTTCAGACTAAGGAAAATCTATCTCTGATTTTTATCTAGTTTATCTCTCTCCTTTTCCTGCCGCGTTTTTCCAAGATGCTGGCGGTAATTAAAGCAATTAAGGTGAGGGGAATAATCGCTAAGAGCATCACATTTATATAGATAGGTAATAAGGCATGATCTGAAGCATTTAAGATTAGATAGCCGTTGTAGGCTAAATAGTAAAACAAAAATAATAAGCCTTCCCAACGATCAATTTGCCTACCTGAATAGAAAATCGGTAGACAGGCAAAAGCTACGGCGATCGCCACTGGGAGATCGAAATTAATCACGGTTGAAGCGACATTAATACCGCTAGGAGCAACTATTCCTGATACACCTAACACTGCTAAAATATTAAAAATGTTGCTGCCTAAAACATTGCCGACGGCGATGTCTGTTTCTCCACGGAAGCTAGCGATTAACGAAGTAAACAATTCTGGGAGGGATGTTCCTAAGGCGACAATCGTTAAACCAACTATGAGTTTACTTACCTGAAAATGTTCGGCAATTGTTATTGCCGATGCTACTAGCCAGCGAGAACCTAAGACCAGTAAAACTAAACCCCCAATAATATATGCCCCATTCTTAAGCCAAGCTGTTGGCGTGACTGGCGCAGATAAACTGTACTCCTCGGTAAACTCGTCTTGCTCTATACCTTGTTTACTGCTTTGATAGATCAAAGAAAGGGTGTATGTCACTCCACCAATAAACAAGATAATACTGTCTACTTTGCTGAGTTGACCGTCAAGAGAAAATACCAATAACAGCAATGATACCCCGATCATGATCGGCACATCAGAACGGATCATTTGCTTGGTAACGGTTAGAGGAGCGATTAACGCAGATAAACCCAGGATTAGTAAAATATTACAGATATTACTACCTACCACATTACCGATGGCAATATCAGCCCCTTGTGTCGAGAAGGCTGACATTACGCTGACGGACATTTCTGGCGCACTAGTGCCGTAAGCTACTACAGTCAAGCCAATAATTAGAGGGGGTATCCGCAGCATTGCCGCCAGTCTAGACGAACCTTTGACGAGAAACTCTGCACCTATTACCAGTAAAACCAATCCTGCCAGTAAAACTAAGAAGGTAATGGGACTCATGAAAATCTATAAATAAAAAGTTTGTTCAATTATTGACCAGGTTAATTTAATTCCAATCTCAAGTGGCGATTAGCTTACAACTTTTAACTATTGAGAGTGAGGATTAGGTATTTAGGACTATAAAGATAAATTAGTGATCTTTTAAAAACTCAATTAATTTTGCTTGGTTGATTCGATTTTGGCAATTTCTTCTTGAGCTAAACGATTTTCTCGCTCTAAAGTTTCTAAGACAAAATCTGGTAGCTGTGCTGATTTTTCCAGAGCTAGTTCAAAATTTTCCCTTGCCTCTGCTAAAATCTTGGTACTGTTTTTCTCCCTGCCAATTTTTCTTAAGATCTGCCCTTTTAGATAGTAGTGTTCTGGATTTTCTGGTGCGGTTTCAAGGGCTTTGTTAGCGTATTTTAAGGCTTGGTTGTAGTCTTTGAGGTCACGATATGCCACAGCCAATCCCCTTTCAACTAAGTAGTTTGGTGCAGCATTATCTTCAAAGCGAGCGATCGCCTGTTCTGGGCTAGAAAATGGTAGATTAACGGCTAATAATAGATCCATGTATCCTTTAATTAGATTTAGTTCGGGATCGTTGGGATCGGCATTTTCGGCTCGATCCAAATATTTAAATACTTGCTGTAGCTTGTTAATCGCTGCTAATGCCCCTTCTTTTTGGTAAACATAAGCGCCATCTAAAAAATGCCCGACTCCTAAGTAAAGATTACCTCTAACAGGGTCGGTTTTACTCAATAATTGAGCAGATTCTAAGGTTTTATCAGCATATTGTTTGATACTTTGCCAATCTTTCTCGGTATAGGCCAACGAAGCGAGCATAGCATAGGTTAGAGGTTCGTTTGGTTCTTCAGCTTCAGCTTTGTTTAGTTCTTCACTAACGGCTTTATAATCTCCTTCCAGAAAAATAGTTTTAAAAGCCTGTTCGGTATACTTACCAATATTGCGCGCATTTTTGTCACGAAAAGGATCTTTTGCCCAGACAAAATCATTACTCACGCTGAGGAAGATTGTAATGGTAAAGGGTATAGTAAATAAAGCTTTTTTGAGCTGTTTAAGCTGTTTTTTTGAGACAAAAAATTTGGATTTAAAATTCATCTGTGTCGCATTATGTTGTTAATAAGCTGGATAAACCTAGACGGGTTTGATAATCATCAAGTTCCTGAAAAACATTAAAAGATTACGCTTCAATATAGCCGCAGGTTGAATCAAGTTTGCTCGATTTAAACACATATAATCAAATAACAAACTCGGGAATATCGAATATTATGCTGCGTCTGCAAAATTTAATTTACCATCCTGCTGCAACACCCCAACCGATTTTAAATGATATTAGTCTAGAGCTACCAGCACAAAAGCTGGGACTGATAGTAGGGGCAAGCGGTTCTGGCAAAACTACCATCTTAGAAATTTTAGCGGGATTAGCCGAACCGACCAAGGGAAAAATATACTGGCGCACCAAACAACTGACCGATCTCGAACTACAGCAGCTAGCGGGATTGGTGTTTCAGTTCCCCGAGCGACATTTTTGTGGCGGGACTGTATTAGAAGAATTGCGCCTGGGTCATCCCGAATTAGACCTCAAAAGAGTCAGAGATGCTTTAAGCGAGGTAGGATTAGAGCAGGTATCTCTCCAGATATCGCCCCATGCCCTTAGCGGAGGACAACAGCGTCGTCTCGCACTTGCGGTGCAGTTAATTCGCCAGCCCAATGTGTTGATGCTAGATGAACCAACAGCAGGGTTAGATTGGTCAATGCGGATTCAGTTAGCCAAACTGCTAGCTAAATTAAAACAGCATTGGACGCTACTGGTGGTAACTCACGATCCTGGTGAACTAATTAACATAGCCGATCGCTGTTGGACGATCGATCGCGGAATTTTACAATCGATTGAGCCAAAGGCATTGAACCAATAGTTTTATAAGCCCATGAGTCAAATTGAAACAAATCTACTGCCTCCAATGAATCAAGTTTGGTCACAAACTCTCCATTGGCAACCAAACGAGCTTCAAGAGAAATTATTTCAACAGGTTTACCAAGAGGTTTTAGCGGGAAATCGCGTTCAAAATTTGACTCGGATCATCTCCTCTGAAGACTTTTGGGAAAAACATCTTTGGGATTCCTTATCAGGAATTGTGGGCTTATCAGAAATACTCGCTCATAAGCTACAGGTTATTGATGTAGGGACAGGGGCAGGTTTTCCTGGTATTCCTTTGGCGATCGCTTTTCCTCACTGGCAAGTAACTCTCCTCGATTCAACTCGTAAAAAAATCAACTTTGTTAATGATTTAATTACCAAACTAGAACTTGATAACGCTACAGGGATAATTGCGCGGGCAGAGGAGTTGGGCAGAATTCCAGGCGATCGCGCTAGCTACGATTTAGCATTGGTAAGAGCCGTGAGCAAACCTTCTGTCTGCGCCGAATACAGTTTGCCTTTTGTCAAAAAAGGTGGATTAGCCGTTCTCTATCGAGGACATTGGAGCGAAGAAGATACAGAAAGTTTAACCTCCGCAGCAGCCCAACTGGGTAGCAAGATTGAATTAATTCATCCTTGGGAGACTCCTATAAGTAAGGGCGTTCGTCACTGTATTTATCTCCGTAAGCATTCTACTACACCAAAGAATTTTCCCCGCGAAGTAGGTGTTCCTGAAAAACAACCGCTTTAA
Organism: uncultured cyanobacterium; assembly: GCA_963724445.1. GTDB lineage: Bacteria > Cyanobacteriota > Cyanobacteriia > Cyanobacteriales > Xenococcaceae > Waterburya. The sequence continues at coordinate 2,753 of CAVRWR010000033.1, read as the reverse complement.
ATCAATCAACAGTGAGCAATTGACAATACAAGCAAAGGGCTTTCGCTCCTAATTTATAGTTAAAATCATATACATTACTAGTGCAATCAAATGTGATGAGCAATTTAGATAAGATCTTAGATGAAGCAATGAATCTAACTCTAGAACAGCAAGAAATGCTAGTGCAAGTCCTACAGCGTAGAATGATGGAGCGACGCAGGGATGAGATTGCCCAAGATGCGGAACTATCTCTAGCTGAATTCAAGCAAGGTAAGCTTAAGATTCAAACGGCAACGGAAGCTATTGCCGAACTAAGAGACTATATTCAGCAGGAAGAATGAGTAAAGGGCTTCGCCCTAGCCAATAGCTTTTTTGGTAAAGTCGTTATATCTAGCAAATTTTAAAAAGCTTTTCGTAAGTTTGCTCGTCGTAATATACGGTTACAAGAAAAAATCGAGAGTACTATTATCAGTAATGAGTCAATCAGTAGATGTAGTCATAATCGGTAGCGGTATTGGAGGTTTGTGCTGTGCTGCACTGCTGGCAAAATATGGTTTTCGGGTGACGGTGTGTGAGAGTCATTCGATTCCTGGGGGGGCGGCACACAGTTTTGAACGGGATGGCTATAAGTTTGATTCGGGTCCTTCTTTGTATTCAGGCTTGTCTACCAGCCCGACAAATAATCCTCTACGCCAAGTTTTAGATGCCATTGGCGAAGATTTAGAGTGGGCAAACTACAATGCTTGGGGTTGCCGAATACCTGAAGGGGATTTTAATGCCTATGTCGGGGCGGATCACTTTTGTGAAGTATTGCGAGAGTTTCGGGGAGAGGATGCGATCGCTCAATGGCGATCGCTCCAGGCAGAGATGAAACCTCTAGCTGAGGCGGTTAATGCTTTGCCTCCGTTGGCGATGCGCTTCGATCTGGGGGCAGCAATTAGTATGGGTCAATATTTACCTAATACTCTCAAACACTTACCCAATATTCTGCGGATGACTGGTCCTTTTAGCAAAATTATGGATGGGGTTGTCACAGATCCATTTATTCGCAACTGGATGGATCTGCTGAGTTTTCTGCTGTCTGGGCTGCCAGCCGACGGCACTGTTGGGGCAGAAATGGCGTTTATGTTCGCCGAATGGTATAAGCCAGGGGTGCAGCTAGATTATCCTTTGGGGGGCAGTGGAGCGATCGTCGATGCTTTGGTGCGTGGATTGACTAAGCGAGGTGGCGAAATTATCTACAATGCTCACGTAGAAGAAATTTTAGTTAATCGCGATCGCGCTGTAGGAATACGCTTGCGTAATGGAAAAGAAATTAAAGCAAGCACAGTAGTTTCCAACGCTTCGATCTGGGATACTTTACCGCTGATTCCCGCAGGAGTATTGCCCAAAAGCTTTGTTCGAGAAAGATCTAATACTCCCGAATGCGCCAGCTTTATGCATCTACATTTAGGTATTGATGCCACAGGATTAGAAGATTTGGAATGTCACTATATCGTGGTAAATGATTGGGACAAAGGCATTAGCGCACCGCAAAACGTCATTGTCATGTCTATTCCTTCTGTACTAGATCCAAGTCTTGCACCAGCAGGAAAACACGGCATTCACGTTTATACTCCTGGTAATGAACCCTATGAACTTTGGGCAGGAATGGATCGTCGGAGTGAGTCTTATAAGCAGCTAAAGCAAGAACGAGCAGAAGTAATGTGGCAGGCATTGGAACGAGTTATCCCTGATGTTCGCGATCGCGCTGAATTAACTTTAATTGGTACTCCCCTAACTCACCAACGCTATCTCCGTCGGCACAACGGCACTTATGGCGCGGCACATCGGGCGGGTAAAGCTCTGTTTCCAGGTTCTACTACACCTTTATCGGGTTTACTCTGCTGTGGCGATTCTACCTTTCCTGGCATTGGGATTCCTGCGGTGGCTGCAAGCGGTGCGATCGCAGCTAACACAATTGCTCCATTACACAAGCACTTGGAAATTTTATAATCATTTCAATTATAGAAGGTGAAAACTCACGCGGTTTACTCACGGGATGAAAATTGAAGCATTAGCTAAACGCAATTTATAGAGAAGACTATATACCCGGCAACAAGCCGCTGCAATGGCCGCTGCCGGCGATGTTCCACCTCGCGTGAGCACAAGCATGCCTTGGCCACCCCTGCTGCACCTGGGCGCTGCCGCCGTCACGCTGGCCGGCCTGTCTGCCAGTGCCGGCGCGGCGCCTGCGCTGCTCAGCTGCCCGCCCGGGCAGGCGGCGCAGCGGGTGGACGGCGACAACTTCACGAAGGCCTGGCGCGCTGGCGGCTGGAAGCGCAAGACCCGCGCGCCCAGGTGCAGGCCACGGTGCAGGGCGCAAGCGGCGTGCTGGACGCGTTCTTCCTGACGGCGATACTGATCACGGGGACTTCTCCGGGTGCAGAGACCGTGATGAAGAGAGCCGTGCTGGGTACCATCGTCAGGCCCGGCCCCGTCGAGGTGGAGTCCAACCGAACGCGTGGACCCTAGGCAGCAACGGTACGCCGGTACTAGAGGACTCAGAGCTGAGAACAAGGAGCGGAGAGACGACCCTGGGAGCGTTGGGCAAACACGGGGTGATAGGCCTGCGCGAGCAGAGCCACCTCAGTGTTGGAAAGATAGACGGGCAGGGGTGTCCCTTGCCCTCGACGGGGAAAAGCTCCTTGAAGTTCCGGCTGCCCCTAGAGCGATATCATCTTCAGCAATGCAGCCGTCATAAAGGCTCCAGGCGCCGCGGAGATGCCGGTCGG
>CAVRWR010000032.1:0-23711 GCA_963724445.1 uncultured cyanobacterium | reverse complement strand
ACTGGGGCTATAATGGGTCGAGCTAGGAGTCATTAAATAGATAAATAAAATTACTTTTATCCTTAAATTATACCTTATTTTTTACCGATTATTTAATGGACATTTGTCGAGATAATGAATATATTTGCTTGATTTTATGCCAAGTAAATTGCTTTTTCTTCAAAATTTAATTGATTTTGATACTGACTGGAACTCAAACCACAGACTGTTGTTTCACAACAAGAGTGAACACTAGGGTCAAACATAAATGCAGTAAAGCTTTTTGTCTATAGCGATCGCTATTTATGAGAAATGCGGGAATTAACAGAAATAATTCTGACAATCCATAGTCGTAGAGTTTATCCATTACTCTACCAATTTTATAGTCGTTTAAATGTTCTGATAATATTCCTTTCCCTAAAGATGTTCTGTAGCTTTATCTTCAAAAAACTTGGGAAATAAATATAGTGGTTGTGAAACAAAACCTAATCCATTTAGAGAATAATTGCTTTGACTATTTCTCCCGAATTAACTATTTCTTGTTCATCGATTCCCAATTCTTGGTTGATGATATCTACTATTTGTAGTTCATCAATTATTCCGGCGACTATTCCTAAATGGTTGATGTTTTTAATTTCTATTCCTGTTAACATTTCTACTCACATATAGAGTCACAAGTTCTGTAGGAATTCAATTGTATTTATTTGCTGCTCTTGATTCTGGATAATTAGCTACTTTTGAGCGATGCTCATTTCCTAATTCATGTTTCTTTTGTGCTTCATCTGTGGGGCTGCCGAATGTAGGTTAAATTAAACAATCGTCTGCAATTTTGAGACTTTTGTTGATATAATTACAAAGTTATGATGGGCTATAACTCAGTTGGTTAGAGTGTCACATTGACATTGTGGAAGTCGGCGGTTCGAGTCCGCCTAGCCCAATTGCGCACAAAATATTTTATTTACAATCTTTTTTCGATTTATTCTTGTATCTTCATAATGAATAAATCATAATTACTTTGTCATCTAATCTTTAAAATTTATCCATACTTTAAAGATTAGATGAAGCTTAAATCGATTGATAATATTTAAAAATTTAGCAAGTATTTTTGATTAAATTGCTTTTAAAATAAAAGATTGTATAAAATTAAAGTTTAGCGAGATTTCTCAAAAAACGAACTAGATTGGCTCAATTAAATAAAAAGCTGAAATGAAGATTGGTTTATTTACTATATAGTATTTATCACGATTGCTTAAGATTAATCTAATATCAGCCTGTTTATAGCCTCTTGAGTATCGTATTCAAAACGCCAAAACTTAAATTATAATTTCATTTCTTTTTGAGGATATTTTTGATTGTTTTTAGTAAAATAAGAGCTTAATTATGTATTTAAAATAATTAGCTTCAACCTTTTTTAAATTCCCCCGAACAGTATTAATGAATACTCTCGAACAACTTATTTCCCCCGAACAACAGGCTCTTTTGCCTACAGAAAAAGATGTTTGTTTATATGAAGAACACGGTTGGTATATTTCCCCTGCAATCATACCCGATGCAGCAATCGATTTGGCGATCGCTGGTAGCCAAGCTTTTTATCGCGGCGAGAAAGATGCCACCCTTCCTGTCGCTACAGGCTATAGCAACTGGCAGCCAGAAGATGGAGATATCGTTCGTAACAACGAATTTGTCTCATTGCAAAAAACAGGAATTGAGACAGTTAGCGCTACAGCCGATAATTGGCGCGATCGCTGCTAAATTAGCTAGAACCAAAGAAATTCGAGTTCTTGATGACCAATTAGTTTATAAACCAGCTTTTAAGGCTAGTCGTAAAATTAGTACCACTGTTGGCTGGCATAGCGATCGCGCCTACTCGGGGAACCTGTAGTTCCGATAATCTATTAACTGCCTGGATTCCTTTTCATGACTGTGATGAAGCTAGAGGTCCTCTAGTGGTCTTAGACAAAAGCCATCACTGGTCTGGTCTACAACATATGAGACATTTTAATAATTCAGACTTAGGGAAATTGACTGCTAAATTTCAGGCTGAAGGCAAAAAAGTAGTTAAAGTTCCTCTGACTCTTAAAAAAGGTCAGGTTAGCTTTCACCATTGCTGGACAATTCACGGTAGCTATCCCAACCGTAGTCAGCAGCATCGTCTAGCATTAGCGGTTCATTTACAAGATTGCCATAACTGCTATCGACCTTGCTTTGACTTTCAGGGTAGAGAGATTCATATTTTTGACGAACAGCTATGTCGTCGTTTACCCAACGGCAATCCAGACTTCAGCGATCCCAATGTTTTTCCTGTCGTCTGGTCAGCATCATAAGTTTGGATAGCTTGAATTGTAAAATCTCAAACTTCAAAATCTCAACTGTAAGTAATCTAATCGCCTTCTAATACCAATATAGTAAGCAATGAAGATAGCCATTTTAGATGTCGAGAGTACCCTGTGGTCTGCAACGCTGTCTCAGTTAACCCATGATGTATATCATTTACCAGACTATGTGGCTTTAGATGCCCAGCGTACCCAAACTTTTCCAGAGGCATTTTTGCTACAGGAAGACGATAAAATCTTTTTCTGCTCCATACCTATTACGTTCTTGCGCCGATATTACTGATTCCTTGGCAACTGAAGTTTACGACGTTATTTCTCCCTATGGCTACCCAGGTATTTTGATGAGTGAAGCTGCACTGAAAAATCCAGAATTTCCAGATTTTGCCCTACAACAATTTCGCCGCATTCTTCAAGAACGAAATGTTTGTTCGGCTTTTTTAAGGCTACATCCTATTTTAAGCGAGAAATTCACTAAGGTTTTTCAATCATTCCCCTTGAGCGAAAATGGCAAGACTGTTTCGATTGATTTGACTCTTGACGAAGATAAGATTTGGGCGCAAACGCGCCGAGGACACCAAAGCACGATCAATAAATGTATCAGATCGGGATCAACCGCCAGGACTGTACCCATTGCCGAATATTTAGCTGAGTTTATTGCTATCTACGAGGAAACCATGAATCGGGTGAAGGCGGAGGATGGTTATTATTTTAGTCGAGATTATTTTGAAGGACTATTAAAGCTGGAAGATAAAGTTCATTTGGGCATTGTCGAATTTGAAAACGAAATAGTTTCTGCCTGCTTGTTTTTTGAATCTTGCGGTATAGTTCAGGCTCATTTGGGTGGGACTAAAACTGAATTTCTTAAACAGTCCCCCTTTAAAATCTGTTGCTACACCACATGAGCATGTGGGCGAAAGCAAGAGGAAACAATTATCTCCACATCGGTGGAGGTGTTGGCGGCAAGCAAGACAATTTATATACGTTTAAATCTGGCTTCTCTAAACAGAGACATGATTTTTTTACCTTACGCTCTATAGTCGATCCTCAACGGTATCAGGTTCTGATGCAGTCTAGGGCAAAAGCGCTCAATAAGTCTGTAGAGGATTTACAGCGAGCGCAGTTTTTTCCTGCTTATCGCGCAGGTTAGCTGGCTAATTTCTACTAATTTTAATGTTGGAAATCTTTTGTATTGTTCTGTGACGATTTCTCTCTGAACATTTGTAATTAAGTAATCAATATCTTCTGCCTCTTCAAAGACTGGCGCGTTCATGACGATAGCGATTTTTCTTTGACCTTCAAGACGTGATATTGCTACGGATATAATTGCTACCCAAACAGTTCTTGGTTTTTTTCCTTGTATTTCAATCTCCTTGAATTCTTCATTCGATATCCATTGAGCATACTCATCTATTCTGATGGTGTCTAATTTCCCTGACGAGGTTTTAAACAACAAATTACGATTTTTAGCAATACCTCCTATATACTTTAGGTTTTTTTCTGCTAGTTTTCTCTGAAAAAGAGGCATTGTTTGCATAAGCTGAATCGATTAAAACTATTTCTGGTCGATATCCTCGACGGCGATCGCTGTTAAATCCCGCTTCAGATGAGCCCAGCAACGAACTCCGTTCGTTCCACAGCTTCGCTGTGGGAGCATCAAGAGATGCTTGACGCTGCCTCATATCCAACCAATCGTCTATAGCTACGCTTTCGTTTTGGTGGCAAACGTCGCTATATTTCTCTTGGACTCGTAGTTTTTCTAGCTCTGAGTTGAGGTGAATTGTAACCCATAACCTGTCAGCTCTCGCTCATAGCAGGTATGATAAGTGAGATCCTTCCGCAACCATTGCCAGAGGTATTCAACGGGTATAAAGTCCGGACTATAGCCTGGTAATAGTTGGAGTTCAATGTCTAACTCTGCGATCGCTGTTGTGACTCCAGAAAGATGATAGGGAGCGCCGTCCCAAACCAAGGTCATCTCAAGAGCGGGAAATTCAGCTCGAAGCTGTTTGACTACTTCAGTTTGACTACTTCAATAGAGTTGAACCCAGCTGTTTATTTCCTCATCCCTTCAAAAGTCGCTTTTCTCGATATAGCTACGTACGTCATTTAGATCTATATAGCGATCCGTAGCATTACGTAGCTCCCTGGCAATCATTCCTTCAGTAGACACTACCGTGATGTGAGTATTTTTCGAGCGCAAAAGCTCGATCGCCCGTTCAAAATCACCATCTCCACTGAACAAAATCACGCGGTCGTATTGCTCAACGGTATTAAACATATCGACCACAATTTCAATATCCAAATTCGCCTTTTGGGAATAGCGACCAGAAGCATCATCGTAATATTCCTTGAGGATTTTGGTTCTTACGGTATAACCCAAGCTAATTAGAGCATCGCGAAAGCCTCGTTGGTCTTGGGCATCTTTTAAACCCGTATACCAAAAGGCATTGATCATAACTACGGTAGGATCTTTAGTGAAATATTCTAATACTCTCCTGGGATCGAAAAACCAGCCATTTTTCTGTTGAGCATAAAACATATTGTTGCCGTCTACGAATATAGACAGACGATCTCTCAAGTATTTATTATGAGACTCCATAAAATTTCTTCCTATAAGAACTTTAATATATTTGGCAGCTATGGACAGCGTAATACAGTGCTAGAGCGAAGATTACGCCATAACAATTTAATGAATAGACCCGCAGTTGCGACTACGACCAATTATTAGTTAATAGGGTTCAGACGATAAGCACTAATTTATTTGCAGCAACAAGCCACATAAAATTTAGTTTAGGTATATTTCATATATATCCCAGTTTAAGACAAAAAAAACCTCTATAACAATTTAATTTGCTCGAGTAAGAGTTTTTAACGATTTCCCTGACCATAAAACGAGGAAAAGTGAATTTATGGTTATGAGCCAGAGTAGAATTTATCAGATCAGATTAGAAAGAGTAGTCTTAATGCACTATAAAAGAGCGATCGCTAATTTTTCAAGCAATCATAGAAATATAGTTTTTTGTTTATGATAATGATAGTTATGCCAACAGAGCGATCGCATTAGGAACTAGTTTCGCCACAATTGAATGTCAATCGATAATTGAGTTCCAAAGTTTTTCTAGCTTCTGCCTAAGATAATTTATCTAAAATTGATTCTTTAGCCTAGCTAAATCGTGCAGGCGATCGTTTCTGTATCTTCCTCGAAACATACATAGTTGAGGCATTGAGGATTTTCTCTGAGTAATTTTGCCAACAACCAGCCAGCAATTGTCCAGGTTTGAAGCTTACGGGAAGATTTGCCAATCAAACGCCCATTTTTCCCATCGTAATACTCGGGCCAACCATCGCGCATCAGCCGTAATTCAGCGATCGCCATTGCTCGATCTGCCATATCTTCCCGTCCCATTTTTTGACAGGCAGCCATCATCATCCATAATAGTACAGGCCAGCTTCCGCCATTATGATAAGACCAAGGAGTATTTTTGGGATCGCAACCTGTAATTATTTTCCAGCTTAACCCTTCAATAGCTGGATAGCATAGTTTCATAGGCATTTGACTGACCAAATCTGACCAGCGATGTTCGATGAGGGTCATTATGTCTTGAGATTGTTCTTCAGTAGTCAAAGATCCCATAATTGCAGTCAAGTTACCTAATGCAAAAAAGCGAAAATCCATTTTTCCAGGACCTAAATTCCCTGCAAGATAGCCACCGCGATCGGGCATCCATTCGGTTAACCAGTCAGGAATTGATTCGGGATAAATATTAAATTTATTAACTACCGACTCGCCAAATTGCTCTGCTTGGTAACGGTGAATTTCGTTGAGTTGTTTTAGATCGAGCCAATAATAACTCCGCAGGTGAAAGTTTAGGCTACCTAGACGACTATTGATTTCATCTACTAGAGTTTTACCTTGGGTGTCTTTGACTAGCATTTCACGGGCAGCCCGCAAAGCCATGTAAAATAGAGACTGTATTTCCAATGGATGTCCACTCAAACCCATCGGGCGATCGATCATACACGCGCCATCGGGGACAAGTAGGGTTGGAGTCATTTCAAACTGAGGTCCACAAACAGATTTCTAAAATGAACTTTAAAGCCTTCTTGAAAACTGTCTCTTTCGGCTAAGGCTTTATCTCCTGTAGCTTTAACATAAGCCCGTAGTAGAATAATCCACCACAAACAAGAATCAATAGGAGTAACTCTACCAATTGCCTTGTCTCCAAAATCAGCATGAAGATATTGACTGTCCCCCTGAGTTTCGACTTTAAAACTAGCGGGCATTAAGCCTGTAGGTGGCTCATAACAGTCAACCCGTCTCCTTTGTTTTTGTAAGCCTACGGTTTCAATCAAAAAATTGTAGACAATCTCGGTTTTGCCTTGAATCAGAAATACCAAGGCTGCGGGAATAAAATCGCGGATAAAGCACTGATCGTAGTTTAGGGCTTCTCTTTCTGAGTCTGTTGCTGCTACTGCCCCCACCGGCTGCTGATTGTAGTAAATAATTGATTCTTCTAAAAGCTTGTTTGCCTGTTGCTCGATGGTTTCTTTGGCGATGGCGATCATAATTGGAAAGTTGTCAGAATGAAACTAAACAAAAAATAAAACTCAATATTTCAATTTGAAAGATTTAAACAAATAACTTAATTTAAGAAATATGAATTTAGTTTAAGGAAGATATTAGTAATATGTAATGCCTCATATGAAATTTTATCTTGATATCTGGCTTTTTTTAGCTTAAAACTATTTGAGCTTCTAATATCTAGATTTATTTAGATGCGATCGCCTTCAAATTATCTTTTTTGCTTCCCTTAAAGTAATTTACTCCCTAAGATACACGCTTGGTTTCAAATAAAGATATAGGCTTAAACTTTAGGATCTCGGTTTTAAAACATATTTTTGGCAAGGACTTGTAAATGCGTCAGGTTTAAATCCTGTTGTTATATACTTCCATTTTTTAAATTTATACGACCAATTGTATAAATGTGCTGGACTATTAGGAGTTTTAATAACTAAAATAGCATGATTTTTTGCTGCTCCCCATATTCCAGATGGTTTATTCCAAGTAGTTAAAGGAGTTAAATCGAGCCACGTACTGATATTCATATATTGGATACAATACTTTGCATCTAAACCTGCATATCTTTCAATTGTTTTTTCAGTCTGTATCATTGCGGTTGAGGCAAAACTAAAACTTATTGCAAGCAAAGACACGATTGCAACCCAAAAACTATAAATAAACCAAGGTATTTGTTGTTGGCGAATATATCTTTTTACTTTAATATATTTTTCTAGAAAATTTAATAATACGGGAAATAAAAAACTGAATAGAGCAACGATAGTATATGCTTCCCAAGCTGGTTGATATCTTTCTAAGAAATCGGTAAAAAATAAAAATGTCCAGACACCTAACAAAGCACCATACATGAAAAGGATAATTTTGTTTATTGATATAAGTTCTGGTAATTCTTTTCGATCTTCTAAATGGCGATCGCTTTTTAAAGCATTCGCTATTATAAATACTACCCAAACTAATATACTTATAGCGATAGGTAAAGCAATAAGATAAATTATTGCTTCGCCAAAATCATCCGCTACTCCTCGATCTACATAAGATCGGCTGATGGGAAAATAAAACAGTGTCCAGAAAGCTAAGAATAGCCATAGACATAAACCGAAAAGCGGACGATATGGTACTAAAAAGATTATTACTATAAACCAAATAGATATTGATATAAAATTGGGCGTAAATAATAGCGGAAATAAACCAGAATACATCTATTAAAAATATAAAGTAAGCAATTTTGAATAATTAATATTCACCAAAGCTAACATACGTTAAATGCAAACAAGCTATGTTGTGGCTGAGTACAGGATAAAACTGAAGAGAATGATAGTTTATTTATTTTTTGAAACAATTATGAAACAGCGATCGCACTATTGCAATCTTAGTAATTGCGATCGCCCTTCTCCTCCAATCAAATGTCTGCGATCGATGACATTATTCGATCATTACCAAGATTAGGGGTTTTTATTTATCCGAAAATTATATTACGATCATTGATTACCTGTAGGGTCGAGCGTGAAATTAGTAACCCTAATTTTGCCCACCAATGAAGGTCGATAATTATCATCAGGAGTTAAGGTAGACAGTGGTAGTCCAAGCAAAAAAAGTGGAAGCAAGCGATCGCTATGAAGCGAAGACTCAAGAGATTGCTCAAGAATTAATTAAAAGTACCAGAGATAACAATATCTTTAGCAAAATGCGTGACAGTATGCGCTGGGATGATAAAGTCTTGGACTGGACTATGGCAAACCCAGGACTGCGGGTACAAATGTTCCGCTTTATTGATACTATTCCCTCGTTGCAAAGTAAAGCGGAAATAGCCAATCATTTCCAGCAGTATATGAGTGCCGAAGAGGTAGAGTTACCCAGCGCGCTGAAAGGAATGATTAACTTTAGCAGTGCTGATTCTTTACCAGCCCAAACCGCAGCAGCTACTATTACTAAGGCAGTGGAAACCCTGGCTTATAAATATATTGCAGGGGAAAACATTAATGAGGTGATGAAAACCATCGCTCGTCTGCGTAAAGATGGCATGACCTACAGTATAGACTTGTTAGGCGAGGCGGTAATCACCGAAACCGAGGCACAAGATTATCTACAACGCTATATAGACCTGATTGAACAACTAACCCAACAGGCGAAAGTCTGGAAAAGGAAAGAAGGGATCGATTTAGCCGATGGGGAAGAATTACCCCAAGTGCAGGTATCGGTTAAGCTAACTGCATTTTATTCCCAGTTCGATCCTTTAAATCCCGTGGGTAGTAAAGAGGTCGTTTGCGATCGCATTCGCATCTTGTTACGCAAGGCAGCAGAATTGGGGGCAGCGATTCATTTTGATATGGAACAGTATCGCTACAAGGATCTTACCCTCCAGATTCTTAAAGAATTGCTGTTAGAAGAGGAGTTTCGCAGCCGTACGGATTTGGGAATGACTTTACAGGCTTATCTGAGAGATTCCTATAAAGACTTGCAGGGTTTGATTGAATGGGCAAAAGAAAGAGGCAATCCATTAACAGTTAGATTGGTAAAAGGAGCATATTGGGATCAAGAAACCATTAAATCCGAGCAGAATCATTGGCAGCAGCCCGTATATAACGATAAAGCAGCAACAGACCAGAATTACGAGCGCATGACTCAACTCTTGCTAGAAAACCACGAATATCTATATAGTGCAATTGGTAGTCATAATGTACGTTCTCAGGCTTTAGCTTGTGCGATCGCCGAAACTCTTAATATCCCCTCTCGTCGCTTTGAAATGCAGGTGCTATATGGCATGGGAGATAAACTGGCACAGGCTTTAGTCAAGCGAGGACATCGGGTAAGGGTATATTCTCCCTACGGTGAATTGTTACCAGGAATGGCGTATTTAATCCGTAGATTATTGGAAAATACCGCTAATAGTTCTTTTATCAAGCAAAATCAGTCAGACAAGCCCATAGCTGAATTGATTGCGCCACCAATTGTTGATAATGATCATGATGATGGTAGGGGCGAACGGGACGCGGAGCGAAGCGGAGCTAATCCTTTAGGGCTGTTCGCCCACACAGGGTTGCAATATGCACCCGATACTGATTATGCAGATACAGCCAAGCGCATCAAAGCAGAAGAAGCATTACAGAAAGTAAAACAACAGTTGGGTAAAACCTATTTGCCTTTAATCGATGGCGAGTATGTAGAAACGGCTAATTATCTTGACTCTGTTAACCCATCTAGAGATACAGAATTAGTCGGTAAAGTCGGACAAATTTCGGTGGAACAAGCAGAAACAGCGATGAATGCTGCTAAAGCTGCTTTCAAATCTTGGAAAAAGACTCCTGTGACCGATAGAGCTAATATACTTCGTAAGGCTGCCGATTTAATGGAGTCAAGACGACCTGAATTAAACGCCTGGATCTGCTTAGAGGTAGGAAAGATAATTCCTCAGGCTGATGGTGAAGTTAGTGAAGCGATTGATTTTTGTCGCTTCTATGCTGACGAAATGGAAAGATTGGATAGTGGCGTAAATTACGATATCGCAGGAGAAAATAACCGCTACTTCTATCAACCCAAAGGTATCGCTGTAGTCATATCTCCCTGGAATTTCCCCTTTGCGATCGCCACAGGCATGACTGTTGCTGCTTTAGTTACGGGTAACTGTACCCTGCTTAAACCTGCTGCGACTTCTTCTGTCATTGCTGCGAAAATTGCCGAAATTCTAGTTGATGCGGGCATCCCTAAAGGTGTATTTCAATATGTCCCTGGTAAGGGTTCGGAAGTGGGTACATATTTAGTCGAACACAAAGACACCCATGTAATTGCCTTTACAGGATCGAGAGAGGTAGGCTGTCTCATTTATGCAGAAGCAGCAAAGTTAAAACCAGGGCAAAAACACCTCAAGCGAGTCATTGCAGAGATGGGTGGTAAGAATGCCATCATTGTTGATGAAAGTGCCGATCTAGACCAAGCTGTAGTAGGAGTTGTTCAATCAGCATTTGGCTATAGCGGTCAAAAATGTTCTGCTTGTTCGCGAGTCATTGTATTGTCTACAATACACGATGCTTTCTTAGAAAGACTGATTGAAGCTACTAAGTCTCTCAATGTCGGTACATCAGACGATCCTAGCGTGCAGATGAGTTCGGTAATTGATGCCAAAGCACGCGATCGCATGTTGGAATACATCGAACAGGGTAAACAAGAAAGCGAACTAGCCTTAGAATTATCCACTCCCGAAGGCGGTTACTATATTCCTCCTACTATTTTTGCAGGAGTCGAACCAAACCATACCATTGCCCAAGAGGAAATCTTTGGTCCCGTCTTAGCAGTCATGAAGGCGGATAACTTCGATCTCGCCTTAGAAATAGCAAACGGTACAGATTATGCCCTCACGGGTGGTTTATATTCCCGTACTCCTAGCCATATCGAACAAGCATCCCGCGAGTTTGAAGTGGGTAACCTATATATCAACCGCAACATTACTGGGGCGATCGTCGCTCGACAACCCTTTGGTGGTTTTAAACTTTCTGGTGTGGGTTCTAAAGCAGGAGGTCCTGATTATCTCTTGCAGTTTTTAGATCCTCGCGTAGTTACCGAAAATATTCAGCGTCAAGGTTTCGCTCCAATTGAAGGCGTAGATTGATCTTGGTGAATTAATAATTCATATTGCGTATGTCTAAAGTTCAGCGAAAATCAAACAAGATGATGAGGTATATCTATGTAATGTAATCAACTAAGTAAATGATTCCAGAAACGGCTGTGAAATTAAAATCAATCTTCTCTAACCTCTATTCTTTCACAGTCGTAACTTTGATTCTCCTGCTCACAAGCTGTTCGGCTACAGTGACGCAAAATGTTCATCTCAAATACGGCAATCCTAGCAATGCCAACGGCAATCATAATAATTATTTAATTACCAAACCTGAATATGCCTTGTCCTATAATTGCCAAACAGGAACAGCAAACTGGGTAAGCTGGCAGCTCGATCGCAGTTGGCTTGGTCGAAGCGATCGCTCTGATGATTTTCGTCCAGATACCGTTCTTCCAGCAGACTGCTATGCTGTTAGACCTAATGACTATCGTGGCAGTGGTTACGATCGCGGACATCTTGTTCCTAGTGGCGATCGCACCCGCAGCAGTTCGGATAATAGCAGCACCTTTGTTATGACCAATATAATTCCCCAGTCCCCCAGCAACAATCGGGAAGTCTGGCGGGAATTGGAAGAATATAGCCGAGATTTGGCTTTTCAAGGCAAAGAGTTATATCTTGTAGCAGGAGGAGAAGGTATTGCCCGAAAAATTGCTCAGAGTAAAGTTGCCATTCCCGAATTTACCTGGAAAGTTATCTTAATTTTAGATCCGCCAAGCACGAAGATTACCCCTGAGAATGCAAAAACTCTGGCAGTGTGGATGCCTAATTCGGAAGCGGTTAGAAACACTTACTGGCGAGATTATATTGTATCTGTAGACGAGGTGGAAAAGAAAACAGGCTATAACTTTTTTGCTGAACTGCCAAAAAACATCCAGAGTCAGATTGAAAACACTTCCTACCGTTAAAGGTTTAAAGCTAAATCAGCAACGCCGAAAATCTTTGTAATTGAAATTGCGATAAGGAAGCGGAGGCTACTAATAACGTTGAATCAGCAAGAGCGATCGCCGTTATTTCAAATCCTGTTGGAAGTAACGTTTTGAATTTACGGATACATTCTCCCTGATGGTCGAGTAAAATCATCTTGCCCTGGCGATCGCTCAAAAGATAACCTCGGGTACAGCAAACTATAAAACTGGCAGTAAGATCGAGGGGAATTCGCCTAACTCTAAATTTCTCCAGAGTAATTAAGACAGCCATACTAGCATTATCTTTCTCCGTTACCAGAAGCTGACGGGAAAATAAGGGATTATGAGCGACTAAATCAGGCTGAAATTGTAGCGTGAAATTAGCTAGCCAGTCACCTCGGCGATTAAATAAATGCAGTTCAGTATTTTGTCGCTGATTGCGATAAATTCCCAAACCATAACGTCGATCTAAGAGGAATAGATGCTTGAACTTCGGGCGGTTTACTTGCGATCGACATTGCTGACAGTTGGGTAGCTGGAAAATTTCCCAAGCAGGAGTTTTTGACTTGGATGGTAAATAAGCAACTACGAGCCAAGATCCTGTAGAATCGATTCCCTGAATCAAGTCGTTAGTCGGAAAAACGGCAATAGGAAGTAGAGTTTTATTGACAAAGAAAAATTCATTACTCGATGTATCTCGATGGATGAAATAAAGCGACGATGCTGTGCTAATAAAACATCCTTGGGGTGCGATTTTTAAAGTACGAATCGACCTGTCCAAAGTTAAAGTATGATGCTCAGTTACTTTTTCGACCAAACCAGAGTCTGAGTATTCCTGGAGATAAAGCCGATCGCCACTAGCCAAATATAAATATGCCTGTTCGGTAGTAATTGCCAGATGAGAAACTCGATAGTCTAGGGTGATTTGAGAATTGCAGTTCAAAATAGTAGACATCGATTTAGATCCAATGGCAGCAGGTAGATTAGCAATAGACTCCGTCTCTAAAACTGTCTGAACAAGCTGAAGAGACTGCAACATTTCTGCCGCACTTTGGAAACGACGGTGAGGCAATTTTTGGAGCGATTTGGCAATTAGCGATCGCAGCATAAAGGGAATGTCCTTGGGGATGATGACTGGCTGATTTAGATGTGCCGCCAATAATTCTTTGGGCATACCTGAAAAGGGGCGATCTCCGACCACCAGCTCATATAAAATTACTCCCACGGCATAAAGATCGCAACTATAGGAATATTGTCCATAAAACTGTTCGGGAGCCATGTACGCGGGAGAACCAGTATTCCCCATTATGCTTTGATTAATTTCTTGGTGGAGTTTAGCAATGCCAAAATCAGAAATGTGAGCCGTCCAGTGGCGATCGCTAACTTTAAGCAGAATATTCTCAGGTTTGATATCGCGGTGAATAATGTGGCGATTATGGGCAAATTCAAGACCAGAGAGAATATCAATAACTAGCTTGATTTGAGCTAAATTTTGCTGGGGCGAATTATCGATTAGACTGCGTAAAGTTCCTCCTTCACAGTAGTCCATGACAATGTATCGGCTACCTTGTCGATGTTCGATGGCTTTACAGGCAACAATATTGAAGTGATTGAGAGAGACTAAAAAATTTAATTCCCGTAAGAAGCTGCGGGTAGAAAATCGCTTTGGTAATTCTTTCAGCGCAACTAAAGTACCGCTAGTCTGCTCAATAGCTGCAAAAACCTGACCGAATTGCCCTCTGCCGACCAAGCCCAAGATTTTATAATTCGATTTTTGTCTCATTAAATTTATTAATTAATCAAACAAAATTTAATCAAAAAGATTGCCGACGCTTACTGATTCCGTGCCTTTTTGCTTAATTTCTGGTTCTCCTTCAGCTCGATCCTGATGCACTTTTAAGCTTAAGTCTCTAGTCTCTCGATACCTGTCCAAATCGCCCCGATCGAAGTAGAGTTGAGATGCTCGACGCAAATCAATTACTGCTTTTTGACTTAGACCTAACTCGACGTAAAGCAAACCACGATTATGATAAGCCTTAACATGATTGCTATCTAGTTCGAGAGCTTTTGTGTAGTCGTCGATCGCCCGATGTTTATTGTCTAAGCGTTGATAAGCGTAGCCTCTTTCAAAATAAGATTCAACTGGATTGAGATCTGCCTGAATATTCTGGGTAAAGATATCAATTGCTTTTAGTTCTCGGACCAATCTGCCAGTCTCTTGTTGTTTCTCATCAACCACAGTTAAATTTTGCTCAAGCTTCTGGCTGAGGTCATCTAGTTTGGCAATAGAAGCAGTTAAGATTCTTAATTCTAAAGCGGTATGTTCAAATTCTTCTTGCTTTTCCAGTTGTAGTCGAGCTAGTTCGGTGGTGGCTAAATTTCTTACTTGCCCCAACTCATCTTCTAATTCAGCCCAGCTAGATTTATTCTCCTGATGATTTTTGGCATAAACTATTTTTAGCTCACCAAGAGCAGCTCTATTCTCTTTAACTAACATGGCGATCGTCTGTCGTTCTTCTTTAATTAACTGCTTTAACCGCTGATGATTGGCTATGGCAAATCCAGCAGAAGCCGAAAGGGGAATAGTTGCCCAAAGAAATTGTTTCAGGAGTACACCAACTACAGAACCACCTATCGAGCCAACTACAGCCGTAATTTCTGCGACTTCTAACCAGTAAAGTTTATTGGAAGTAGATGATTTCATATCTGTTTAATCTGTTTAAATAGTAAAACTAATCGCTTAAAAATAAAAATGAATAATCTTGTCCAACCTTGTCATTGTCAACTATCAACCAGCCAATACTGCTTGATTTAGCTGCAATGCTGGTTTAACTAAAGCAAATTCTTCGGGAGTCAAAAACTGTTCAATAATTTCAGGCATAGTTGCATGAGCCATAGCGGCAATATGTTTGACTTTAAAAGCTTTGGTAATTGTTCTTTGCCATAATAGAATTCCTTCCTGTAGACGATCCAAATCATCAATCAACATCGCCGCGATCGCACTACGGAGAACTATTCTCGTATCCCTTTGATATAAAGGACTCACCTCCCCAGAGGAAACTTGAAAAATATCAGGTTGCTTTTGGCGCATCTTTACTTCTAGTTGCTCAATAATTTCATCTTCAGCATCGCGGATTTTTTCATACGCACTCAGCCGCAAATCAATCGAGGGTAGATAATCTCTAATAAACTGTAGTTCTTTGTCTGTAGCGTATCGACCCTCTGCCGATACACTCAACTGTTCTAATTTCTTTAACATAATCTTGTTTACCTAAATTGCCTGACTTTGACTGAAAAACTTACTTACCTGCTCCTGAGTTGTTTGCAGTTGAGCGATCATAGAGCGAGTAATTAATTTGCCCTCTTCTACCAGCACTTGACCAGATAGAGGATGGAGAATATCTGCTTGCGCTCGGCGACCAATCAAATCTTCCACATTATCATCACGACTGATGTACATCCCAGCAGGAAGCTCAACTACTACTCCTTCACCGATTACCTTGGTTTGACAAGCCAAGCGGGAGTCATTACGGCAGCTAGTAATTACCCCCAAAGTGCGCTGTTCTCGGCGAGTCATCGGTGAAACGCTCTCTTCACCCTCCTTGACATATACATGACAGGTGGCGCAAATACCTCGACCACCACATTCCTGAGCAACATTTAGATCGTTGGCTAACAGCACAGATAAAAGATTTGTATTAGTTGCGATCGCCGTTTGCTTCCCCAGAGGATCGAGTCGAACAGTTTTAGCCATGATTATGCTCCTTTAAAAGTTAAATATTCTTTACTCAGACTTTGCATGATTACGGCATGGTTTTTCTTCTGCTCGACCATTTTTTCTGCTGCCTCTAGCCTTTTTGCCAAACCCAAAATAAATAAGTTAGAACTCGCCCCCAGAGATTCACACGAAGTCTGAACACAATGTAGCTTTGTTCCCGATAGCTCTGAAAAAAAAGCGCTTAACAAACCAGCCTCTATATAACAGCTAGGCTCTTGGGGCGACTTAACTGCCTGGGCGAAAGCAGAGTGGGTTATCTGTACCTCAAGCAAACCCTGGGCATAGAAGTCAAAATTTGGTTCAATAATGCCCCATCCATGTGCCTTCCAGCATTGCTTTAAGCACTGTACCAGCTCGATCATTTCCATTTCCGCGATCGGTTTTTGATAGAACTGATTCAACTCTTCACTAAATCGTCGAAAAAAGCTTTTGCCCCATTTACTGCCACAGTTGAATAAAACAATCCCTGCTGCCGAGCCAACTTCAGAAGCCAAACCATTATAAATTCCCTTCATTAGAGTGTCTGGCAAAGCAAGCAAACGATTACCTTGACGATTCTCAATGAGTCCAGATTCAAAATCTCCTTGCACATAAGCATCAGGGGCAAAATAGTTACCTGGTAAAGAAGATTCGGCAATTAAATCAGCAACATTAATCATGATTAAGCAACAGCTCTGGTTAACAGAAGCAAAATAAATAAGTAAAAATAAATAAAATTCTCTTACTTCAACAGAGCATTTTGAGCCTGTTCTAGATACGGCTGAAGCAGAGAAAATTGCTCAGGAGTAAAAATCTTTTGCAGCCGTTTCTGCAAAAATGAAGATAAGCTTCGTTCTATATCTTTCAGTTGGTGAGCTTCAATTTGTTCGGGTAACCATTCTAAAACTCTCTGTGTAAGATAGGTCGGATTATCAGACAACATTGCCATGCCACAGTAGCGAGCGATTGTTAACCAGTGTTTTAAAGCACGCTCAATTTTGCTTTCTGGCTCATTGGGAAAATTATTAGCTAAATGGTTGGCTACATACTGAAAAATATCTGTTTCTTTATTCCGTAAAATTTCATAGGTTCGTAGTCGCTTTTCCAAAGAAAAAATCTGGCTTTTAAACATAGCCAAGTCTTGTTGTCCTAGATATTTTTCTTCAGATTGATACAAAAGTGAATCTATATTGGTAATCATTAGAATAATTGTGATAAATCATTAAGAGTAAATTCTTCGACAACGTTAACCAGCTTTTGGGCTTCTTCAATTACGTCATCAATTAGCTCTTCCGATGATGAATTCTGCTGTTCCGTCCAGTTAAAACACTGCCAGAATTGATCTGGGTTGGAAGTTAGATCGAAGATTAGGCTCGCTTTACTAATATCTTGCTGCTGAGAAGAATTGACAAAAATTCTTTGACCCGACCAATTGTTCAGACTAAAAAAATCTTGGGCAGTTAAACATTGCCAAGATACCAAAGATTTCTGCTGTTGAATTACCGAATTAGCTGATTCTGCTAAAGAAATATTTTCCCAGTTACATTGACCAATAAATTCCTCAACAGATAAGCATTTCCAAACGGTTTTAATGCTCACTTAAGGTATTCTCCGTTATGTAGTTTCTTTTCAATATCTCGTGCAGTCGCTCCCTCGTTATGCCAGAAAGATGCAGCATCAATGCGGTCTTTTTTGCCCAATAAAAATTTGCAGTAGGTTTCACCCATGGCATAGCATTGAATTTCAATACAGCCAAGCTCTTTTGCGATCAGATTACTAAAAAATCCTGCAAATAAACCTGCATAAATATGACAGACAGGTTTCCCAACATCGCCTAAAGTTCGGGCAACAGCAGAATCAAAAATATTGATAAACATAAAACCATTTTTTTGATCGCTCATGTCTACCTCCCAATTACCCCAACCTTGGCTGATAAAGGGCCACCACCAGGCTTCTAGCACATACATGAGATTCAGCTTGCTAAAATCTTCGTAGCCGTATTCTTTGAGGAACCAACTACGAAAGAATTGTGCATCTTCCTGTCCCCACTGTTGACCGATGTTATACATCACTACTCCAGACGCATCGCCAACTTCTTCCTCTAAGCCAGCAATTAAACCAATGATAAAGTTTTCGCTAACTAAGATATTACGGGAATCATTCCAGTCAGTAATAGTGCCAGTATTAGTCCGAAAAGAAAAGAAATCTTTAAGACTGAAATGATTATGTCTCCCTGGATACTTTTGTTTGAGATAGTGATGATTGTCTAAGTTGTTTCCTAAACTGTTTATTGTTTTTGTTTCAGCTAACATCATTAATCATCAATAGATCTATAAAATGTTCAATATATATTGATTGCATTTTAATCTGATTAACAAAATGCTATACCCGTAATATCTCTATCTTTTAAAATCAATTGGTTATTAGCTGTCGGTAAAATTACGAATAGTAGCTAGCTTTAGCTCCGCAACGTCACATTAAACTTCTTAACTAAAGTATTGCGAACCTGTTGATGAACTGGATCGACATCTTTGTCGGTTAAATAGACTACGTTTATAATTTGTTGGCTCGTAGCTTTTTTGAATTTTATTATTGTACTCTACTCATTTGAAAAGCGCAGTATTATTGGGATAATAATATTGTTGGGATAGAAGAGATAAATTATTGTGGATCATTTAATTATCGCGATCGCATAAAGAAGGAGGACATTACTAGAATGCTATGGGCTATGGAATTATCATGGGCAGAAGAAGAAATTGTACGTAGATATCAACCAATCCTCCAAAAATATAGCGTTTATTTTGATGAAGAGATATGCAGCCTAATTGAAAATTGCCCTCAAGACCTAGAAAGTAGAATACAGGCTTTTATTGGCTGGTTTCTTAGTTTAGAATATCGTAATCATAATCTTCCCGATCCAAATGAAACTTTAGTAAGAGCTTTTAAAGAAGAATGGTATCCTACTGAATTTCAAAAAGAAAGATTAATAGCAGTTAATTTATTTCCTCTAGATTTGGCAATGAGGAATAAATTAGCACAAATTAATTTTTTTAGAGCGATCGCCTATAATATTCCTCACAACTCAACTAGAATTAATTTCTTTTATCGTGGCGAAATGATTTGGGAAGAATGTATACCTAAACTTTTAAAAGTTTCCAATCGAGGCTTAATTGAAATGTATAAGTTTAAAGTCAGACAGCAAGCTAAGAGCTAATAGCTGATAGCTTAAAAACTAACTTCGCAATGTTACATCAAACTTCTTAACTAGAGTATCGCGAACCTGTTGATGCACAGGATCGACATCTTTGTCGGTTAAAGTGCGATCGCCTGCTTGATAAACTAAGTTAAAGGCTAAACTCCGTTGTCCTTCAGGCACGTTTTTGCCTTTATATTCATCAAACACTTCTACTTTCTGCAATAATTTACCACCGGCTTGATTAATTGCCTTGATAATAGCATCAACAGATAAATCTAAAGGTGCGAAGAAAGCC
Source organism: uncultured cyanobacterium (assembly GCA_963724445.1). Classification (GTDB taxonomy): domain Bacteria; phylum Cyanobacteriota; class Cyanobacteriia; order Cyanobacteriales; family Xenococcaceae; genus Waterburya. Next base: position 4,055 of record CAVRWR010000032.1, on the reverse strand, counting down.
AAGTCTCGATCTGAACCTGGATAGCTAGAATAAGTCTTAAACTTGGGCGTAGTCAAAGAATCTCGATTCAAGGCAGTCGCCAGAAGAGTGAAGTCTAATTCAAAGAGATACACTTCGTTAGGCAGATCCCTTGCTTGGGCTAGTTGAGGATGAATTTGCCCAAAGACACCTAGGGGTTTACCCTGTAGCCACAGTGCAGCAGTACGTCCTGGATGTAGTCTGGTTTCTTTGCTTTCTGGACGATATTCAACGCTGATACCCAGGTTGCTAAAGCTACTTTCTAAGACTCCTTTAGCATCATACCAAGTCATAGGTATACCTTTGCCACCGTTTACCCACATTCCCTGAGAAGTAATATTACCGCCCATAATTCCCGCTACGGAATCTTTTTCTGTTAATTTTTTATCTTTCAGATAGAATACTCGCTCAATTTCAAAAGCGTTTAGCGCACCGTTACCCTGAGACTGGTTATAAACGAAGGAATCTAATAGACCAGAAAATAGTTCACTTCGTAGTGCCGAATATTCGGCAAACAAAGGATTAGCCAGGGTGACTTCTTTTCCTGTCGGTTTAACCAAAGAGTACTGCACTACTTCCGTTAAGCCCACTCCTCTTAACACAGCGCGGAGTTTGTTTTTGATGGCATATTCAGGAGATAAACGCCCTGGTTCAGTTTTAGCAGGGAGAGTGTCGCAAAAGCGATCGTAACCATAAAGACGAGCAACCTCTTCAATCAAATCAATTTCCCGTTCCAAATCGCGGTAACGATAGGGAGGAACTTTTACCGACCAAGTATCTGCTTTACCCTGCACTAGCTCCAATTTACAACCTAATGCACCTAAGATAGATTCCACCTCAGATGCTTCGATATAGCCTATACCATTTTCTTGTTTAACCTGACCTAACAAATGATTAATTCGACCTAGCCGCAATTCAATTGGCTTCAAACTAGAAAAATCAAGCCGATTATCTGCCATAGCTTGAGCGACAGGAGTACCGCTAGCTAACTCTTGCAATAATGCGATCGCTCTTGTACAGGCAGACTCCAATTCTACTTGGTTTACACCCCGTTCATAACGGGTAGAGGCTTCACTGCGGAGACTTTGAGCGCGGGATGAGCGACGGATAACCACAGGATCGAATAGTGCTGCTTCTAGAACTATATTACTAGTATTCTCATCAACTTCTGTCTCTTCACCGCCCATGACTCCTCCCAAAGCTACAGGCTTGTCATTAGCGGTAATTAATAAATTCTGAGTCGCTAAATTTCGCTCTTGTTCATCAAGGGTTTTTAACTTCTCATTGTCTTGTGCCAAACGCACCCCGATAGTTAAATCATTACTCCCTGCAACTCGTTGTAACTTCTCGCGATCGAATGCGTGTAGTGGTTGTCCCCATTCTAATAGAATATAGTTAGTAATATCTACTACATTATTTATTGGGCGCGTACCTGCTGCTTCGAGTCGCCACTTCAACCAATCGGGGGAAGATTCTATCTTTACTCCCTCAATTACCGTACCGATATATGCCATGCAGGCTGCTGGATCTTGAATATCAATTGTCAAGAAACTATTAGACGCAATATCCTGTTCCTTGACTTCAGGTAATCTAACCTCTGCGCCAGTTAATGCCGCAACTTCCCTCGCAATACCCACCATACTTAAAGCATCAGCGCGATTAGCCGTAGTAGCAAGATCCAGAATTACATCATCTAAACCCAATAAAGGACGCACATCATCCCCAGGCTTAATATTATCTTCCTCAAATATATATATTCCGTCAGACTCTTTCTCTAAACCCAACTCCGTCAAAGAACAAATCATCCCCGCCGAAGGTTCCCCCCGCAGTTTTGTCGGCTTGAGTTTCAAATCAATAGCAGGTAAATATGTCCCTACCGTAGCTACGGGAACAAAAATATCCGCCCGCACGTTAGACGCACCGCACACAATACTCAAAGGTTCGTCTGCACCGATATCTACCTTACAAACGCTGAGTTTATCAGCATTAGGATGTCGATCTTTTTCCAACACTTTACCAACGACTACCCCGTCAGCATTCTGCCTCAGATCGATTAATTCTTCTAGTTCAAATCCTGCTATAGTCAGCACTCTCCCCAACTCTTCGGGAGACATATCGATATCTATAAATTCTTTTAGCCAGTTTAGAGAGACGCGCATTTCTGCCTTTATTTATGTTTTATCTATAATTCCGCAAAGAGTATTTTAGCGTTAAATCGTTGAGGATTGATGGAAAGTAGGGCGATCGCTGTTTGAGTAAATCATCTTGATTTTCAGACGATTTATAATTGAAACATCTAAAAAATCCACAACGGTTAGTAAAGATATTGCATAAATAGTGTTTAGAGCTAGACTAGACCATGATTTAGGTTTAGGTAGCAGCAATGGCAATTCGGCAAAAATCAGTAGTAAAGGTTATGGTCACATATTTATTGCTGTGGGCGATCGCCTTGTTGATGCTTTTTCCTCTACTATGGCTAATCGGTACTTCGTTTAAATCCGCTGGGGAAGACATTTTTACCTTTCCACCTCAGATCTTTCCCAGTCAGCCTACTTTTGCTAATTTTGTCGCGGTATGGGATGCTTACCCTTTTGGACGATATCTGCTCAATAGTGCGATCGTGGCTTTAATTGCCGTCGGCTTGAATCTACTGCTATGTTCTTTAGCGGCATATCCTTTGGCTCGTCTTGATTTTCGCGGTCGAGAATTTATTTTTGCCCTAGTTTTAGCGACTATTATGATTCCGTTTCAGATCGTGATGATTCCCCTATATATTTTGGCGGTAAATCTGGGTTTGAGAAATACTTACCTAGGAATTGTGCTGCCTAATCTTACTTCGGCGTTTGGTATTTTCTTGTTAAGACAGGCACTAAAAGCTGTCCCTTTGGAATTAGAAGAAGCTGCTCGAATTGACGGTTGTTCTGAACTTGGGATTTGGTGGAACATTATGCTTCCCGCTATTCGTCCAGCATTGTTTACCCTCACTATTTTTATCTTTATTGGCTCTTGGAGTGACTTTTTATGGCCCCTAATTGTGCTTGACGACCCAGACTACTACACTCTACCTTTAGCGGTGGCTAATTTAGCGGACTCTTTTTCTCTCGACTGGAGACTGGTAGCAGCAGGTTCAGTAATTTCTATCGCGCCGATTCTATTATTATTTCTGCTTCTGCAAAAGTATATTGTGCTAACAGATGTTGGTAGTGGGGTAAAAGGATAAGGGGTGAAGGAGAAAAATCAACCCTAACCTATTAAGGCTTGCAGATATAAAAGCGATCGCTGTAGCCACTTTTTGACAAATTCATTGCTTCATCACTTGGGATTTTGCCCAAAATCGATGTCCTTTTTAATACAATAAATAAATCTATTGGCTTGCTTAGTTCTGGTGGCAATAGTGCAGAAAGATATCAGTGAAATCATATGCCAAAAGTCACATTTGTAATTGGTCTTCCTGCGTCTGTAAATCGACTTGCCTGGACGAGCATATTCGTAATGGGGTTCCAGTATTCGACGATTTTATGAAGGGTTCGCCACCTGATTTTGCCCGATGCCAGCACCTGCATCTCATTCAAAGACACCTTAACGATGGACGCGACATTGTAATGGCAGATGTATGCTTAGGCATCGCGCAAAAATAAGTTAATCTTCAAAAACAAGAAATGAGAAAATGGAATCAGAGTTAGTCAAGTAGTTGAAATGTCAATTATTGAGTCGCTGAGAACTAAGTTTGAAGCAAGAAATGCCTTATATGAATGAGAAGCTAAGACGATTATCCTAAAGGATATCCCACTTCTGGGACGTAGCCGCTTCGCATATGGGCGGCATCGGAAGCAGCAACTCTGGGAAAAGGAGGAGTTAGAACAGTTTCTTTTGCTACGGGGTTATCTCCAAAAACCATTAGAAATGGAATAAAAGAGCTACAAACACCTTGGCCAAACTTGTCTCAAATCACTGAGAACTCAGATAGTCCAACAAGAATTAGAAAAATTGGGGGAGGCAGAAAGAAGGTCTGGGAAACTGACTCCACATTAATTCAT
>CAVRWR010000031.1:0-13459 GCA_963724445.1 uncultured cyanobacterium | reverse complement strand
ACCACATAGCGCGTGGATAACCTTGCTTTTGTAGCAATGCAGCAATAGTGTTATAGTCACAGCCTCCTTTCTTAGTAAAAACAATGTCTCTAGGCACATCTAGAAATACAATCTGGGTTTTCATAGGTACTAGATGACCATACTCGTATTCCTCCATAGCTCTAGTAGCAATTTCACAGCCAATAGATACTAAGTCTGGCCTATCATCTTTGTCTGGTTTGTATACTTTTCTGTATGATTTAGTCATGGTTGTTGATGTTTTAGTCATGTGTGCAAACAATTAAAAACCCCATCAAATTCATGACAGGGCTATTTCTTTAAGTCGTCTTACTCTCGTTGGATACAGTTTTAAGGCGTGGATAAACCGCTATTTTCTATATTTGGATACCTGAGTTTTAAATACTCTAAAGAGCCAGATAATTCAGCTTCAAAACGTCTTTGTTCGCTGAAGATATAATCTAATGTACAAAGAGTTAGACCCCCGTAAATGAGGATCAGAGGGTTAATGTAGCCAACAATGAAGAGTAGGGTGGCTACTAAGATTGATAGTATTCCTTTCATTTGTTTTAGTTGTGTAGAGATACAAAAATCCCTTCATCTATATAGAGAATGGGATGAAGGGGTTATGGTGAGTTTGTAGAAACCATAAATGGAGAAACACTTGCCTAACTGGAAAAGCAGGGCTACTTTTGAATAACCATAGTATCGTTTCCCAACCCAGAAGAATGTTATGAAAACAGTCTTAAAACAGTTCTTTGTCTTACTATTTGTAGTAATTTCAATCTCACTGGGGTTTGGTTGTTCCCAGAGTGAAAGTCAAACAACATTGCCAACAGCGACCTTATCGGCAATGCTTGAAGCCGCAGAAGCTGGGAACTGGGAGGAATATGTTGACGAATATTATGGAGAACAGCATAAATTTAAATCACCCTCAGATAGGGATAAATTAGTTTCTTTGTTTCGAGAACAATGGGGCACCCAGGTAATTACTGGTTTAAAAGAGGCATCTCAGGTCAAGCCAGAGTTAAGTGAAGATGGAACACAAGCCAGTTTTCAGTTAAGTGATGGCGAGTATATCTTGTATCAAAATGAACAAGGAAATTGGACGTTTCATTTATAGGGCTGCTATTTTTCCATAGAATCATGGGGGTTATAGCAATTTGTTGGCTACGGAATAATGAGGCTTTCAGTCTACGAAAGAATGCGGGTTTGAGGTACTCGAGCTAGATTTTTGACACGAGCTATAAGCTATACTACATAATGCTTAGAGGTGTATTTGCTACCTATATTTGAACTACTTAACCCTGTGTCTTGTTCTCCTGCCTCTTGTCTTCTCCTCTTGGTCCTCTGTGTGCCTGTTGCCTCGTTGTGCCTGCTGCTCCTCCTGGTGGTTTGGATTTCCGCTTGATTTGAGCGATTGAGAGGAGGGGTGGTCAGGTGAATGATTTCTCATCTAGCACTGCATACTTCATTCCTGCTGCTATTGCTGCTTGTTGTACTGCTGAGTTTGGTACTTCTCCAACCGTAATCAATCCATCATGTTCATTTTGGAGAACCTTATATTCGTATTGCAGTGATAACGTAGTTAAATGATGAACAAAGGCAGCTTCTTGACCTTGAAGAACAAATGCCGCTATACGAGCTTTACGTTGCCAGATATCCTTACCTTTTGGAAGATCATTAATACATAACTTAGTACCAGTAGGATTAGTCAGATATAACTTACCTGCTGCGTAATTACCAATCTTTTTAACATAGGTACTTAACAGCCATTCGTGCCATTTATCCAGCTCAACTTTAAGGGGTGCTACGGCTTCACTAAACTTACTTAGGTAATCTACAGTCAAATCGAAATCTCCCTCGGCTTCTTCCATTAAATACCGCAGGATATCAGCTTGACTATTCTCAGAATACTTCTTGGGAACATATCCGCCCATGAGCAAAGCACACAAACACTTCTTCCAAGTATCGACACTAATGCCAATTTGAGCAGCATAGTTGTACTTAGCATTCTTATCGTTCTTATAGTTCTCCAACCAAGTAGTATCAAGACCAGCTATTTCAAACTGTTGGATCAGACCTATAGCTTGGCTACTGCGTAAGTCATAGTTCCTTAAGTTCTTAACATTCTTAAAAGCTGCGTCTTTCATTTCTCTACTAGCATTTTGCATAAATGTATGTATCCTCCCTGTATCTGATACTGAGTAATTTGGAATGAATGAATAAAATCCTGGTAATATTTCTTCGGCATTTTGATTGAGAGCATTCTTGAGACAGGCATTGTCATTGTAATATTGACCTCTTGCCTTTTTATATTCTTTACTTTCTTTACCAAACCTAAACTCTTCACTTAACATATTGAGCTTTAAATTATTAATATGTTCTTCTACAGGAGCTAGTTCGATAATGCAGTTCTCAATATGTTTAATGGCTTTAACAATTAGCTCAGGATATCTATGATTATTTTCATTTACTAATTTGCTTTTATTAATTGCTCTACATCTTTTACCAGTAAACAAATTAACTTTTGGGGCTACTATATATTCAACAGCACTAAGTTTATCTTCTAACTCTACAAACTTTTCTATAACATCTTCTCTAACTCTATAACTTGTGCATATCCCATGCTCAACTGAGTAATATTTTCCACTAAGTTTATCAATAATTAGTTTTTCTACTATTCCATTTTTAACTAAACTTTGAACTTCAGCTTCTTTACAAAATCTTTTACGTACCTCAAAAGGAATAGGTACATATCCTTCTTCACCATCTTGGTATTTATACAACTGGCAACTGATAATATGTGCCACAAATCTTAAACTATCTTCTTTAGCCCACCACAATAAATTTGCTATATATTCGTATTGTAATTTTAAGACTCTATAGTGATGTTTTATATAACTCTTGGGCTTTTGTCGTTTCTTGCTCTTACTCTGTGTTATAATAGACATATAATTAATTTATTTAAATACTATTTTTAATCAAGCCGTCTCAATTACCCCGAGGCGGTTTTTAAGTTTAATCTTTTAGATATATCGACAAACTACTAACATTTGAAAAGTAGATTTGGGTACTTCTTAATATGAGCATTAATAGCATCTCTAATTACTTGGCAAGAAGTTTTATCTTCTTCAATTGCTATCCTCTCTAAGAGAGTAATTTTATTAGTAGGAATCCTCACTTGTTTGGGTATTGTTTTGAGTTTCATCTTGATGTATTTACGGGTTTACTATTACTATGATTGTAGCTTATTAAATTACTAAATAGTAGTCAAAAAGACACAGCAAACCCCCGCTTGTTTATTACTTATCTAAAGCTATTTCCAGCTCGGAGTGCCTATATTAAAAGACATTTACTAGGCTAATATCAGAATAAATCGACCTACAAATCTACCAGTTTCTGGTTTTAAGAATACCTAGATTAACTAAAAAGAGAAAGCAAGTTATCAAGTTAAAACAAGAACTACTAGAGCTAATCTCAGAGAGAAAATCTCATTGATATTGTTCAAAAAGCAATTTATTTAAAAATTTGGGTTTTGTCTGGAAGAACGCGCCCAGCGGTCCGATAGCAATGGAACAAAAAACACCGCTAGGCACGTATAATTCAAGAAAAATTGGTATAAAGATTGAGCCCATGCAGAACCAAGAAATTTACCTCAATTTGGCTTCCACCAACCTAAAAATCAATCGCCAAGAGCGTTATGATGGTGGCGGGTTCAGTGTCTCCCTAAATGACCTGGCTCCTGAAGATGTCTCGCTGGTACTCCGGCTCTACCAATCCCTAAAAGGGATCTACGATCTCTGGTTGTACATGGGCGAGAGTCCCAATTACCAACTCTTGCGCGCTCATCTGAAGCAGTTTTGCACCACAGAGTTTCTTATGGGGGCGAGAGCCATTGGAGTAGCCAACCTACACCCTGGATAACCCCCCACCAGAGTTGCGCAAGGCGTGTCACGATCTTCGTGGGGGTGCCCTAAGCTCGTTGGCTGGTTACGCCAAACTGATTCCTCGGTTGCCAGAAGATGATAACTGGGTACGCAAAGCCGTTTTCATGGCTCGTGACCATGCTAAGATGATGCGCAATATCCTTCCCGATTTAGATGTGGCTATACGGGCCGCTGATGAAAGCCTGAAATTGCACAGCATCGGTGAGTTTGTAGACAAGTGGCATGAATTGACAGTCGAGATGGGCTCCAAGCGCGTCCAGGTCTTGGCGCAGTCTGACTTTGAGTGCTACATTACCAACCGTTGTCTGGAAAGCTCAGCTGTTGACCGCATTCTGTATAACTACATCAACAATGCCATCCGTTTCTCGGCGGGGAAGCATGTGCGCCTGATGGTGATTCCCATCAACAATTTGCTTGCTCGTTGGGTGGTAGAAAATGAGCTGACTCCCACTCAAAACGCTTGGTTGCAAGAAACATTAGGGGATGAACTACACAGCCTCTTTCAGGGTGGTTATACGCGGGGTGGACAGGGAATCGGGCTGTCTAGTTGTACGGATTTGGTGGCTGCCAGTTTTGGCGTATCCTCAGATGAAGCCATCAAGGGACAGTACTTGGGAGCAGCGGTGCGTAACAATATTTATTATGCCTGGTTCCATTGGCCAATTTATGTGCAACAGGATGAGAAAGAGTCTGCGTGTCATTGCCAATATTAGGCAAGAAGCTAAAACTTAGCTATTGCTGATGCCCGAAGTTGGGCTGGTAGGAATTTCAAGCTTTGAAGTTCATTATCAACTGCTCATTCACCAACGCCCAATTTTTTCTCTTGAGGGGGTTTATTGTATATTTGCTATGCCAACCCTATGACTTGGGTTACTTATTATTACGGTTTTTACTACGTTGTTCTTAACAATGGGAGCATTGCACATTTATGGGATGATGCATTCGCGGGTCAGGTCTTATTAACTCACCTAAAAACTGGCGAAAAGCCTCAGTTTTAAAAGCTAGAGCTATCAACAATTCTAGTAATTTTCATTAGGTGAGACTATTGAACATGTCTAATTCCGCTTCCTGGAAGATTTCGTAGCTATCTCTGAAGGCAAAAGACTCAGCAGTGCTTCCGAGAGTATTGTCTTGAGGATAGAAGTAGAGAATAATCGGGTTTTGCCCTAACAATACGGATTTTACCACTTCTATCCTCGTGTCAAGTCATTGCATTTCATCTTAATAATAATTAACATAATTTACAAATGACTAAAAAATTTCTTATACCAGGGGTCGTAAGTTAGCCATGAAAGATTCCGAGCAACTATCTCTAGAACAAAAATTCAATTTAAGAACATTTGCCGATCAAGTACAGACTCTTCCCCTTGAAGAAGCACAGGGTCTGTCGATTGAGCTTTATCGACGAATGATGCTCAAAGATAACTTATACCAGGAGTTATTACAGGATTATTGGGGTATTAGTAGCCCAATCCCTGTGTCTGTATAAAGTCTTAACTAGGAAATTCTAATGAAGCTATTGGTCTGGTAATCGGGTTTGTTGCCGAAAACTGACAACGATTTAACCATCTTGGTCTCTTAAAAAGTTAACAAACAAACTAATCAATCAATCTAAACAACCTATACATTGAGATATTTTTATGGAACTACATCAGATTGAAACCTATATCGATAGCCCTAATCCTCAAAATCGAATGAAAGCGATTACCGAGTTAAGGAATTATGAACCTAATCTTGTTGTCCCACTATTGAAGAGAAGAATGTGTGACCAAGAATTTGTAATTCGTTCCTTTGTGGCCACAGGTTTGGGATTTAAACGCACAGATGAAGGCTTTGAATTGTTGCTGGATTTGATTGAGCACGACCGCGATTATAACGTCAGAGCCGAAGCCGCCAATTCTCTGGCTAAATATGGTGAGGGTGCAATCCCCCATCTGGTGGAATTATTCCAACAAGACTCTAATTGGCTAGTAAGATATAGCATTTTGGCCGCTATCGATTTAAGACAAAATCCTGAAATTCTCCTAGAATTATCGGTTTTAGGACTCAGAGGAGACGATCCAGTGGTCAGAGAAATAGCCCTCGCCAGTTTAGGAGAATTAGCCAAAACACCGCAAGAAGATTTAGCTTTAGAGCTACTTCTCTCAGCAGCTAAATCAGAGGAAGGAGAAATTCGCACCCAAGTAGCCAGAGTCTTGAGAAATTTTGAAGACCCAAGGGCACAGGTTGCTCTCGTAAATTTGCGACAGGATTCTGATTATCGAGTTGTCGGTGCAACTCTAGAAGGACTTGTTTGAAGTCAATATCACACAAGCATTAACTTCCAGCTCTGTGGCATGAGTTGAGTGATTGCTAACTATTTATTTAAAGACACAATTATGAAAGTCAAGTGGTCACAGCTAGTTCTCAAAATCATAGTGTGGTTATTTGCTGAAATCTACCTAACGGTTTTGGGGTTAGATAACCTAGCTGATTATGGCGAGTTTGTCTTTCAATATAGAGCGTTTTTACAAATAGCTGAGACTACTACCCCTCTGGGTTTCTCAGCTTAAATTTAACACTGAAACCATATTATCAGCATATCCACAATACAACTTGATATTTTGTCACGCGTTCTTAACAAGAATTAACAAAATTTAAATAATTGTTACAATATATCAAGTAAGTGCAGTTTAGTAATTTCATCAACACAAATCATGAGTAATTCTTCTAGCATCATCCCAGAACCTCTCAAGGCTCAATCCCTCGTCTATGACTTAAAAAAACGCCTTGATTGGGGAGAACCAGCTCTGACCATCATTGATATTAGAGATCGAGAGACTTTCAACAGTAGCCATATCTCGGGAGCTGTTTCGCTGCCGATGAATGAATTAGTTAATCGTGCTTTAAATAATCTCGAACTAGAGCGCGATCTCTATGTCTATGGCTCTACTGATGAGCAAACTGCTGATGCAGCCGCTCAACTCCGTACTGCTGGCTATCAAAATGTGGCTGAACTTAGAGGTGGTTTGGGTGCTTGGCAGGCCAATAGTTTTCCCCTTGAAGGAAACTAGGCTGTAGTTGTCTAAATCTAGGAACAAGCCCAATTAATTCTGTCTTTTAATGATTAATTGGCAACCTGAATGCATCCATCGTCATAATTCTTCATGATGCATGTAATCAATCTCTACAAAAACTCCGATTAAAATTACCAAGGATGAATCTCATGGAAAATCAAGAATCTAAATTCGGCTTTAGCAAATTTGCTGAGAACTGGAACGGTCGCCTGGCCATGCTCGGCTTCGTTATTGGCGTCGCTACCGAATTGTTGACTGGTCAAGGCATTCTGTCTCAGTTGGGTCTGCTGTAGTCAACGAGTAACTACTGCTGCCAGAGCCAAGTTTCTGACAGTAGTGTTCTAGGCGGTCAGTTGCTAATGCGACCAAGCCGCCGTAAATCCGAATTACAATTTTCAGTTTTAGTTAATGTTTCCTAATCTTCTTCAAGCAACAAAAGAATACTGGCGCCAGCTAGATGAACTAGAAGTTGCCTATCAGCAAGGTGAAATTCCCCTAGAGCAAGTAGATGCTAGAGTAGCTGATTTGATGGCAGAACTGGCTATTAAACGTCGCGCTACTTTTACCTATTTTTGGCGAGGCTGCCAACATTGGATGATGACACAGAAAGAAACTGTTGTTGGTTTGGTTGTTTTGGTGCTCGTCACTTATGCTTGGGCATTGACCAGCCCAATTTCATGATTTATTCCAGTCCTGGGTTTGGGTAGCAGAAGAGTTAAACAAAGGCCTTTTTGAGAGAATGCCCCTATTGTTTTGATGCAGTAGATTTCTGCTCTAAGTCTAGTAACCGGGGATAAGCCAGGTTGTATTTAGCAAAGGCTTGTTTGGCTTTGTTAGTTAGGTCAGTTTGATAAGTAAACTCATCTCTTGCATCTAAAGGATAGCTTTTTAGCTTGAAGTGAGTTCCATAGGGAGTTTCGGCTGTTGCCACAACAATAGGCAGTTCTAAGTGTGTATACCTACTCGTATGGGCCGCCCGATACAAGATTTTGGTAACTAGTTCCGGATCTACCTCATGAGCCAAGTAAAATTCAGTTATAACCTGTGCTTCTAATTTTCCCGTATTGGAATTAGAGACAGATTCTGTCCAAATTTTATTGTGAGGAATAGTAATAGCATTATCATTAGGCGTCTCGATGCGAATCCCCCTGACTCCATAATTAACTACCTCTCCATAATCCTCGCCAATTTTAACGCGATCGCCCACGCGATAAGAACCTTCAAAGATATTGACGATACCGGCAATAATTGAACTAGCATAATCCTTAAAAGCAAAGCCTAAGGCTACTGCCACAGTACCTGTTACGGCTAAAACATTGTCTTTTGACAAGTTCAGAAATAAGTTCATTAAAACTACCGTAGCAGTGGTTAATACTACCATGCGCGAGAAGGGTAAAAATTGTTTGACCCTTAAGCGCCATCCTTTCGCAATCTTTTCCGACAGCCAAATAACCAACTTATCTAATATCTTTAAAATCAAATAAGTAGTCAACAAGATCAATATAGCCTGACCAACTTTCCCTGAAGTAATCTTAGAGACAATATCCTTAGTTTCTGTCGCAGTCTCCTGGGCAGCATCACCAGCAGATTGAGCCAGGACATACAAATTAAAATATTTATACATGGTTAGATAGTAAAATTGTTGATGATTAATTCTTGTTTTAATTGGGGATAGTAAATGGGATTAACCTTTAAAACTGCACCAGTTGATTCGACTAATCCCTCCTGACGCAAAAATTTAATCCGTTTTCTGACTAAGGATTCTTTATCCCCAATACTGTATGCCAAGGCAGACAAAGTTAGATCTCCATGGAGAAGTAAAAAATATAAAAGATAATGAGCTGCCGATCCTAAATTTGGCAAATTTGGTAATTCGGGGCTTTGAGCTTGAAGGATACCTTGTTGGTTTTTGTTGTCCTCGACAGGAGGTTGATAATTAATAGAAGCTAAAAAAGCTTGTAAAGCAATAATGCTGACCCCCTTTGAGACTGAGGTTAAATCTTCAAAGTAGATAGCTTCTTCATCTTTATCACCCTCTAAAATCCTTGACTCCAGACGTGGAGCGGCAAAAGTTATGTTGAGTTCTGATAGGATTGGTTTAAGCCACTCTCTCAGACTGTCGCTTTCAAGCTTTGGTAGAGAACTAATTCGACCACAATCAGCTTCGATGTCAGATATGGAATTGAGATAGTCCCAGGCAACTTGACCAGTCGCGATAATCCAGAATCTCGAAGAGTCCTGCAATAACATCTTTTGTAGATAATCAATACCATCCAAACCGTCCATTGAGCGCAAAAAACACCAGCTCAGATTAGGAATAACTATCACTTCTGGTTGTTCATTAGCAACTTCTTGAGTTTCTCGTTCTAAATATTGCTGTAGTTTTAATTGAATCGAATCTGGGTCTGCTGGCCGCTCGTTCCAAGGTAAAACTTTGACCGATACTTGCTTTTGTTTTGACCAGTTTTCCACAAAGGTCATGATAATACGCGATACTACCATAACCGGACTAGTTAAGATGACAATGGAGTTTTCAGCAGTTTGAGGGTGAGCGCGCCATTGTTCAAAAGCCCGATCGATAGAAGAGCCTATTGCTTCAGTATCGGCAGGATTATCGGATAGTTGCTCGATCGCTGCCATTAACTTGTCTCTAAGCAATGGTGGTAACTCAACTAAGGATTTTCCAGGTTCTTGTAATTGATTACGGTCTTTGGAGTACCAAGAAAATATAAAGCTGCGACTGTCAAAAATCCAAGTTTTAAACCGTTGAAGTACTGTAGGCATTTATCTAAAAGCAGAATTATTTACAACAATCGAGCGCACTAATTTGAGTACCAGTCCGCAGGGTTACGCCATTCTCACTGTAAGATTTACTTCAGCCCAATTGGGTTGCCGTTGCGCTACAGAAAATTCGTAATTTAGCCTAAGTATCCCAGAAAACTTGTCTATCAATTGTTATTATTTAGACAAAAATTTGGGGAATCACTGCAATGGCATAAACTGGCTGCCCAATTAAGAATTAATGTATTTAGTCATACCTTTGTGATAGCTTGATGTCTAAATAATGAGATCAAAAATTTATGGACTCTTTTAGGCCTATACAAACAGATACTCAGCAGCTAATGGCAATGTTCAAAGGTACGATCGAGTTATTGCCTAGTTTATTAATTGCCATTGTTGTCTTTATTGTTTTCTGGTTTGTTGCCAAATTCTCCAGAAGATTAATTAAGAATTTAACCAGGCGTAAAGCGTCTCGCAATCTAGGTTTGGTTCTCGCCAGACTATCTCAAGGATTTATTATTTTGATCGGCGCGTTTATCTCCCTGACAATTGTTATTCCTTCTTTCAAACTGGGAGATTTAGTCCAACTGTTAGGAGTTAGTGGGGTAGCGGTTGGTTTTGCTTTCCGCGATATTCTCCAGAACTTTTTAGCAGGTATCTTAATTCTAATTACCGAACCTTTTACCCACGACGATCAAATTGTTTTTAAGGATTATGAGGGAACAGTAGAAAATATTCAAACCCGTGCCACTACAATTAGAACCTATGATGGTCGTCGTATTGTCATTCCTAATGGAGAATTGTTTATCAATTCGGTAACTGTAAACACTGCTTTCGATCGACGTCGCTTACAATACGATATCGGTATTGGTTATGGTGACGATATCGCAGAAGCCAAACAAATTATTTTAGACGTGCTGCATAATACCCAAGATATTTTACAAGACCCACCTCCAGAAGCATTAGTAGTAGATTTAGCAGGTAGCACGATTAATATCCGCGCTCGTTGGTGGATTAGCCCCCCTCGTCGCGCCGATGCTTTAGATACTCAAGATCGAGTCTTAACCCAATTAAACAACAAGTTAGTAGCTGCCGGTATTGATTTACCCTTCCCCACTCAACAAATCTTGTTCCACGATCAGACAGAAGAAACCGACGGTGATCGCACTCGCCAACGGGAAGGATGGCCCGCAGCTCAAGGAGATACAGCGGTTTTCAGCTAGATAGGGGACATTAAAATCTTATATCTCAGATTTGCCTATTAAGCCACCCTTCCTCAACCTAGAAGTCTTGGTAGTTCTCTGCGACAATTGACTCAGGCGCACAGTGGTAATAATGATAATACTGACAACAGTAGCGGAAGCTAGGATGTTCAAGCGAAATAAAATAGAATTTAACGTACGTTCTCGTTAAAATACTACCGATCGCTTTCTTTCACCACCATTGCTCTCTCCTTTGCCTCATAAAAGCGACAGGCAACCTGACCTAGACCATATAGCATGGACGCATTACCCGCGCTGCCGACCACTGCACCCACGACAGGTAATAGCTCAATCACGCTCAGTCCTGCCTTCATCACTCCGGAACTACCAGTTGACAAGCCCCAGATTGTCAGCACTTCACCACGTCGGGCTGGCTCTGTCAGCGAAAAATTATAGATCGCGGCAATACGATAAATCATCTCCGCTTGCAGTGCAGCGATTGCCCCCAGGTCAACTGCTAATAACATCAGCGCTAAGGGGGGTACAAAATTCATTGCTAAGCCGATGCCAGCAGCTTTCCTGGCTGAATCTGCAATGACTCGTTGCGCCAATGCTTCAACACTATCTAGCGGATAATTGCGTTGCAGGGACTCAACTTCTTCCTGCACGGTATCCAAATTTACCTGTCCTAGTGCTGCCATCAACCAACTAACACCAGGTACTTGGGTCGCGAATTTGACGAATGGATGGGTGGCGATCGGCGTGACGACAGTCCCGATTGTTTCTGTACCTTGCTCTACAAATTCATACAACGCCGTACCTAGCGTTTCTCCTGCTGTGGTTGAGGCGTTTTTTATCGTGTCTGAAATCATCTGCGAAGTCTGCCGCGCCAATTCAGTAAGGTCATGAAAAGAATTGTTGTTTTGAGTAGCCATAGCAAAAGGTTGTCTTAACCACATGAATACTTTTTACTATAGAACCCATTTGGAATCTTTTTCCACGAAAAATTAGTTGTTTCAGAGTTCCTTGTTTTGGTTTATTGAACGATAAAATAAGGTTTAAACCAGCTATTTTGAAACATTTAATGTGACAGTGTTTCCAAGATGCTTATGGTTACAGACAGAGATCTCAAATGGGTTCTATAGAGAATCTAGGTGGGTCTTGCATTTGCCCTTCGGTAATCATAACCGACCATTCTCGACCCGAAGGATTGTGATTCTCACGCTCATGGGATGAGTGTTCAAACAGCTGGGAGTATACAAGTATGCTAATACGGGGGCGGTCAAAAGTCGTTGGTGTAGCAAACGGCGATCGCCATGTAACTAACTCTCTCAACTTGATTATCATTATCATTGAAGTGAGACCACCACAAATTGCATCAAAGAAAACTGTAGGCGACGCAAATGTGGCAATGTCTTGAAGTGAGCGAACTCAGGAGGTACAAGAGGCTATGAGTGAAGATTATACTGATATAATTCAACAGGTCAGTCAATTGGTGTTTGAAGCAATTCAAGAAAGAGAAGAAAATTTATCGTCGGAAGTCAAAGAACTAGACGGTGAATTAGCCAAACTGTTGCGGTTAGTAGGACACGAAGTGATGTCAATGTGTCTCAATGAAGCAGCCCAGAAAGTGACAAACTCTTCCCAAAAAAAAGGTGTAGTAGTTCACCGTCGAGAAAAAGTTAAATATTTTGATTATCATTCTCTCATAGCTCCCCCCACTAGTGATCGCTTTTGTAACTTGAACCAACGACTTTTGACCACACCCTTGGTAAATAGATAGTTGGATAAAGGATTACATTACTTTACAAATCTTAACGATACTTGTCCTTGAATGCAACCTTAATTCAGCAACGTCTATTTCTTCTACTGAGGCGTAGATTCACTATCTGTAGTAGATTCGAGATCTGGATTGGTTTGGGGTAGCAAAACCTCAGCTACCTTGGGAAAATGTATTTGCATACAGCGATCGCAAACACCATGAGTAAACTCTACGTCTGAATGTTGCTGTATAAACTTCTCCACAGTTGACCAATAGCCTTGGTCATTACGGATGCCTTTACAGTAAGAACAAATTGGAATTAGTCCCTCCATAATCTCGATCTTGTCTAAAGCATCGGCTAGTTGAGAAGAGACTCGTCGTAGCTCTAGCTGCGTAACCACCTGACGAGCCAGTGCTTCTAGGGTTTTTTTCTGGGACTCTGATAAATCTTTTCTGGGGTGACGGTCGATTACACAGAGCGTTCCAACAGAGTATCCCTGGGGAGTAACTAGTGGCATACCCGCATAAAAGCGAATGCCTGGAGCGCAGGTGACAAGAGGATTATTCATGAAGCGTTCATCACGAAGTGCATCCTTGACAACCATCATGTTTTTACTCAAGATGGCATGAGCACAAAATGAAATATCACGGGCGGTTTCTTCAACCTCCAGGCCTACTTTAGATTTAAACCACTGACGTTCTGAATCAACG
>CAVRWR010000030.1:0-6649 GCA_963724445.1 uncultured cyanobacterium | reverse complement strand
GTGAGTAACTATTAATCATTAATTATCACACTGTTCCAATACGCTCTGGGGGCCAAAAGCGAAACACCGCGTGACCAATTACATTTTCTGCTGGAAGAAATCCCCAAACATGTGAGTCGTTACTATTGTTGCGGTTGTCGCCCATGACAAATAGCTTACCTTCTGGTACGGTAACGGGTATGAGATCGTAGGCTGGTGGAGCAGCAATATATTTTTCTGTCAGAGGCTGATTGTTCACGTAGACAATACCGTCTTTAACGGCAACAATTTCTCCTTCCTTGGCGATCGCTCTTTTGATAAAAGCCTGATTTTTTTCGTAACCCAAAATTCTCAGTTTTTCTGGTGGTTGGAAGACAATAATATCTCCCTTATCAGGTGCCTGAAACTTATACGCCACTTTTTCCACTACCAGGCGATCGCCTGTGACCAAGGTGGGAAACATTGATTCAGAAGGAATATAGCGGGGTTCGGCAATAAATACGCGGATTAAAAAAGCTAATATCAAGGCAATTAAAACTGTGGTGCCATTTTCTCTGATTTTGTACCATATATTGGCTTGAGCTACAGAATGATCGGGTTCGGTTGAAGACATAAATTGTTGGCTGGTGTTGGCTGGGATTAAAAAATGGTGGCTATTGATACTATTGTCGTGCCTCAAGGGGCAGAATACCAAGCGGTTTGTCGTGGTTTACGCCAGGGAAAGATAGCTAATGTTCGAGTTGTTGCTATTCCTTTGGGATCGACAAACATCAGGCAGATTTTAGCTGGTTATGCCAATGAGTTGCGTAATTCCAGACAAATTCTCATCATTGGCTTGTGCGGTAGTTTGGATAAATCCTATGTCGTCGGGGATAGAGTGCTAGTTAAAAGCTGTGAAGATCCAAAGCACAATTTGCTCTATCTCGATCCTGCTTTGACTGCTACGATTCAAGAGAAATTATTGATTGACTTAGTGCCAGGATTGACTAGCGTTCGCATCATTTCTCAAGCTCAAGAAAAATATGAACTCAGTCAGCGGCATCGGGTCAAAATTGTTGAAATGGAAGGATTTGGCTACGTCAGGGAGTTACAACGACAGGGAAAATCTGTAGCGATGCTGCGAGTGGTTAGCGATGATTTAACTGGAGATATACCCAACTTAAGCAATACAATTGACAGCCAAGGAAAGATCGGATTTATCCCAATGGCGATCGCCTTTAGCAAACAGCCAATTGCTGCCATTCGCTTAATCAGAGGGTCTTTAGCTGGATTAAAAGCACTAGAGCAAATAACTCTCAAATTATTTACCTAGCTAATTGCTCTAACTATCGCTAGAGTTCATCACCCGACGGATATTAAGAATATCGCTCATGCTCTTAATTCTCTGGAACACATATTCTAACTGCTGGCGATCGCGAATATCTAAGCTGAGGGAAATTAAAGCAGGTTTATTACGACCAGTTTTGACTCCCGCATTGCGAACGTTAATTCCGCGATCGCTCAAACGACTCAGAATATCTTTAAACACGCCGACGCGATCCATTGCTTCAATCTGAATATCAACAGGATGGGTAAAAGGTTTGCCGTCTTCATCAGCTTCGTTCCAGCTAACGGGGATAATTCTCTCACCAGGAACTTTATCTACATTCTGGCAGCCTTGGCTATGAATGGAAATTCCCCGCGAGCCTAGGGTGACTATACCGATAATTGATTCTCCAGGTAAAGGCTTGCAACAGCCTGCAATATGGTAAAGCATGCCTTCAACACCGATAATCGGCGACTTACTGCCGCTGTCTTGCTGAATATTATTCTGGAGGTAGGCGGGAATTTCCAGCTCTTCGTTGGTTTCCAGCTTAGTTTCTTCAACTGGCTGCTGCTCTTTGACAACATCTCGCAGACGATTGACGACGTGATTTTGGGTGATTTCACCATAACCTAATGCTGCCAGCAGATCCTCAACTGAGTGGTAATTGCAGCGTTTAGTTACGATCTGCATCGGCTCAGATTTGAGCAGCGAGTCAAATCCGCTTTTACCCATTTCTTTCTCCAGCAATTCTTTACCACGAGCTAGATTTTCATCGCGGTGCGATCGCTTGTACCACTGGCGAATACGGTTACGGGCTGTGGGAGACACGACGAAGTTTAGCCAATCTAGACTGGGACGGCTATTTTTCTGGGTAACAATCTCAACAATGTCACCGTTTTCCAAAGGTTTTGATAATACTGACCAGCGACCATTGACCCTGGCTCCTTTCATATGATTGCCTACTTCGCTATGGACACGATAGGCAAAATCTACGGGAGTCGCTCCCTGAGCTAAGGCAAATACATCGCCTTTGGGAGAAAAGACATAAACGTCATCTTCAAACAGGTTATCTTTGACGCTTTCCATATATTCTTGAGCGTCACTGAGATCTTTTTGCCATTCAAGCAATTGGCGTAACCAAGTGAACTTGTCGTCGTCAGGCGATGCGTTGATATCACTAGTACCTGTCTCTTTGTATTTCCAATGAGCTGCAATACCATATTCAGCGATATGGTGCATTTCCACAGTGCGGATCTGGATTTCGATGGGACGACCGTTGGAGCCGACTACTGTGGTGTGTAATGACTGGTAACGGTTGGGTTTGGGCAAACCAATATAATCTTTAAAACGCCCTGGGATCGGTTTGAAAGCATCGTGAACTACTGCCAAGGAACGATAACATTCCTCGTTGGTTTCCACGATGATTCTAAATGCCGCAATGTCATAAATCTGACTAAACTCTTTCTGCTGTCGCTGCATCTTTTGATAAATGCCGTAGAGATGCTTTGGTCGTCCCTTAATCTCTGCTACCTGAATTTTCTGCTGCTCTAGGCGCGATCGCAATGTATCTGTTACCTGAGCAATTCTGGCTTCACGGTCTGTCCTTCTTTCCGCGATCAAAGCCTTGATTTCTTCATAAGCTTCAGGTTCGAGATATTTAAAGCAGAGATCTTCTAATTCCCACTTGAAGCGACCAATTCCCAATCTGTTGGCTAAAGGCGCAAAAATTTCTCTAGTTTCTTGACTAATACGCTGCTGTTTTTCTGGCTTGAGATGATCCAGAGTACGCATATTGTGGAGTCGATCCGCCAGCTTGACTACAATGACGCGGATGTCTGTCGCCATTGCCAAGAACATCCGACGAAAGTTTTCTGCCTGACGTTCTGTAGTGCTAGAAAAGTTAAACTTGGATAGCTTGGTTACCCCCTCGACTAAAAGACGAACCTCTACTCCAAACCTCTCTTCAATTTCTTCAGAGGTAACTTCAGTATCTTCCACCACGTCGTGGAGAAAACCCGCTGCAATAGTTATGCTGTCTCCCCCTAAACTTCTTAATAAACCTGCTACGGCAATGGGATGAGCAATATAGGGTTCTCCTGATTTGCGAGTTTGACCTTCATGGAGTTCGTAAGCAAAATTAAATGCACGGCAAATCAAGTTTGAATCTGATTCAGATTCCTGATTGATTAGACATTCTTGTAACCAATGAGGAAGCTTAACCTCATTATTAGTGTGACTTCCTAAGATAGAGATGGCGGTCATAGATTTTAAAAATATTAGGTAAGTGTGGAAGGTTACTGATTTTGCTGCCGTTAGAGGACGGAGCTTGTCTAACCGTTGCTCAATGATGAAGTAGAAGCTACTTCTGTTAGTTAAAGCTACTTTTCGGCTATAGGATAACTTTAGTTAAATAGCCAGACTGTAGATCTAGTATTTTGAATGAGCTCTTAATTTGATTCTGCGATCTTTTTAGATATAAAGAGAGAAAATAGTGTATTTCTTAAGAACAAAAATCCAGCTTTATTTTGTATTTTAAAAACTGCATTAAAAAACTGCAACACTGTATTAAAGTCAAGCCTACTTAGTAGAATTTTACCTTATCTTAACTCAATAATGTTGCCTAGATCACATAGTCGAGCATATCAGGATCTCTTAACTTTGTTAACCGAATTTGCTAGCTTTCTAATTACCAATGAACCAAGAAACGCTCAACATCAGTCAAAACAGAAGTTTCAGGATTTATCTGAGTGGTTTGAACTCCATATTACAACTTTAAGTCAAGACGATTTGTCCATGGCGATCGCCCCACGTTGGCAGGCGGTGCAAACTGAAATCAAGCGAGAGTTTAAATTATTATCCACAGATATGTTATTTCTGTCCTCGGCACGTCAAAATAACACCCAAAGAAAAAGACTTCAAAGTATCACTAATCGCCTGACTAAATTAATCGATTATTGTCAAATAATTTTAAAAGATAGCGATTGATACAGCGTTAAGAATTGTACTGTGTTGATTAAGGAAGCCAAAAGAAATATCAATCATTCTGAAGACTCATGATACTATTCAGCCAATAATTTATTTAGAGCAGGGATCAATTAAATGAGTCGATTACTGATACGCCTAGCCATAGGTGCAATATTTGCTGTCTTTGGCATGTTTAATTATTTCACTAACGTCAGTGAAAACCCAATTACGGGAGAAAAACAGCGAGTTCAGCTATCCCCCGAGCAGGAGATAATTATTGGTCGTCAATCCGCGCCCCAAATGGCTGCGCAGCATGGTAATCTGTATCCCGATCGAGCTTTACAAGACTACGTAGATCGAGTGGGGAACACAGTAGTCCAAAATTCGGCAGCAAGAGATTCTCCCTATCCCTTTGAATTTCATTTATTGCGCGATCCCCAAACGATCAACGCTTTCGCCCTGCCTGGCGGACAGATATTTATCACCGCAGCTTTATTAGGTCGCCTAAATTCTGAAGCCCAGCTAGCGGGGGTTTTGGGTCATGAAGTAGGTCATGTCATTGGTAGACACGGAGCAGAACATCTAGCCAAACAACAATTAGGTAGCGCTTTGGTCAACGCCGTCGGCATTGCTGCCAGCGATCGCCCTGATAGTGGTAGGCAAGCAGCAATTTTGGCACAGGCAGTTAATCAGATGGTCAATCTCAAATATGGTCGAGCGGATGAGCTGGAAAGTGATTTTTTGGGCTTTCAATTTATGACTGATGCGGGCTATAACCCTGTCGGCATTGTCGAGCTAATGAAAATTCTTAATTCTGCCCAAGGTAGTTCTGGGACGCAGCCTGAATTTATGAGTACTCACCCCAATCCAGAGAATCGTATCCAAGAATTAATCGCTCTCATCAATCAGGAATATCCCAACGGTGTTCCTGCCCAACTAACGGAAGGAAAAGACAGATTTGCTCAAATAGTAGATCCTCGCCTCTAGATAAATTACGACTCTTTGCTGTAATGAAAAAAGCTTAAAGCTAATTACCAATAACTAAGATCGAAGCTAACTCACATTAAACATTATGGATATAACTACTATTTACTGGATCGTACTAGCCGTCATGGCTATTGGCGTAATTGGCGCGATGATTCCTGGGCTACCTGGTAGCAGCATTATTTTGGTCGCTATTTTGATTTGGAGTATTATCACTGGCTTTGCGGGGATCGGCTTGCCGATGATTATCATCTTTACGGTGCTGATTTTGAGTGCAGGAGTTGAATATATAGCGTTATATTTTGGGGCAAAACAGTCTGGTGCTAGTAAATGGAGCCAGTATGGCGCGATCGCAGGCATGGTGCTGGGATTCATCGGCTTATTGCCAGCTTTGCCTTTTGGCGGTCCTTTAATTGGCGTGCTGTTTGGCGCAATCATCGGTGCATTTGTCGGGGAATATGCCTACCGTAGCAATCTTGAAGGATCGGCGCGGATGAATCAGGCACTAAAAGCGAGTGCAGGAATTGTAATTGCTTCTTTAATTGGTAATATTATTGAGACTTTGTTGGCAGCTTTGGCAGTGGCGCTCTTTATCTATTCCACCTGGAGTTTTGTGTTTCCCCCTGGAGTTTCCTAACTTACAAAAGCCATATACAAAGATAGGGGATCGGCTAACATCAATATTCGATATCGCTCTAAGATAATAGTACTTACTTATTTACTACATCTATTTTATTCCCAATACAGCATGAATACCCCTGAAACTGACGCAAAAGACCGTAGCTTCGGTGCTTTAATTTATTTATTTCCCTTGGTTTATTCTCTACCCTTTGGAATTATTCTGCTATCCCAGTTTCCCTGGCTTGCACAATTTTTCTTTCCCTTGATCGCTCTTTACGGCGTGACCAACAGTCTACCTTTCGCTAGTTTAATTATTTTCTTTAGCTTATGGTTTGCTGTAGTTAGGAACGATAAAGTAAGCTATTTCCTACGTTTTAATGCGATGCAGGCAATATTAATCAATATCTTGCAGATTTTATTTAGCCTAATTATGGGAATTTTAGTTCCTGCCTTTGGCGCACAAAGTTTGCTCAGTGAAACTTTGAGTAACACAATTTTTATGGGTAGCGTTGTTGCCTGTTTTTTCTGTATTGTTCGCTCAATCCAAGGAGAATATGCCGAATTACCTGCTCTTTCTGATGCGGCGTCTTCTCAAATTCGTTAACGGGTGTACATTAAAGAATTATTTGTCACATTTAAAGAATTAATGTCAAAAAATATAGCCAGCTATAAGCATTGTAATATAAAGCTTATAGCGTTTTTTATATCCAAATAGACTAGTATTAGATTTAAAGAACTAGATGTCAATTTTTTTCCAAGTTGTTTTTGACTTTAAAGAATTAAGTGTCAATTAGA
>CAVRWR010000029.1:0-76939 GCA_963724445.1 uncultured cyanobacterium | reverse complement strand
TCAAAGAGGAAGAAGGAAGAACATTCGGCGGCAACATTCGAGCAAAACGCCTGCGGATTATTCCAGGAGAACAGCTACGGGGAACTGACATTGAAACTCTACCGTATCCAGGCTTTCCCACTGATATGCAGGCACAATTTACTGCCTTGTTGAGCATTAGCAAGGGCAATAGCGTTATCAGTGAAACCGTATTTGAAAATCGTCTGCGTCACGTAGCTGAATTACAGCGAATGGGAACTAATATTCGGGTTAAAGGTCATCATGCCATTGTTCAAGGCGTAGCTTCAATTTCAGGCGCACCAGTTATGGCTACCGACCTGAGAGCATCTGCGGCTTTAGTCTTAGCTGGTTTGGCAGCCGAAGGCAAAACTACAGTTCGTGGCTTACATCATTTAGATCGCGGTTATGAAGACTTAGAAAACAAATTGCGGCAACTAGGAGCAAAGTTAGAGCGAATTATTCCTGAAAATGCCTAAGAATGGGCGCTGACAGCCTGAATAAAAGCGATCGCCCTTAATGTTTTTTCTGTTGCAGGCGATCGCTTTTTTTTGAATATACTTAATTAACAGTTAGGGCGCGGGTGACGCTGAAGTTTCCCCCGCTTGTCGAACCACGTAGGATGACCAGTAAGATTGGTAATCAGCTATAGCAGTTTTATCGATGAAGTAAAAATAACTTTTATTATGTCTTCTCAATTTTCACCTGAGCAAATACTCCAGACGTTACTTCCTCATTTAAGAGTTGCGGCAGGTTATGCACAACACATTCAAAATAAAATTACTTCACTTCCAGCTAAAGAGGCAGGAGACAATATATTATCGGCAGCGTTGAGTGATGCAGACTTATCTATTCAAACCTTGGTAGAAGTTGCGCTGCTTGGGACATATCCCGATCTAGCTTTTTATGGAGAAGAATACGAACAATCTCGTAACACCAAATACTTCTCCTCTACCGAATTAGACAGTAATAATAGTAATAATTATCTAATTACTCTCGATCCGATTGATGGTACACAGTATTATCTGGATGGTTTTGACAATTATCAAATTATTTTAGGCATTTTGAATGCCGATACTTATGAAGCAGTAATTGCTCTCTCTCCTGCTCAAGACTGTTACTACTACAGTACTAGAGGTCGAGGAGTGTTTAAAGGAAATTTAGACCAAGATTTAGTAGATTGCCAGCCACTTGCAATTACTAATCCTCAACCCTCGATTTTATTAGGCTGGGGCATGGCGCACTTAAAACCTGCATTATTAGATAAATATTCAGCTAAATATCAGGTGATCGATCTGGAAAACTGTTATTCTTCCTCGATTAAATTCCCCAACTATAATGGCATCTTTTCAGGAGACTTAATCGGTTGGGTAACAAAAAGAGGCAAGTTTATCGATAGTGCTGCCTTAGCTTTTATGGCGCAAGAAAATGGCTGTATTGTAACAGGACTAGACGGTTTTCCCTTACCTCTCCTCCATACCTGCAACGACTATAGTTATGATGGCGCGATCGTAGCTAGTACTGCTCAACTACATCAAGATTTATTAGCAGCCTGCCAAAAATTCGCCAAAAGTAGCTAATAATACTCAAGCAATAAGATTATTATTTGTATGATAAATAACTATAAAAGTCCTATCTCAATACATCGTCTATTTAGATTTTTAGTTTATTTAATATCCGTAGCGACTATTATTATCTGGTTATCTTTAGCTGCTCATCGTCCAGTAGTTGCTCAAAATAAAGTAGAAAATCAATTAGAAATAGTTGCTGAATTTCCCGCCGAACATCCCCCTGGTAATATTGCCGTCACTCCAGAAGGTAGATTAATTATGAGCCAGCATCAGTTTTATGGTGCGCCTTTGCGAGTAGTCGAAGTATTAGACGACGGCAGCGTGACACCTTTTCCTAATGAAGTCTGGAGTAGTAAACCAAATCAAATAAATCAAAGCGGAGTCGGTTTAAATACGGTTTTGGGACTGCGATCTGATGAAAATGGTGTAGTGTGGATGCTCGATCGCAGTGCAGGAGAGGGACAGCCAGGGAAGATTGTCGGCTGGGATACGGAAAACGACGAACTTTATCAGGTGATTTATTTGCCTCAGCCAATTATTGGGGATAGTCCCTTTTTAAATGATTTGGCTGTCGATCTCGATAATAATGCAATTTATATTACCGATACTGCTAGCGGAGATGATTCGGCTTTAATCGTCGTCGATCTCAATACAGGATTCTCCCGCAGAGTTCTGCAAGGAGATGTCTCTACCCGCCCTGAAGATATACCCTTGATAGTTGACGAACGAGTAATTAATCTAGCAGGAAAACCAGCTAAGATCGGTGTAAATCCCATCACCGTCGATCCAGCTAACGAGTGGGTTTACTATGCACCGATGAGCGGTAAATCTTTATATCGCCTTGCTACAGCAGATTTATTAGATCCATCCCTATCTCCCGAAGAATTATCTAGTCGAGTTGAACGCTACGGTGACAAGCCCATCTGTGATGGAATTACCGTTGATGATGCTGGCAATGTCTACATTACTTCCATTACTGATAATGCGATCGGGGTGGTGGATGAAACTGGCGAATATCGGACTCTATATCAAGACGCAAAGCTGCTGAACTGGACTGATGGCATGGCATTTGGTTCTGATGATTACATCTATGTCACTGTAAGTCAGCTACAAAATTCTCCACCCCTGAATAATGGCAAAAATAGTTTTCAACCACCTTTTTATCTAGTTAGGTTTCCCGCTTTGTCTTCTGGTGCAGTTGGTCGATGAATTTCGATTAAAGTAACTTTGATCACTACAACAGTGAGAACAGTAATCAGTAACGATGTTTGGTCGCCTTTTAATCGCGACTGCGATCGCCGAAAATATTAATCTGATGAGTGCAGATGAGCAATTTCGCCATTATGACGTAAATTTAATTTGGGGTTTGGATTAGCGATCAACATTCTTGATAACCATCAATAATCTCAACCGCAACCTCTTCGTCTTGCTTCTTTAACAATGCTCTGAGGCGTATATATACCTTAGTTACAGCGAGTTTAAATAAGAACGAATGGTTACATTTGAATTTAACTGATAGGAACGTGGATTATATTCTAGAACTTCCTAGAGAATAGTTTGTAGATTGGGCATGGAATAGTTGGTAACATAAACAACGTAGGTAAAATCAACTCCTTCATCCTTAATCCTTGCAAATGACTGATTTTTTGAGCCAGCTAAATCCTTCCCAACGCCTTGCGGTCGAACATTACTGTGGACCAATGCTAGTAGTTGCAGGGGCAGGTTCGGGTAAAACTAGAGCTTTGACCTATCGCATTGCTAATTTGATTCGTAATCGCCAAGCCGATCCTGAACATATCCTAGCAGTTACCTTTACTAATAAAGCTGCGCGGGAGATGCGGGAAAGGATTGAATATATTTTCGCCACTGAGTTAGCGTTAGAACAGCACGGACAACGGCTAGAGTTTCTGACCGAGTATGAGCAAAAGGCATTGAAGTCCAGGGTATACAGAAGGACGACTAAGAAACTGTGGATTGGTACTTTTCATAGTTTGTTTGCCAAGCTATTGCGCTTTGATATTAATAAGTATCAGGATGAACGAGGACGTACTTGGAAGCGCAATTTTTCGATTTTTGATGAGTCGGATGTTCAAAGTTTATTTAAAAATATTGTTACTAAGGAATTAAATTTAGATAACAAAAAGTTCGATCCGCGCAAGATTCGCTACGCCGTTAGTAATGCCAAAAATCAGGGTTTAACTCCCGATGATTTAGCCAAACAAGATCCTGGCTATCGTGGTCGAGTTATTTCCGAAATTTACAATGAGTATCAATCTCGATTAGCTGCTAATAATGCTCTGGATTTTGACGATTTAATCTGGGTTCCTGTTAAGCTATTTCAGCAGAATGAATCTATTTTGGGCTATTGGCATACTCAGTTTCAGCATATTTTAGTTGATGAATATCAGGATACAAACCGCATTCAGTACGACTTAATTCGTCTATTAGCGACTAATGGTGAAACAAATAAAAGTGAGTGGAATTGGCATAGGCGATCGCTTTTTGTGGTGGGAGATGCGGATCAGTCGATCTATTCTTTCCGCTTGGCGGATTACACGATCCTGCTAAATTTCCAGCAGGATTTTGGTGATGGTTTGCCCGACGAAGACACCCGCACCATGATTAAGCTAGAAGAAAACTATCGTTCCCGCGAGAACATAATTCAAGCTGCAAACCATTTGATTTCCCACAACAGCCAACGAATCGATAAGGTGCTAAAGCCAACCAGAGGCGCAGGAGAACAAATATTTCTGTATAAAGCCGATGAGGAACAGGAAGAGGCGCGGTTTGTCGTGCAGCAGATGCAGAAAATTAAAGACAATAACCCTGAAATAGATTGGGGCGACTTTTCGATTTTGTATCGCACTAATGCTCAATCTCGTCCCTTTGAGGATTTACTACTGCACAATAATATTCCCTACAATATTGTCGGTGGTTTAAAGTTCTACGACCGTAAAGAAGTTAAAGATGCGATCGCTTATTTACGCATTATTGTTAACCCTGAAGATACGGTAAGTTTGCTGCGAATCGTCAATACTCCCCGTCGTGGTATCGGTAAAACAACCATGAACAGGTTGATGGATGCATCGCAACAATTGGGTATTCCCCTATGGGAAATTGTTAATGATGAAACCTCCGTGAATACTATGGGAGGACGTGCAGCTAAAGCCTTAATCAGTTTGCGCGGATGATTCAAGATACTAAAGACCAACTAGAACACCTTACAGCAGCAGAAGTTCTCAGTCAGATTGTCGAACAATCTGGCTACATTAAAGAGTTGCAGCAGCAAGGAACCGATGAAGCCGATAACCGTATTGCCAACATTTATGAGCTATACAACGCGGTGCAGCAGTTTCAGGAAGATAATGAAGAAAACAGTTTAGAAGCATTTCTCGCTAGTGCTTCTCTTTCCTCCGATTTAGACGGTTTAAACGAAGAACAGCAAAAGTTTCCATGATGACGCTTCATTCAGCTAAAGGTTTAGAATTTCCGATTGTTTTTCTTGTCGGAATGGAACAAGGTTTATTACCCCATAATAGAACTTTGAACGATCCTTTAGAAATAGAAGAAGAACGTCGTCTATGTTATGTCGGAATTACCCGCGCCCAAGAACAATTATTTTTAACCTACACTAGAGAACGCCGTCTATGGGGGACTAGAGAACCTGCAGTTGCCTCGCAATTTTTACAAGAACTTCCTGAAGATTTAATTAGTAGTAATATCAATGTGGCTAGCACTTATCGTCGTCGCACCCGCGCTGAAAGAACTTCTAATGCTATTGATATTGATTGGTGTGTAGGCGATCGCGTATTACATCATGAATTTGGTGAAGGAGAGATTACTCACGTGTTCGGAAGCGGTAAGAAAGCTACCCTGGCAGTTAAGTTTCTCAGTATGGGTGTAACTAAAATTATTCCCAAAATAGCGCCAATGGAAAAAGTAGAATAAGACCTTGATTAAACTAGTCAAATGAGCGCGATCGCACCTTTAAAAAAAGCCGATGATGCGATCGAGCTAATCATTGATAATCTAAGCATTGACGAGGTAATAAAAGTAATTATGAATTTATACCAGCAAAGTTGTTGCTGATTATCTAATTAACGGTAATAAATTAAATTCTTGACGTATTTCTAAAAGAGAGCTATTAAGCAAAGATTCGTAATCGAGAAAAGGGTAATATTTTCTCGTGCCACGAGTCTTAAACCAAATATAGCCCTACGTAAAGCGGAATAACCTAAAGAATTTGGGACAAAAATTTGCGTGTTCTTTCTTGTTTTGGAGTGGTAAAAAAGAGATCTGGCGTTGCGGATTCCACCATAGAACCACTGTCCATTAAAATAACGCGATCGGCAACTTCTCGCGCAAATCCAACTTCATGAGTTACTACAACCATTGTCATACCTTGACTTGCCAGATTTTTAATCACATCTAATACTTCTTCTGACCATTTCTGGATCTAACGCCGAAGTTGGTTCATCAAATAACATAATTTTCGGTCGCATAGCTAATGCCCGTAGCGAGAATCGCACTTTAACTGTTTAAGAAATCAATCCTACTTGATTTAAATTTTCTTGAATATTCCTAACTTTAAACTTATACATTTCAATTAATCCTCGATTAGAAACTCTTAAAAGCTCAGATATTTGTTCTTCCCAAATCATCTCTACCACGAAAGAAGAACTGAATTCTGTTGGAGTTTCTAGGAATTTTAGAAGCGATCGCTTGGAAAAAGTTGATTTCTGCTAACTTTTCTCTTATTGCAGTACCAAATGAATACAAACTAGATTTTTATCAACATTTCTTTTTGAAACTCAGTTGGATACCACTCTTCTTTTAAAGCTCTAAACAAAATTTCATTAGCATCAGGAAGAGTTAATTGTTCATCTTTGATCGAAGCTCGATGCTCTAATCTAGAAACCAGCCGATAAAAGCCTGTATTTTACTTTCCAGATTATTGTTACAGTTTTCAATCAAATCACAAATTTCTTCATCAAGGTAAACTCCATATTTTTAAGAATTGGAAAATACTTACGAATAATTTCTGACTCTGTAAAAGATAGTTCCATACCCCAAAACATATTATTTTCAACTCTTTTTAAGAATTATCGAATCTATATTTAATTTACCAGTTTTAAAAGCGATCGCCGCTTTAGAATTAGTCAGTAGAGATGATGCGATCGCCGAAGCTGAAGTAACCGAGATGAAACAGCTAAATTAATTCACTTAGCCACTCACGGCGTGTTTGACGAGTATCAGGGTTTACAAAGCTCTTTGGCATTTTCTACTAGCGATCTCAGTGACGGCTTTTTAACCGCCGAGGAAATCCTCAATCTAGATATAGCAGCAAATTTAGTTGCCTTAAGTGACTGCAATACTCCCAGAGGAAGCATTACAGGAGATGGTGTTGTCGGCTTGTCTCGTTCTTTTTTGCTGGCAGATGCGCAGAACATCATGGTTTCTCTTTGGTATGTTCGCGATCTATCAGGGTAGACCTCATCTAAAAATTGTGGGAGTATTTAACTGCAAAGCTTGCGATCAAAAGATAGTACGCAGCTAATTCAAATTAGAGGCAACATGCCTAATCATCTTCAATCAACTCAAAGCCTTTATCTGCAAAAACACGCCGATAATCCGATTAACTGGTGGTATTGGTGTGAATCAGCTTTAGCCGAAGCTAAACAAGATAATAAGCCGATTTTTCTCTCGATTGGCTATTCAAGCTGCCACTGGTGTACGGTCATGGAAGGAGAGGCATTTTCTAACCAGGCGATCGCCGATTATCTTAACGCCAACTTTCTCCCGATCAAAGTAGATCGTGAAGAAAGACCAGATATTGACAGCATATATATGCAGGCGCTCCAAATGATGACGGGGCAAGGAGGTTGGCCTCTAAATATTTTTCTTAATCCTGAAGATTTAGTGCCGTTTTACGGCGGTACTTATTTTCCTGTGGAGCCGAAATATGGTCGCCCTGGGTTTTTGGAAATTCTTCAGGCAATTCGTCGTTTTTACGATCGAGAACCCGAAAAGCTGTTGGCTTTTAAAAGCGAAATCCTGGGTAATCTTCAGCAGTCGGCGACTTTAGCTGTCGATCGCAATGTTAGTTTAGAGCGGAACTTACTTCAGCAGGGAATTAATGCCTGTACCGCAGCGATCGCGCCCAATGATTTTGGTCGTCCCAACTTCCCGATGATTCCTTACTCTACGATCGCTTTACAGGGCAGCAGATTATCACAGCAATATGATTATAATCCCAAAGCATTATCCCAACAGAGAGGACTAGATTTAGTTACAGGGGGCATCTACGACCATGTAGCAGGAGGATTTCATCGCTATACCGTAGATAATACTTGGACGGTGCCTCACTTTGAGAAAATGCTCTACGATAATGGGCAAATTATCGAGTATCTGTCTAACTTGTGGAGTAGTGGAGTACAGCAGCCAGCAATCAAAAGAGCGATTGCAGGAACGGTGCAATGGCTACAGCGGGAAATGACTCATCCCCAAGGTTATTTTTATGCTGCTCAAGATGCAGATAATTTTACTACCCCCGAAGAAGTTGAGCCAGAAGAAGGGGATTTTTATGTCTGGAGTTATCAGGAATTAACATCTTTATTGAGTGCCACAGAATTAGCCGAATTACAGCAGGAATTTACGGTTACCTCTCCAGGGAACTTTGAAGGGAAGAACGTCCTGCAACGCTTATCTAAATCAGCACTGTCAGCTAGTCTAGAACAGACATTAGGCAAACTGTTTACGGTACGCTACGGACAGCCAGCAACGGAAATAACTACCTTTCCCCCAGCGAAAAATAATCAGGAAGCAAAAACTAATAACTGGCTAGGGCGTATTCCTCCTGTCACCGATACTAAAGCGATCGCCGCTTGGAATAGTTTAATGATATCTGGACTGGCAAGAGCTTATGGGGTATTTAGAGAACAGTCCTATTTAAATCTGGCTACAGATGCAGTCGGGTTTATTTTGCAAAATCAATGGCTCGATGGCAGACTGCAAAGGCTGAACTACGATGGTGTAGCAACAGTAGCCGCTCAGTCAGAAGACTATGCTTTATTGATTAAAGCCTTGCTAGATCTTCAGGCTGCCTGTCCAGAAGATTCCCTGTGGTTAAAACAAGCCCTAAAAATTCAAGGGGAATTTGATGATTTACTCTGGAGTATCGAACAGGGTGGTTATTACAATAACTCAACTGATGCAGGAAAGGAATTGCTAGTGAGGGAACGTAGCTATATGGATAATGCCACTCCCTCGGCTAACGGAATTGCGATCGCCAATTTAGTGCGTCTGTCTCTATTGACTGATGATTTAGGATATCGCGATCGCGCAGAACAAGGACTCCAAGCATTTAGTTCAGTAATGGAAAAGTCGCCAACCGCTTGTCCTAGTCTATTTACGGCGTTAGATTGGTGGCTTCATGGTACAAGTATCAAAACCACTAGAGAGCGGATAGCACAACTAAGTTCGCATTACTTACCTACTACCGTATATAGACTTGAAACGAAATTACCAGAAAATTCTGTTGCTTTAGTATGTACCAGTTCGTCTTGTTTAGAACCTGCAACTACTATGGAGCAAATATTAGAGCAAATCAGGCAGGTAAATTAAAACTGAGAAAATTTGGATGAGCATTTAAAAACCGTAAATCTTAATTTCGACTAACTCTCGATCTAAAAATGATGCTTTGACTTGACGTTTAGAATTATCTGAGTCGATCCACATACGATGCTCAATTCTGCCGTTACTAGCGGTTTTGGTTTGCTCTCCTGTAAATCCTAAAATTCCTTGTACATCATAAAGATAAACAGGTTTAGGAGACTTAGTAGATCTTTTTGCTTCATGAAACTCTTTTTTCAGCCTATTTATGTCCGTTTTTTCAAGACTGCCACATGCAGCATAGGAAAACTTATCTTCACAAACTAGATCTGCCTGAGCTACTTGAACATATCCGCAACTGAAAATAACAAAAATTGATAGGGTTAATAATTTTTTGAACAGCATTGTATTTAATTCTAAAGAACTCTCTCAAGAGTCGCCTTAATGCTGAAAATTAACTGCGATTAGGCTCACAGAGCCTATAGTTCGCGTAAGCTAGGTAAAGTGTGACAACAATCCTTTACAGCAATCAGCTATAAACATATTCAGCAAGATTTACTCTGTTTGCTTGATACTTTTAATAGAGAATAAATATAAGAGAATTAGTACGACTGATATTTTTGAATTCGCCAAGATATTTTTCGAGTAACTTTAGACTAGATTGACAGATGATTCAAAATTTCTCTCAACTACCTTCAAATCTGCCTATTCCTGTAGATGACGGCGCGGGCGATCGTTTACTAGGAAAGAACTTACCTGATATTATTTTAAATTCTACCTCTGGTAAATCTCTAAATATTTCAAGTATTAAAGGTTGTGTCGTATTTTATTGTTATCCAATGACAGGACAACCAGGTGTTAAGCTACCCGAAGGCTGGGATGCAATTCCTGGCGCAAGAGGATGCACTCCCCAATCATGCAGTTTTCGAGATCATTATCAAGAACTTCAAGCACTCAATACTCAAGTGTATGGGATTAGCACACAGAAATCCTCAATCCAAAGTGAAGCAGCCGCAAGACTGCATTTACCATTTGAACTTTTGAGCGATGCCGATCTGAAATTGACAACAGCATTGCAGCTACCCACTTTTGAAGTTGAAAACCAACGACTTATCAAACGCTTAACTTTCATTGCCAAAGAAGGAAAAATAATCAAGGTTTTCTATCCAGTTTTTCCGCCCGATCAAAATGCTCAGGAGGTTATGAAGTGCTTAAAGCAGAAGAAGTACCAGTGATACTAAATCTTCACATAGGTTACTTCTAGCTGTCCTCCCAATCACAAAATTCTGACCGTGTAAAACTAATTATCTAATGCTGCTGAAATATTTTTCGATAACTGGTCGATCTGGTGGACTAATGTTTTGGGGTAATCTATTGTGTTCAAAAAAACGCATTTCAATTCCCTCTTCTGAATTTACTCTTGGTTTTCCTTTAAACCATCGTGATATATAAACCGCAATGACATTGACAACTACATCTCCATGAGGAAGTGTATAAATAAATTTTTGTCCTGAAAACAAATCAAACCAATCCAGCTTATCTAATACCAACCCAGTTTCTTCATACACTTCACGTTTAGCAGTTTCTAATAAAGATTCTCCAACTTCCATGCTGCCACCTATAAGTCCCCAATGTTGGTTATCTTGGCGAAGTTGTAATAGCAGACGTTCTTGCCGATCAAAAATCAGCACGGCAGCACCAGCAATAATTAGGGGACGATGACCTACTATTGAACGAAGCTCAGTAACATAACCCATGATTTTAAGCGGTTTAATATTCCTCTAATCATAATGAAATCTGTACTCTTGCTTTAATTCATCTATGGTGTGAGGTTGAATTTTGCCCGATCGCGATTCGGCGATCGCATCCAATAAAAGTCAAAAGTCAAAAGTTTTTAGTTATCAATCACTGAAGTTACCTGTTGTTTGCCGTTGCTAGTTACGACAATATTGTTATCTCCTAGGGTTCCGATCGCTTTTTCTCCTGTCAAACGAGCTTTGGGATCGACCTGTTCGTAGACGACATTACCTGTGGCTTCGACTTCTTCAGTATTAATTTTCCAGATTAGTTGACGTGCATATAATTCTGAGTTTGATTGCTGCTTGGTGGCTTTTGTCCCATTTTCTAATATTGCCAACTGTTGCGGAAAGTTTATTTCCCCTTGATTTCCCGTTAGACTAAGTTTGCGATCGCCGTCTAAAGATTTGAATCGGCCGATCTGCTGTGGCAATTCGGTCTTGATAGTTCCAGGTTAAAGAGTTGGTGGCAATCTGTAGTTGAGACTCTAAAGTAATTAATTCAACATTGTTTTTGAGCATAGCAACTTTGTTAGCCAGATTGAACTCAGCGCGATCGCTAACTAATTTGTCGGTAATGGTTTCAGCTTCGTTGTAACGGACGATTTTTACGGCACTGGGAATAGTAATTTGCTCTTGAGGAATATTCCACACCAGGCGATCGCTATACAACTGTAGAGATGGTTGATTAGTCGTTGCGACCACATTACCCTGTATTTCTAGCTTTTCAATATCAGTAAAATATTTTCCTGATTGAGCATCAACTGCTAAATTAGCATGAATACCACTCAATTTCTCTTTAATCAGCAATAAGTTCTCTTGTGGTCGCCATTCCACAGCTTCACTGCTAATCACGCCACCGTTACGCTGATCTTGAGCAATTATTTTGCCCTTTAAGAGAATTATGTTGCCGTTCTTTCTAATTTCTCCTGTCTCAGCACTAATTTTCAAAATCACCGTACCGTTATAGAACAAATTACCTACTACCTTATCTAAGGTTGCAATCTGCTGGTCTTCACTATAATCAATACGATCTGCCTTTATTTTCCAGACAGTATTTTCTTGTTTATTTGACTGTTCTAAAGCTGCATTATTTAAAACCAACTCAGTATCTAACCGACTTTCTCCTGAAGCTTGACTGGAACTAGAAGTCGATGGCTGACAGCCAACAGTAATTGTAAGCAGCAGCAATAGGAGTGAAGCATTTAGCTTTTTAATCGTTGATTTAGCTAAGCTCAAATTAATCAAGTAAGAGGATAAAGCGATAAATCTACTTTATACCCTCTACTCAATTATTGGCATTTCTTGATTCATTCTCGATCCCCTATCTCAAATAGACTAAAGATTTTCTCCCAGAACTATTTAATCTTACTCGTCTAAAATACCGAAGCCAGAAAAACTGCGGTAAGGATCGCTGTGTTTGTTGCTTTTTTGAATATCACCTTTAATTTGATCCAAATCAACATAGCGATCTGCCACGTTGATTAAACTATCGCTAGTCATAGAACGCAAGCTAACTACTTCCACCCTTGCACCACGGTAGCTTACGGCATCTACTGCATAAGCTAAATCCCCATCTCCACTAACTAGTACTGCTGTATCATATGCCGAAACAAGAGCCATCATGTCTACGGCAATCTCAACGTCTAAATTAGCTTTTTTTGAGCCATCAGGAAGCTGTACCAGGTCTTTAGCAATTACCCGATAACCATTACGCCGCATCCAAAGTAGAAATCCCTGCTGTTTCTCATTGGTACGATCTACTCCTGTGTAGAAAAAAGACCTAAGTAGTCTAGAACCTCCAGTAAGGCGGTATAAAAGTTTGCTGTAGTCGATTTCAATCCCCAATTGAAGTGCAGCATAAAATAAATTTGAGCCATCGATAAAAATTGCTACACGCCCTCTATTTTCTAGAATTTGTTCTGGGGTAAAAATAGGATCGCTTCCGAAATTATCCAACATTGTATTAAGCCTCATGTTTTTATGAAAAAAAGTATTCTATGTGGGTGGATTAGTCCCATGATTACTGACGGCACAGGCTGTCAAACCGAGTATTCTAGTTTTATAGACGACGAAGCTTTTAAAATTTTGACCGTTAAAGCAGATAGCTAGCTAATTTTAAACTGAGTGTTTATGCTCAACTGCCAAAAGCATAAAGTAATCGTAACTCTTATATTGCTTAGTAACTTTATATCAGTAAAAAAATATACTGAGCCAAA
Source organism: uncultured cyanobacterium (assembly GCA_963724445.1). Taxonomy (GTDB): domain Bacteria; phylum Cyanobacteriota; class Cyanobacteriia; order Cyanobacteriales; family Xenococcaceae; genus Waterburya. The sequence goes on along the minus strand of CAVRWR010000029.1, from coordinate 63,745 downwards.
TTACTTGCCATAATTTAATCTTCTGAGGACAGTTCTAATTTAAAAAAGACAGGGGAAGCTTTACCCAAAGTTTTATTGGTAGATAGTTTGCCCCACTTTGAATGAGTCTGAAAATCGCTATAGTGTTTTGCCCCTTCATTTTCATGATTAAAATCCCAATCAAACCCCAACTGCTGATAAATTTTGCTGCTGGTGGTGGGAATTACAGGAGATAATAGATAGGCAGATAGCCTAACCGATTCTAGAACAGCATATAAAATCTGCTCTACTTCGACTTGTTGTCCCTGCTTAAACAATTTCCAAGGTGCGCTCTCGTCAATATATTTATTGACAGCTCGAACTAAGACGAAAATAGCTTCACAAGCTTGACTAATCTGAAGATTGTCATAGGCTTCAATCACGCGATCGCCTAAATCCACACCAATGCTTTTTAAAGGATGGTCTGAATCATAATCGGCACTGGTTAAATACGGAACAGTACTCTGGCAATATTTGGTTAACATTCCCAAGGTACGATTGAGGGAATTACCCAGAACATCTGCTAAATCGTTATTAAGCACGTCTATGAAACGAGTTTCATTAAAATCGCCGTCTTTACCTAGCTCAATTTCTTTCAGGAAGTAATAGCGTACAGCGTCTGCGCCGTATCTATCGACCAACTCAAAAGGATTGATGGTGTTACCCAAAGTTTTACCCATTTTTAGCCCGTCCTTGGTTAGAAAGCCGTGACCAAATACCCTAGTTGGTAAAGGCAAACCAGCAGAAGCTAACATAGCAGGCCAGTAAACCGCATGAAATCGTAATATATCTTTACCAATTAAATGAGTATGAATTGGCCACCAGTTAGCTAAGGCATTGTCAAGAGTCGGCTCTTGATCGGGTTCTAGCAAAGCAGTAACATAGCCTAAAAGCGCATCAAACCACACATAAATCGTATGTTTTTTGTCTACGGGAATGGGAAATCCCCAGTCTAAATTGACCCGAGAAATTGAGAAATCCTTCAGTCCCCCTTTAACAAACTTAAGCACCTCATTGCGTCTGGTGACTGGCTGGATAAAGTCTGGTTGAGACTCATAGAGTTCTTCTAGCTGCTGCTGATACTTGGAAAGACGAAAGAAATAATTTTCCTCATCACGCCATTCTGCCTGTTTGTTGGTGTGAATCCCACAGTGATGATTTTCGATTAACTCTCGTTCTTCTTTAAATTCCTCGCAGGATACGCAGTACCAACCTTGCTGGCGAGCTAGGTAGATATCGTCTTGCTTCCAGACGCGCTCAAAAAACTCTTTGACGATCGGCTGATGGTTCGGCGAAGTGGTACGGCTAAAACGATCGTATTTGATATCTAGTTTTTGCCATAAAGATTTGAAGCTGGCGACATTGCGATCGCATAGAGCTTGAGGCTCTAGGTTTTGTTCGTCCGCAGTCCGCTGAATTTTGAGTCCATGTTCATCTGTCCCAGTAATCAAGAGGACTGATTTACCTTGTAAACGCTGAAATCTAGTTACTGCATCTGCCACAATGGTAGTGTAGGCACTGCCAATATGCGGCTCACCATTAACGTAATAAAGAGGTGTAGTTAAAGAGAATTTATGGTTTTGATTAGGATTATTCATTTAAATAAGCGAGAAATTGCCCAATTTTAAGGGTTACCGACACAGGTTATCGAGTCCCTTTTCTTTTGACGGCAATTTTCTATAGGTTAGTGTGAGTATAGGTCACAGTCTATAATTTGTTTTTTTACTGCATAAATGGAGCATGAATTTTGATTTAATTACTGACGTTACGCAGTCCAACAGGAAATCAACGGTTTTAACAATCGAGGAAAATAGAACAATTTTCCCTTTAACCCTTTCCCAATCTTCACAGATCAACTAGTGCGTAACATCAGTTAATTATTATCGATTCAATAAATAGCTTACGTTATCAAGGGTGAACCTCAAGTTATTTATTTCAGCTTTAATATAGCCTTGGACACAGGTTAAAATATAAAACTTTTGTTAAAAATTAAGCATTGTATTAAGCATTTTGACCTACTGTAAATAATCTTGATTGAGCTTTGTTAGCAAAGTATCCAGCAATTTCTGACAAATATGCGAATAATATAATTGAATGTTATCTTTTACACCTCGTTTGATCGCTCAATCTTTAATATCGGCAGTTAATCTCGATTTGACTCAGTCTTATACATCCCGCATTCCCCAGGATATTCCTACGATCGTTGTTAGTAATCATCGTAGTTTTCTAGATGCGCCAATTCTAATCAAGACAATTCCCAATACTCTGCGTATTGCCTGTCATCATTACATGGGAGAGACTCCAGTTGTCAAAGAAATTGTCAGTTCCTTGGGTTGCTTTCCTTTAGGTTCTGCAAAACAGCGGCAACAACAGTTTTTTGACCAGGCAAATCATCTATTAACTACCAGACAGTGGGTAGGATTGTTCCCAGAAGGCACTAGACCAATGATTGAACCGACTGCGCCTCATGAAATTAACCAGTTCCATCGTGGTTTTGCTCATCTAGCTTGGAAAACTCCCGTGGCTAGTTTAGCTGTCTTGCCGATCGCGATCGCCTCTTTGTCAGAAACCAACTATCCCAGTATTCCCATTCAATGGCTCAAGCAATTTGACCAAAATGAACCTTTCTTTGAACGCCAAGGTTTGCATCCCATGCTCATTTACCATCGTGTCAATGTATTGATCGGCAGACCCTACTTGATTAATCCAACTCAAAAACAGGAATATAAAGGAAAGCAAGCAAAAAAGCTAGCTTTGGATTTAACTCACTATTGTCAGGATCAAATCACAGAGTTACTCAAACAAGGGTGTTATTAAAGGAATGAGGGATGAGGGATGAGGGATGAGGATTAAGGAACAAAGGGCTGTTTAATTAGTCTCTTGACTTATTGAGCAAACCTGAAAATATAAAGAAATAAAGCCAGAAATTAATCAACCTCACTAAATGTTAGAGAATGATAATTATTAAGAAACGGTAAGTTTTGTTTTGATTTTTTCATATTTGATTTTGATATTTTGTATTTATGGGTTTTGAACTTAGTGTAGATTTTATCGATCCCAGAGAGGTTAATCGCGATAAACCCCTGTTTGTTTATCTACCTGGGATGGATGGTACAGGAAAACTGTTACAAACTCAGTCGGATAAACTTGTCGCTAATTTTGACCTGCGCTGTCTGGCAATTCGTACTGACAACTACAGTACTTGGTTTGATTTAGCTAGAGACACGGTAAAACTGATTGAATTAGAACTGGCGAATAAAACCAATCAAGAAGTTTATTTATGTGGCGAATCTTTTGGTGGCTGTCTGGCATTGAAAACTGCTTTAGCTGCACCAAAAATGTTTGACAAGCTAATCTTAGTTAATCCTGCTTCTTGTTTCAATCAGCTACCAATTTTGGGTTGGGGTGTAGACATTACTGCACTTTTGCCATCTTGGATTCATCGCTATTCTGCTGCGGGACTGCTGCCTTTTCTAGTTAAATTAAATCGTATTAGTGATTGCGATCGCGATCGCTTAATTGAAAGCATGAAATCTTTACCTCCTCATGTAATAAGCTGGCGACTGTGTTTGCTGAGGGACTTTAAATTATTAGATGAGGAGTTACGAAGCTTAGATCTCCCTAGTCTAATTATTGCAGGAGCAGCAGATGGCTTACTACCCTCTGTTGATGAAGCTCAAAAACTAGCAAGTCTCTTACCCCAAGCGCAAATGACCGTATTGCCTCAGAGTGGTCATGCTTGTCTATTGGAAACCGATATCGATCTCCATCAAATTTTAGTCAAGCAAAATTTTATCACCGCCAAAGTTGACTTACTGCTGCGAACATAAATGCTTGGGAGTGTCTTCACAGATTAATTAGTGGGTAACACTAGTTATAGAGTAACTTTGGCTTCTAGAGACTTAAGATATTCAGTATTGACCTTAGATTCTCTAACTAAAGCAATTTTTCCTGTCCGAGCAATCTCGCGAATGCCGAATTTGTTGAGCATTTGAATAATCGCCACAATCTTACCAGGATCGCCAACAACTTCAATAGTAAGAGCTTCCTCCGAAAGATCGACTACCCGCGCCCGAAATATCTGTGCCAGTTGAATTACTTCAGCTCGGTTTGATGCTGTAGCATTAATTTTAATCAACATCAATTCCCTTTCAACACAGGGCTGTTGACTGATATCCTGCACCTTTAACACGCTAATCAACTTATATAGCTGTTTAATTAGCTGTTCTACCACCTTTTCATCTCCAGGGACGACCATGGTGATCCGAGATACACCAACTTGTTCAGCAGGTCCTACCGCCAAACTTTCGATGTTAAAACCACGGCGAGCAAATAATCCTGCAATACGGGTTAAAACTCCTGCTTCGTCTTCTACTAAGACAGAAATAGTTTGCTTGGTCATAGCTGAAAAATGAATAAGAAAAAATGGATAAGTTCTGATCAGGTTAGCTTTTTATCATAAATCAAAAAAGGGAGCAAGCACCTAATGCCGACTCCTTTTTAGTCTCTATCCCAGGACAGATTACTTTAACCCTTTAGCGGATGTATTCTTTCAATATACTGTTGCGGTTGGGATGACGCAGTTTGCGTAAAGCTTTAGCCTCAATTTGGCGGATCCGCTCGCGAGTGACATTAAAGATTTGTCCAATTTCCTCCAATGTTTTCATACGACCATCATCTAAACCATAGCGGAGACGAAGAACATCACGTTCGCGGGGGCTAAGAGTATCTAAGACGCTTTCTAGATCTTCTCTTAATAGGCTTTTGGACACCTGATCCTCTGGAGTTTCGCCATCTGCTTCAATGAAATCGCCCAAACGGGAGTCTTCTTCTTTACCAATGGGTGTTTCTAAGGATATAGGGAGTTGAGCTGATTTAGCGATAAATCTGAGCTTCTCGATGGTCATTTCCATCCGAGTGGCAATTTCTTCTTCTGTAGGCTTGCGACCTCGTTCTTGAGAAAGTAATTTAGTAGTTTTTTTAATCCGAGATATAGTTTCATATAAGTGAACAGGAAGACGAATAGTTCGAGATTGATCGGCGATCGCTCTAGTAATTGCCTGTCTGATCCACCAGGTAGCATAAGTAGAAAATTTATAACCTTTTTCGTGGTCGAATTTTTCAGCCGCTCTAATTAAACCAAGAGAGCCTTCTTGAATTAAATCTTGGAAAGATAAACCACGGTTCATATATTTTTTGGCGATTGATACAACCAAACGTAGGTTAGATTGCACCATTTTGTCTTTGGCTCGGCGACCAATAAATAGACGGCGGCGGAATTTGCGGTATTCCATCTCCACTTCTCTTGCCCATTCTTCGTCAGTCGCTTCTCGACCTAAACCATCTTCTAGACTATCTTTAAGTCTTTCTAACTCCAGTAAATCGGCAATTTGGCGAGCTAGCTCAATTTCTTCTTCTGCTCTTAGCAATCGAATTCGACCGATTTCTTGTAGATAAATCCGAATTGAATCTTCAGTGTAGGGCTTTTTTCTACCTCTTTCGGCGCGCTTAGTAGTAGTTTTTTTCTTTTTGCCTTTATCTGCCGATTTTATGTCTGACTTTATGTCTACGGTGTCTTGACTTTTTTTACTATCTTCTTCGATTAGGCTCTCCCAATCGTTTCCAGGATTGGCGATCGTTGCTAGAACTTGATTAGCTTGGGTCATGCCGTTTTCCTCTTGCTCCTTCAGTGAAAAAATAATAATAGTTGTTTTGATTAAGTTTAGTTAAGTTTTCCTTAACAGGTGCTTAATTACACCACTTCTTTAATTTTGATTTACGAGTTAGCTGCTTACTAATAAACAACACTAACAACCTATTGAAGCATTTTTGAAACCAGCAATTTACTGAGTATTATCAACTAGTAACTTGATGATTCTCTTCCGATTTTAGCCTCGATCTCGATGACTTTGGTAAAGATTGAACCGAATTTTAGGGATATTTCCCTAAGATTTATAAAGAAATCACAAAGTCTTCTCTGATTTCAGTTCCTTTGGCATTGTAAGCAATTTGACAAAAAATAACACGGATTGATTTTATCTAAGTAAAAATCCTCCAGATACGAAATCAACGATCAGCAAGCTGATTTACGGGATAAAATCTCACAAAATGCCCTCTAAGGGGGTTGAAAAGGGTGGTCAAAATTTATTGTGACTAAAGAGGAAATTAAAAATCTACACAGTTCAACTTATTTCCAAGGAAATTTTCCGAACATGAACACAATACGTAATGTTGCTTACGGGATTATCCTGGGTTCTCTGATTTTGGTTGGTATTGTTCAGAGAGAACGGCAAAATACTTTAACGGCATCTACTGACCAAGGAACTCTGGCTTTAACAGTCAATGGAGAAGATATTGTCAGACATCGGCAATTACGATCCAGGCAAAATATGATGATGGAACACCAATGGCAAATGCTCAGGTAGTAGTTTATGCTCCGAGCGATCGCGTGGTAGTACTAAACCAGGGCAGAATTATTGCTGATGGCAAGACTGTCGAAATTATGAGTAACTCAAGCCTGATGGAAGCTAATGGATTGGAAGTTCCTCATTCTTTGACTCACAATCACAGATAATAGGTAATAAACAGGTGTCAAGATGCCCCAGGATAGTCAAGTTCAAATATCGGAAACAGAAGCTCAGGAATTAATGCGATCGCTGCTACACAAAGAAGGTAGCTGGGTGGAGTGGGGACAGATATGTCAAAAGCTACAAAAGGCAGGATATAGTACCCAACGAATTTTTGAGGACACAGGGTTTCAAAACAGCCAGCAAAACTTGGTAATTGTTGCCGCTCAAGTATTTGAGAACTTAGTTCAAGCAAATATTGCGGCGGAGGTTTTGGATTATTTCCAAGGACCTCGTAGCGATGTACTGTATGAATTTCGCGTACTCAACCAACAGCAACGGGTTGATGCCTGCCTGCTGGCATATGACAAGCGGATCGATGTCGATGGTGCGCTTTTAGTATCTAAGGCAATAAAAGATGTCTCTCGCATGTCTCAGTTACCCGAGGCGTTTACTAATCACCCTGGGGATTGGGTAGCATACCAATCCTGGAAACGAGCTAAAGCGCAAAAGGATCTCCAACAGCGATCGCGTTTAATTGCTCAAGGATTAAAGTTTGCTCATTCTCCAACTGCCAGAGAAGCGATCGAAAAGTTACTCAGCGATTTTAGTATAGTTAATTCTGTATCTGAACCCCTTCTACCTCTTTATCGTTTGGAATTAGAAGAAGAGTTACCCCGTATTGTCCCCTTGGCTGGCTCATATCCCTTGAATAGCCAAGATATATCGGCAGTGGAACAGGTTAAAATTCAGCAGCCTTTTAGTCAGATCGAAGCTAATGGTGGTGCTTATATTCCAATTCCTGGTTGGCAGGTAATTCTCAAAGCAGAAGATCCGGTGGGTTACTTATGTCCCAGCAATATTCTGCCCAAGTATCTTGGCGGCAATGTTGAAGAGGTTTTAGTAATTTTAGATCGAGCAAATCAAACCTGGGATAATAATAGTTATTTTGTCGTCGAAATAGAAGACAAGTTAGAACTGCGGTGGTCTGAAATCGAACCAGAATCGCCAATCATCGGACAGTTAGTTTTGATCCTGCGTCCTAAGAAGATTCTAGACGAGGGTAACATAACTCAACCCTGGCAGATGGATGATTGAACCGCTTTGCGGTTAGCTAATAGCTATAAAAGCTTAGAGCTTTTAGCTACCTGCGGTTTCAGCGCGCGAGCTTCGTGTCAAGGTAGATCTACTGGCAGATGGGTAATTAAAGTAGATGAACCAGAGACTAGTACTAATTGGTGGTGGACACTCTCAGGCGATCGCTCTCAAACAATGGGGACTCAATCCTTTGTCAGGGGTAGATTTAACTTTGGTTAGTGATGTCGAGCAAACTCCCTATTCTGGGATGCTTCCTGGTCATGTAGCGGGGTTTTATAGCTACCAAGAGACTCATATTGATTTGCGAAGTTTGGCACAGTATGCTGGAGCGAAGTTTATTTGCGATCGCGCTATTGGTCTAGATACCCAGAGCAATAAAATTATTTGTGAAGATCGTCAGCTTGAATATGATTACTTGTCTTTAGATATCGGCAGTACGCCTCAAGCCTTTGCTGTACCTGGAGCGAGCAAATATGCCATTCCCGCCAAGCCTGTCCCAGTTTTTCTTGATGCTTGGGACAAATTAAAGCAGTCGGCAGCAGCTAATCCTAAAAAACCGCTATCAATTGCGATCGTCGGTGGTGGTGCAGGGGGAGTGGAATTAGCGTTAAATATGCAGACTGGTCTCAAAAGAATTTTACTAGATCAAAATGCCTTAGAAATTCATTTAATCCATCGCGGTAAACAGCTATTATCGGGACATAACGACTGGGTAAGCAACAAGCTAACCAAAATCCTGAGACAAAGAATAAAACTGCATTTACAGCAAGAAGTTACTGAAGTCTTATCAGATCGAGTGATCTGTCGATCAGGATTAGAGATTCAATGCAACAACATTTTCTGGGTGACCCAAGCTGCTGCGCCGAAGTGGATTAAGGAGTCTCAGTTAGAAACCGATGACCGAGGATTTATTCTCGTTGCCGATACTCTCCAGTCAGTATCTCAGCCGAATATTTTTGCGGCGGGAGATGTTGCCACAATGGTTAATTACGATCGCCCCAAAGCAGGTGTATTTGCCGTGCGTCAAGGACAACCGTTATTTGATAACTGGCAGAATATTCTTACAGGACAGCCGCTACAGGACTATACTCCCCAGGATAAATATTTGGCTTTAATTGGTACGGGGGATAAAAAGGCGATCGCCTCTTGGAGTTCTTTGGGCTGGCGATCTACTCTTCTCTGGTGGCTAAAAGACTATATTGACCGCAAATTTATGCGTCAGTTTGCTGATTTAAATTAGCCATTAAAAACTAACCGCCGCTAGGGTAATTGATTATTCTCAAAATTATTTGAGCTATGACCGTAGAATTTAAACGATAATAGCAAGATTATTAAAGCAATACTCAAACCGATCGCCGTACCTGAAATAAGCATAATCTCAGAATTTCTGATAGCGATCGCCATTGCTGCCCAAATAAAGACTCCCCCATAGATAAAGTCAAGTCGAGGAATCGCTACAAAGTGCGTAATCAAGCCAGCCAGCAATAACATAATTACCGTCCAGACTACGGCACTAATTCCCCAGCCATTCCACTGCCAAGATTCTAGGACTATTGCTCCATTTACCACTGTGGCGACGCTAATCCAGGCTAGATAAATACTTATAGGAGTGCGAATCAACCATCGCTGCCATGGGGTAATCCGAGTTTTAAAGGGTAAAATCCAGTAGGCACTGATTAGGGGCAACAGAATACATAACATCGCCAGAAAAGAAGCAGCATACTGTCGGTATAAAAAGCAAAATACCCAGATTATCTGAGAGATAGAGGCGATCGCCAACTTATAGCCAATTTTGCGTAATAAAGGCTCGTTTCTCTGTGTTGGCAAGACTTGGTAAAGAGCAAAACTAATTAAACCTAGATAGATTAAACCCCAGATAGCAAAAGCATAGCTGGCAGGGGTAATTAGCACATTTTTGAAGATATTCTGCGATATAGCGCCGATAGTTAACCCGTTGGGCGGATTGATATTAGCCCAAATGTTGATGCCAAAAGCCGCGATAATGGACACGAAGGTGGTCATTTGCCTAATGATAGCTGGTTTACTATTTACCCTATAGCGATCGCGCATAGCTTAAAAGTGATTCATTAATTATTAACAACAGGCTATTACATTGTAGATATTCTTTGATTATAGAAATCAAATTAGCGGAACAATCGAGTAAAAATACTTAATTTAATTAGCTGATGAGCGAAAATAATTAAATAATTAATCAAATAAGGGATGATATACGTCTCTAAAAAATCGCTGGTGTTGTGAGGATAGATGGGCAATCACTTCTTTAGGGGTAGATGGTTTATGGTGGCGAACATTGATGTGGTTATAGGCACAAAAAATCGCTATGCGGGGGTTATGCGGATTTTGCCAAAAGTCAGCCGAATGTCTTACCGCTTCAGAAAAAATAATTAAAGATCCAGGCGGACAGCCATAGCTGGACCACAGTCCAGAATTTCGTTGGTCTATGGTGGCAAGAGGATCGGTACGTATATTATAGTTGGCTTTGTGGCTGCCAGGAATAAAGCACGTTCCCCCCTTACCTTCTATTACCTCCTCTAGCTCCCAGATTATTCGGGTCATTCCCGCATAAATCCGCCCATCGTGAAAATTATAGGCATAGTTAGGATTGGTAGTACGCCCTCCTGCATGGGGATTCCATTCACCATCTCCCTGTTCTCGATAGCTCAAAAAGACGTTCTCTAAGCGGATCTTGGCTAAATCTGGATCGATTACATCCAACAGCACCTCGATTACTTCAGGATGGTCGATCAGTGGAGCAAAAGCACCTCCAGGCAGATAACGTTCATGGCGAGGTAGAGATTTAGGGCGATTTTTTTGGCGCAGAACAAATTCTTTGAGAACTTTAACTCGATCTTCTGTTAACACTGCTGGCTTAACAATATATCCCTTCAGGTCAAATACTACTCGGTCATGCTGGTTCATGTTTTCTCAAATAACCTAATCTCTCTAATCCATATTGTACCTGGTTCATAAAAATCTAAATTCAACCAAAACTTAGTAGGATATTGTTCTTTTTAAAATGATGATGAAAATGGTTTGGTGAAATAAAAATCTGAAATCGGTAGTGAGATCGGATAATAATATACAGATAGATCGAAAACCTCTAGCCAGATCGTAGAAAAAAGTGACAGAAGCAAAAAGCTATAAAGAAACCGTAAATCTGCCCCAAACAGAATTTAATATGCGGGCGAATGCCGTGCAACGAGAACCAGAATTACAGCAATTTTGGGCGGAAAATCAGATTTACGAGCAACTGTCACAAAACAATCCTCAAGAATCCTTTATTCTCCATGATGGACCTCCCTATGCCAATGGTTCGCTCCATATGGGACATGCGTTGAATAAAGTACTAAAAGATATCATCAACAAATACAAGTTATTGCAGGGACATAAAATAAACTATATTCCTGGCTGGGATTGTCACGGGCTGCCCATTGAATTAAAAGTCCTGCAAAAGATCAAGTCTAAAGAACGACAAGAGTTAACTCCTCTGAAGCTGCGACAAAAAGCTAAAGAATTTGCGATTCAAGCGCAACAGGAACAGTGTGAAAGCTTTAAGCGTTATGGTATTTGGGGAGATTGGTCACATCCCTATTTAACTTTGACTCCTGACTACGAAGCAGCGCAAATTGATGTCTTTGGTCAGATGGTACTGAAAGGACATATCTATCGCGGGTTAAAGCCTGTTCATTGGAGTCCTAGCTCTCGTACGGCATTGGCAGAGGCGGAATTAGAATATCCGGAAGGACATACATCTCCTAGTATCTATGTGGCTTTTCCTGTAACTAAATTGGGGGAAGGGGCAACAGAATTAGAAAAATATTTGCCTAATCTTAGCGTAGCTATTTGGACTACTACTCCCTGGACTATTCCTGGTAACTTAGCAGTTGCAGTTAATGAGGAATTAGAATATGCCGTGGTGGAAGTAGACACCCCCGCCTCCTTGCCCCCCCTTGATAAGGGGGACAAGGGGGAATCGTATTTAATAGTCGCCAAGGATTTAGTCGAGAAGCTAGCGACAACTTTAGGAGTAGAGTTAAAGGTTAAAACTACCCTGACAGGTAAAGCTTTAGAAAATACTGTTTATCATCATCCTTTGTTTGAACGCGAAAGCAAAGTAGTAATTGGTGGCGACTATATCACTACTGAATCTGGGACAGGATTAGTCCACACTGCACCTGGACACGGACAGGAAGACTATATCACGGGACAAAAATATGGTTTGCCTATTCTTTCTCCTGTGGATGATGGGGGAAGATTCACAGAAGAGGCAGGTAAGTTTGCAGGGTTGCAGGTAGTCGCTAAGGGAAATGAGAAAGTAAGTGAAGGCAATCAAGCCATTATCGATGCCTTAAAAGAAGCAGGTTCGTTGCTCAAACATGAGGAATATGCCCACAAATATCCCTATGACTGGCGTACAGGTAAGCCAACGATTTTCCGCGCCACCGAACAGTGGTTTGCTTCAGTAGAAGGGTTTAGAGACGAAGCATTAAAGGCTATTTCGACCGTAACTTGGATTCCCGCTCAAGGAGAAAAAAGGATCACGCCCATGGTAAGCGATCGCTCTGACTGGTGTATCTCCCGTCAGCGTAGTTGGGGTGTACCAATTCCTGCCTTTTTTGATGAGGAGACAAATGAACCATTATTAACAGAAGAAACGATTGATCATGTTAAGGCGATCGTTGCCGAAAAAGGTTCTGATGCTTGGTGGGAATTATCCGTAGAGGAATTACTGCCCGAACGATATCGCAATAATGGACGCACCTATCGCAAAGGTACAGATACGATGGATGTCTGGTTTGATTCTGGTTCATCTTGGGCTGCGGTAGCTAAGGGCAGAAACTTAAAATATCCTGTAGATATGTATCTAGAAGGAAGCGATCAACATCGAGGTTGGTTTCAATCTAGCTTACTTACTAGCGTTGCGGTTAACGGCATTGCACCCTACAAAACTGTTCTTACTCATGGCTATGTGGTGGATGAGAAAGGCTTTAAGATGAGTAAGTCTAAGGGTAACGGTATTGCTCCTGAATTAATCATCGAAGGGGGAAACAATCAAAAACAAGAACCTGCTTATGGTGCAGATGTACTACGTCTGTGGGTATCTTCCGTCGATTATACTTCTGATGTTCGTATTGGTAAAAATATCATCAAGCAGACTTCCGATATGTACCGCAAGATGCGTAATACGGCTCGTTTTTTACTGGGTAACTTACACGATTTCGATCCGAAGCAAAATGCTGTGGCTTATGCAGACTTACCAGAATTAGATAAGTATATGCTGCATCGCATGACCGAAGTATTTGCTGAAGTTACCGAAGCTTATGATAGCTATCAATTCTTCCGCTTCTTCCAAGCGATCCAAAACTTCTGTGTAGTAGATCTATCTAACTTCTATCTCGATATCGCTAAAGATAGACTGTATATCAGCAGTCTAAATTCCTTCCGTCGTCGTAGCTGTCAGACAGTATTAGCGATCGCTATTGAAAACATTGCCAAAGCGATCGCACCTGTATTGTGCCACATGGCAGAAGATATCTGGCAAGCCTTACCCTATGACACTGGTTATAAATCCGTGTTTGAATCAGGTTGGGTAGAAATTAAAGCTGAATGGCAAAAACCCGAACTAAATGAATTTTGGGGAACTATTGCTAATCTAAGAGATGAAGTCAATAAGGTAATGGAACAAGCTAGAACAGATAAAGCGATCGGTTCTTCTCTGGATGCTAAAGTATTGCTTCATGTTTCTGATGCGGAATTAAATAATAAGCTGGCATCATATAATTCTGCCGATAATATTAGTGAAAAGGATGTAGATGAGTTACGCTATTTCTTTCTTAGCTTCTCAAGTTGAGCTTGTCGATTCTCTTCCCGATGCGGAATATAAAAGCGAATCAGAGATTGCAAATATTTCTGTCGTGAAAGCTGATGGTGAGAAATGCGATCGCTGTTGGAATTATTCTTTATCTGTTGGTAGTTTTGCCGACGATCCGACTATATGCGATCGCTGTAATGCTGCCTTGAAAGGCGAGTTTTAATTATTTTTCCAGGAATGATGTCATTAATTGTCCCTTTTCTACTATCTGTGATGAATTATTTTACCAACTGCTAAACAAGGAACTACTTGCGTAATATTGTGTCAATCTCTAACAAATACTTTTACACCAATCTATATTGTTAGAATAGACGAACGAACTGGCAATGTTTTTATACTTGCTGGTGAAGATTTACAGATTGAAATCTATAAAAACGGTTATTGGAGATTTTTATAGTGACTGACTTCAACACTATGAATAAAACTGAATTAAGAGCTTATTTGGTTAAACATCCTGGCAATAAAGCTGCATTTTACGCCTTTGTAGATCGCTTTACCTCGGAAGCTGATTCCACAACATATTCTATGGCACAATCTTCAGAAGAAATTAAAGAAGTTGATAATTTAATTCGGCAAAAACTAACTCAGACAAAAAGTAATTAAAGCTAGAGGTTAAGGCGATCGCTGCTCTGGAATTATTCTCTTGTCTGTTGGTAGTTTTGCTGACGATCCGACTATATGAGATCGTTGTAATGCTGTCTTGAAAGGCAAATTTTAATTAATTAAAATTTGGGAAACGATTTTGGATTGTCCCTACCTAAATTAAAAAACTATCGATATTATTCATTTCTTCAATTGTCTTTACAGACGATTGATAAAATTGGCAGTAATATAGGTTAATAATGCTTAAAATAGTCTATGTCTAAACAACTGTTTACGGTTGGACATTCTAACCTTAGTATTGAAGATTTTATTAGCTTACTTCATAAATATGAAATCAGTGCGATTGCGGATGTACGTTCTCATCCTTATAGTGGCTATTTACCCCACTTTAATAGAGATTTACTAAAATTTGAGCTATTAAAAGCCAAGATAAAATATGTATTTGTGGGTAATGAATTAGGAGCTAGACCAAAAGATTTAAGCTGCTATATTAATGGCAGAGCAGTATATAAAAAAATTGCCAATTCTATCTCTTTTAAAGTTGGTATTGAACGTATACTCAACAGGGTTGAACTCATACTGTATTGCTTTAATGTGTTCGGAAAAAGATCCTATGACCTGTCACCGCACTATTTTAATTTGTAAGCAATTACGACAATTAGAGATCAAAATAGATCATATTATTGATGAAAATACTATAGAGTCTCATTCTCAATTAGAAGATAGATTATTGGATTTATATGGATTTGACCTAGAAAAAAATCAATTAAACTTCCAGAAGTATTACAGCTTGATTTATTTGAATCTGCTCAATTTATTAACAAATCAGTCTCTGTTTCTAGAGAAGAATTTTTAGAAAGAGCTTATATAGATTAGGTAATAAAATTGCCTATAAAAACAAATAATAATGAAAAAACAAATCTCCAAGTATTAATTTATTTACTATTGGCTTTACAAAAAAGACAGCACAAGATTTTTTTACTCTTGTATCTAAATCTGGAGTAAAGCGTATTATTGATACCCGATTAAATAATATTTCTCAATTAGCAGGTTTTGCTAAACGAAAAGATTTAGAATATTTTTTAAAAGAGATTGCAGGTATTGAATATATACATATATTAGATTTGGCACCCACTAAAGATATTCTTAATAACTATAAGAAGAAAAAAGGCGATTGGGATACTTATGAAAAAAGTTTTCTAGATTTAATGAAACAGAGGCAGATAGAAAACAAAGTATCATCAGAACTTCTTGATGGAGGATGTCTGTTATGTAGCGAAGCTAAACCCCATAATTGTCATCGTCGTTTAGTTGCTGAATATTTAAATAATAAATTGGGAAATATAAATATATATCACCTTTAGATATCTATATATATATTCATGGTTAAAATTATTTGTTTGGCTAACTCAAAAAAAAATGGAGATCGTTGTATTGCTGGCATTGATATTTGTACGGAAAAGTGGATTCGTCCTGTGTCAGATTTAGATGATGGTAGAGTTTCTACAAATATATGTTTGGTTAATAATAAAGAGCCTCAACTATTAGACATTCTAGATATTCCCTTGGATAAAGATAAAGATAAAGATGAGGGTATAAGTTTTCAATGTGAGAATCTAAGAATGCTACCAGGAAAATGGAAAAAAATAGGACAAGCTTTCCCCAATAGCCTACTAGAGTACTGCGAACCAAAAATCTTTTATAGTCAATACCCTCAATCAGTTCCAAAGTCTTTTTTAGATTCATTACAGCCCGATCAAAGACGCACATTGCAATTAGTAAAAGCAACTGTCAAGCAAATACGCCAAAACCAATATCAAAAATGGGAAGCTTGGTTGTTAATGTCCGATCAAAAGGAATTCAAGGCAAAAATTACAGACATAGCTTTTATTGATAAGTTGAAAAATGGTGTCAATATCGACAATAAAGAGTGTTTATTTACTGTTAGCCTTGCACAACCCTGGCGCAAAAGTAATGATGATGAACTATCTTGTTGGAAACTAATTGCAGGAGTTATTGAGATACTTTAATTGTATTGCGATCGCTTTTGCACAGTGAAAAAACTATTATGAGTAGAAGCTATCTTTAATAGATGGGTAGAGCAATAGCGAAACCCATCCGATGGATAATTAGATTGTCCTACTTAGATGGACGTTGTATAGTTACGAGATGATTTAGGCAGAGTAACGATTTATTATTCCCCCAGTCTCCAAGTCCCCGAGTCAAACCCAACCATCCCATAATGATGCAACGCCCATAGATGCTTTAAATATGACTTTAGATGAAGCGATCGCTCTTGGCAGAGTCTAAATATTCGCAATAATAATATTATTAGACAGTGTGATCGCCTTTATAACATGGCAAATTTTTGCCGAAAGAATTCTACGAATAGTTTGATTTTTGTATTTAAGTGCCGATTCAGAGGATAGATAAGGCAGAGATCGATTGCGGGTGGTTGATAATCAGGCAAAATGATCGCTAGGGTTCCCTGCTTCAATTCTGGCTCAATAATAAAGGTGGGTAATAAAGCTATACCCAAACCTTGTACTGCTGCATCTTTTAGTACTTCGCCATTATTAGAACAAAGTACGCCTTTTACTGTTATCTGATATTCTCGATCGCCGTTATTTAACTGCCATTGGTTTCCTGTCACGATCTGTCCGTAATGTAAACAGGAATGTTGGCTCAATTCACTGGGATGATGGGGAGTACCCTGTTTTTCTAGATAACCAGGAGACGCACAAAGAACCCTCGATACAGGGGCGATCTCCTGACAGACTAAGCTGGGTGATGTTTCGGGCTGAGAGATTCTAATAGTTAGATCGTAGCCTTCGGCAATGGGATCGATAAAGCGATCGTCTAAGGTTAACTGTATCTGCAATTCTGGATATTGAGCAGTAAATTCGGCGATCGCTTTACCTAAATACAGAGTACCAAAGGACATCGGTGCATTGATTTTCAAAGTTCCTTTCGGTTCAGTTTGCAGTTCAGATACCGCTACTTCTGCTGCTGCCAATTCTGCCAGAATATTAAGACATCGTTCGTAAAAGGCTAATCCTGTAGGTGTAGGGTTTACCTTACGGGTGCTTCGTTGTAAGAGCTGTACCTTCAATTCATTTTCTAAATTGATCACCAATTTATTGACTGTTGATCGCGATACCCCCATCTTTCTGGCGGCGGCGGCAAACCCTCCTGATTGTACTACCTGAGTAAAGGCTTCCATACTGGCAAACTTATCCATAGATTGTAGAATATATAGATACAATATGTCTATTAAATATCATATTGTCTTTTATTTAAATCTAATTCATAATAAATATAGTCACAGATTACTCCGTCGTTTTACGGCGGAGTAATCTGTGACCGTTGGTGAAATAACAGCCACGGAGGTAAAACCAAGTGATTACTATTCGTCCCCAAGATCAAAGAGGCGTAGCTAACTTTGGTTGGCTAGATAGTAGACACAGCTTTTCTTTTGGTCATTATTACGATCCGCAGCATATGGGGTTTGCTAGTCTACGGGTGATTAATGAAGATAAGGTAATTCCTGGTAAGGGTTTTGGTACTCACGGTCATCAAGATATGGAAATTATTTCCTATGTCCTAAGCGGTGAGCTAGAGCATCGAGACAGTATGGGTAACGGCTCTGTCATTCGTCCAGGAGATGTGCAAAGAATGTCTGCTGGTACTGGTGTAAGACACAGTGAGTTTAATGCTTCTAAGATTAATCCAGTTCATTTCTTGCAGATTTGGATTATGCCAGAGCAAAAAGGATTAAAGCCTAGCTATGAAGAAAAAAACTTTAGCTCAAAAATAAAACAAGGCAAATTAACTCTAGTAGGCTCACGGGATGGACGAGACAATTCTGTAACTATCCATCAAGACGTAAACCTCTATCTTGGCTCCCTAACCCAGAGCGATCGCATTACCCAGCAAATCGGCAACAATCGTGCAGTATGGCTACAGGTAACCAAAGGAAAAATCAACCTTGGAGATCGCTTGCTACAGGCTGGAGATGGTGCGGCAATTACTGAGGAATCTGAGATAGCGATCGCAGGACATGATTTAGATAGCGAAATCCTGCTGTTCGATCTGGCAAAGTAAACAATTGTCCTTTTCCCTTATGCCCGACTCCCTAATATTAAAAACTATTAAGGAGTCGGGATAGGAACTCCATGGTTTTCGGCAGGTGATGCTTCTGGGGGAGACTGTTGGTAATTGGAAACGATCTCTTGGATTTGAGGATTATTTAAAAACTCGCGAGTATCTTCAATTAGCTGTTCTCCCCAAAGATTCTCTTCCAAAAACTGAATATCAGCATAGCGATTATCTAGTTCTAAAGCGGCTTTTCCTAGTTTAATCGCTTCATCAACTTCGCCTTCAGTAAAAAGAGCCACCGCTAAAGCTAGCTGGGGTTCTGCCTGTTTTTGATCGACTTTAATTACTGATTCCCATTTAGCGATTGCTTCGTCGTAATTACCCTGCTCATATTCTACCAACCCAACATTATTCAACGCAGGCCAAAATGTCTTTTCCTGAGCAAAGGCATCTTCGTAGGCATCGATCGCCTCATCATACTTAGTTAACTTTAGGTAAGTATTACCTAAGCTAAATAGTGCCTCAGATGAGTTACCTTCTATCTCTAACCCTGCCTCTAATTTTTCCTCTGCTGCTTCGTAATCACCCTTTTGAAAATATGCCTCACCTAGTCTGAGTAAAACTCCTGCTTGTTCAGGTGCTAATTTTTCAGCCTTAGTTAAGGACTCAATTCCTTTATCTAATTTTTCCTGCTGAACGTATAGACTACCTAAGATGAACCATACATCATAATTATTTGGGGCTAGTTGAGTGGCTAATTCTGCTCTGGGCAAGGCTAAATCGTATTGTTGAAAGCGAATTAACTGAACCGCATCCTGAAGTAGCTGTAAGCCTTGTGATTCTAATTTTTCCGAATCTAGTTTAGGAATATAAGGTAATACAGCCTGACCTCTTGCAGGTAAAGACAAACTAGCAATAGCAGCACCAGCGATCAACGAAACTATCCAGTTTTTAGACACAACACCGTCTCAATTTTTAAATTAATTAATACTCACAAGTTACTGCATTGTCTTGCTGAACGGCAAACTTTATTGATATTTGCCCAGTAAATTTATAGATTTTGATTGTAGATAAAGAGTTAATTACTTCCGTGGATTAAACACTTCTAAAGCTGCCTGATGATTGTGGTTGTCTGACCAAAATTTTTGCAGTTTAAATAGCTCTTTGGTATTAATCTCCAAATCTTCAGTAGGAAAGTTCTGCATTGCTTCAATTACCGTCCAACCATCAGAGTCATGTGGTAGATCTGCTGCACCAATTAATGCCGAGCGCAGGGCATAAAATCCGTTGCCTTGAGGATGAGTTTTGATTACAGTACCTAATTCTTGGAGAAACTTTTCTCCTGCTGGAGCATTGGTAAATTCATACATTTCAACGCGATCGCTATCAAAACGATTGTTTAACCAATATCGTAGTTTAATCAATTTCTCCTGGTCGACAAACTTAGAGTAAAGGCGAAACTCTCGATCCATTTCCCCCGTAGCGGCATATTTTTCTAAAGAAGCTACGGAAATTTTGCCGTTAAATGGACCATAGATTAGCTTGACTTTTTCTGCGCTAAGAGCAGATTGGGGTTTGATTACCAAAGCGGATAAACCCAGACAAATTGCGATCCGCACCGCAAAATGATGTAGAGCTTAATGCAGCTTCATAATATTGCTTAAGATTCATTATTGATAATATTTAGTTAGAAATTAACTTAAGATTTTTTGTATTACTAAGACTGACAAAAAACTACTTCTTCTCTTATCCCCATTTTGCCCAATAAAAACAAAAATGAACCAGATGAAAGTAAACTTCTCGAAACTTTTATAATTTGATCAAGATTTATTTAGGGAAAGCATGATGAAAGAGGCTCTACAGGTGCGTACTTTAGCCGTTGATATTGGTGGTAGCGGTATTAAAGTGATGGTATTAGACCTTGAAGGCAACCCCTTAAGCGATCGCCACCGTCTGAAAACTCCTGACCCTGCCAAACCTGATAAAGTAATCGAGACGATTCTTACTTTGGCAAAAGAACAAGAATATGACCGCATTTCTGTTGGTTTTCCAGGAGTAGTACAAAATGGAATTATTAAAACCGCTGTTAATTTAGATGACGACTGGCTGCAATACGACTTAGCCACTAGCTTGACTCAGTTACTAGGCAAACCAGTAAAAGTAGCTAATGATGCAGACATTCAGGGATTTGGGGCAATTTCGGGCATCGGCGTCGAGCTGGTGCTTACATTGGGTACGGGATTTGGTTCGGCTTTATTTGTCAACGGTAAATTGGTTCCAAACTTGGAGATGGGACATCATCCTTTTCGCAAGGGAGAAACCTACGAAGAACAATTAGGTAGAGCTGCTTTAGAAAAGCAAGGTGTTAAAAAATGGAATACCAGATTAGAAAAAGCGATCGCTAATCTAGCTCATCTGTTCAATTACGATGTTCTCTATATTGGGGGAGGAGAGACGAAAAACATTAACTTTGACTTACCCTCTAATGCCAAGGTAATACCTAACGTCACGGGATTGCTGGGAGGAATTAGACTTTGGACTAGTTGAAGATTAAGTGTAGGGTGGGCAAGGTAAAAACAATCATCAAAACCGACTATCTTAGATCATGCCCACCAATAATAAACAGTTATGTTTTTAATTTAGCTTGAGAATTTAGCAATAAAGAATTAGTCACGACAATTAGAGAGCTAGATGCCATTGCCACTGCTGCCCAAACTGGAGTTAAAAGGACTCCAAAGTGGGGTAATAAGACTCCTGCGGCGATGGGAATTGCCAAGACATTGTAAGCCAATGCCCAGATGAGATTTTGCTTAATTTTGGCAACTGTCGCCCGACTAAGTTCAATTGATTTAATTACGTCCTGAAGTCGATTTTGCATGAGGACAATATCAGCAGTAGCGATCGCCACATCTGTGCTTCCCTGTAGTGATATACCTACATCTGCCTGAGCTAAAGCGGGGGCATCGTTGATCCCGTCTCCCACCATCGCTACCTGTTTATTTGAATGCTTATTCTGCTGGAGAGATTGAATTATCTGTGCCTTCTCATCTGGTTTGACTTGAGAGAAAACTTGGGCGATCTTGAGTTTTTCAGCGATCGCCACAGCCACTTCTTCGCGATCGCCTGTAAGCAGGATAGTTTCTAACCCAAGAGCCTGTAGCTGTCTGATGCTTTCAACTGCGTCGGGACGTAAATTGTCTTCTATGGCAATTAATCCCTGTAATACTCCAGCAACAGCCAGATAAATAATTGTTTTACCTGATTGAGCCATATGCTGCGCTTTTAAATCGTGATGCTTGGAAATTGTAATTCCTTGGCTGGTTAGCCATTGCTGATTACCTAAATAGGCGGTTTCTCCCGCGACAGTGGCAGATATTCCTTGTCCGATGGCAGTATTAAAATCAGCAGTTTCTAGTAAAGTCAGATCTTGGGCTTTGGCGGCGGTAAGAATTGCCTGAGCAAGAGGATGATTACTACCGCTTTCGATAGATGCGGCAATCTGGAGCAGCTTTTGCGGCGTAATATCCGTCAGAGGGAGACATTCGGTAACGCTAGGTTTGCCCATAGTTAGAGTACCTGTTTTATCAAAAACTACCGTGTCTAACTGCCGCACTCTTTCGAGGACATCTCCACCCTTGATTAAAATACCTGATTCGGCACCGATGCTAGTACCTACCAAGATTGCTGTCGGGGTGGCTAAACCTAGAGCGCAGGGACAAGCGATGACTAAAACCGCGATCGCCAGTTTTAAACTTAACAGCAAAGGAGAGGTGGTCATACTGATTTCTCCTGTTGCCATCGGCATTGACATTCCCTGGGATGTAGTTACTAAGACCGAATCCCAAATATGGGTACCGATAAAATACCAAAATAGCCAAGTCGCGGTGGCGATCGCCATAACACCATAGGCAAAGTAGCCAGCAATAGTATCAGCTAGCTGCTGTACAGGAGCTTTGCGAGTTTGAGCATCCTCCACTAAGTTGATGATTTTCGCCAGAGTAGTATCTTGACCAATACTAGTTACTTTAATCGTAATAACTCCAGACTGATTAATTGTTCCTGCTCGCACCCCATCGGATTCGCTTTTGGCTACAGCAATGGATTCTCCTGTTAGCATCGACTCATCTACCGAAGTTTCTCCAGCAACAATAGTGCCATCTACGGGAATTTTTTCCCCTGGTAAGATCCGCAGCAATTCTCCTAGCTTGACCTGCTCGACTGGAATTTTAATGGTTTCGGACTGTTCCTGTTGCCCAACCAAGCGAGCTATCGGCGGTTGCAGGGTGACTAGCTTTTCTAAAGCAGCCGAGGCGCGATTGCGGGCTTTTCCTTCCAAGGTACGTCCCAGTAAAATAAAGCCCAATAACATTACAGGCTCATCAAAAAAACATTCCCAACCCAAACTAGGAATAAATAAAGCAAAGCAGCTAGCTAGATAGGCACTAACCGTTCCTAAACCGACTAGGGTATTCATATTGGGCATTCCCTGAGTCAGACTGCGCCAACCATCGATTAAAAGCGATCGCCCTGGGATTAATAAGGCTAAGGTAGCCAAACCAAAATGTACCCAGATATTGCTGAGAAGGGGTATTGTAGGTAAGCCTAGATGATGGAGATGACCAATACTGGAAAAGACTAGTAAAACAGTGGCGGTAATTAGCTGTTGAGTCCGCTGTTGCTCTTGCTGCTCTCTTTTGAGCTGATTTTTCTGGGCTGCCTGATAGATAGTGCGATCGCTTTGGCGTAGTTGGCTGGGAAAACCCGTTTTGGTTAATTTTTCAGCTAGAACTTCTGGAGTAATATTTTGAGCTTGATACTCCACCACTGCTACTTCGGTAATTAAGTTGACGCAAGCCGACACCACGCCCGAATTTTGTTCTAACTGCTTCTCTACAGCTTTGACGCAGCCCGCACACTTCATGCCGCCCACATCTAGTGCTACTGTCTTTAGTTCGGTTGTAGAGTCGGAAACCTTGGTTTGCATGTGGTCTTGAGCAGAGGCAAGGGACTTAACCATAAAATGATATGTATCGTAAAAAAGTTTTATATTGGTTAGATCTTAGATCAAACTGATTACTGGTGGGCATTATCTAAATAGTCGATTTTTATGATTGGTTTTCTCTTGCCTACCCTACCCTACATTACTCTTACTAATTACTGGTGTACGGGCGAACGGCTGTTCGCCTCTAACTGCTCATGAAACGGCGTTATCTATCGATACTAAGCTCCATTGCGATTGTTGCAGGTTTTTGGCTAATATTTGAATTTGCCGCGCGTTTATTTGCTGAAATACTCTGGTTTAAGGAAGTAAACTATCTCTCAGTATTTTTAGTACGGCGTTTTAGTCAATACAGCTTATGGTTTTTTGTCACTCTCATTTCAGGATTATTTATCGGCGGCAATTTATGGCTGGCAAAACGATGGCAATGGCAGTGGCTACCAAAAGATGAGTGGTACGATGCGGGAGTTCCCATAATTCCCCAGGAAAAAAGGCTGCTAGGCAAAGATGTCTCTAGTAATGTTTGGCAAAACAAGCCTGGGGCTAGACAGTATGCCGACAGAAAGACCTATTCTCCTCGGTTGACCCTACCTCTTTTACTTTTAGCCGCGATCGCAACCTCCGTTGGCATTACCTGCATTCTGATTAACTATACGGATGTCGCTTTATCAATTTGGCAAACTAGCTATCGTTTACCGCAGATTGCGTCCACATTAAGACCACCCTTAGATGTGTTTGATTTTGCCAACATTTCAGGCTTTGCGATCGACTATCTACGTCAGTTAGCCATAATAGTCGTTATAGTCGGACTGCTGCTTTGGCAACCGAAGATTAGCTTGAGAGCGATCGCCATTGTGATCAGTATTGTATTTGGTCTGATTGCTGCTGGTAACTGGACAATAATCCTGCGCTTTTTTAAGCTTTCCGAGTTTGATTTATCAGATCCCCAGTTTAAGCAAGATATTAGTTTTTATATTTTTCGCTTTCCCCTTTGGCACCTAATAGAATCCTGGCTGCTTGGTTTATCATGCTGTGCCTTGTTGGGCTGCCTTTTGTTTTATTTACTCTCAGGTAACAGCCTGTCTGAAGGACGTTTTCCTGGCTTTTCCAAAATTCAACTCCGCCATCTTTCCTTTCTGGGTGCGGGAGTGATGTTTGCTTTGGCTTGTCAGCATTGGCTTAATCGCTTTGATTTGCTTTATAGTTCTCGCGGGGTAGTTTATGGTGCAGGCTATACTAACATTCAGGTTCAGCTACCGCTAGAAGTATGCTTGACTGTAGTATCAATTATTAGCAGTATTTGGCTGCTGTACAAAGGCTTTAAAGGATATCGCAACCTCCAGATTCAACAGCGCAAAGTAAAAAAAATTATCTTGTTAATTTTTCCTTTTGCGGCGTATCTATCGATCGTACTCCTCAGCGATATTGCTAGTGCAACAGTACAGCGTTTAATCGTTCAACCCAATGAACTAGCTAAAGAAAGACCTTACATTGAACGGAGTATCGCCATGACTCGTAAGGCTTTCAACTTAGATAATATTGAAGCTAAAACTTTTAATCCCCAAGGACAGTTATCGGCATCAGATCTACAAAATAACAACTCCACTATCAAAAATATTCGCCTATGGGATACCCGTCCCATTCTGCAAACCAATCGTCAACTCCAGCAAATCCGTCCCTACTATCAATTTCATGATGCGGATATCGATCGCTATCTTCTAAGTAAAGATCGGCAAATGACCGATGCCGATAAACAGCAGGTAATTATTGCAGCACGGGAATTAAACTATGAGGAAGTTCAAGATATTGCCAAAACTTGGGTCAACGAACACCTGATTTATACTCACGGTTATGGCTTTACTCTCTCTCCCGTAAACCGAGTCGCTGAGGGAGGCTTACCCTATTACTATGTCAAAAATCTTGGCACAGGCAGTGAAGAATCAGGCTCTCTAACAATATCTGACGAGGTAATTCGCAACAGTATTCCCATCGGTAAACCGCGCATTTATTTTGGGGAATTGACCAATCCCTACATCATGACCTCCACTAAAGTTCAGGAGTTGGATTACCCTAGCGGAGAAGAGAACGTTTATACAGTTTACGATGGTACTGGGGGCATTAAAATTGGGAACTACTTCCAACGGATCTTATTTGCCGAGTATCTTAAAGACTGGCAAATGCTGTTTGCCCAAAACTTCACGACTGATACGAAGCTGCTATTTCGCCGCAATATCAAGCAACGAATTAAAGAGATCGCCCCTTTTCTCAATTACGATCAAGACCCCTATTTAGTTGCCGCTAGAACCAACAATCAAGTAGATCACCAAGATCATCTTTATTGGATCGTCGATGCCTACACTACCAGCGATCGCTATCCCTATTCCGATCCAGGCAAAAACCCCTTTAATTATCTCCGTAACTCCGTCAAAGTCGTAGTAGATGCCTATAGTGGCAAAGTAGATTTTTACATAGCTGACGAATCCGATCCGATGATTCGCACTTGGGACAAGGTATTCCCCCAGCTATTCCAACCCCTAAGCGCCATGCCGTTAGAGTTGCGCCGACACATTCGCTATCCTGAAGATTTCTTTAGTATCCAATCAGAAAGGCTGCTGACCTACCATATGACAGATCCCCAGGTATTTTATAACCGTGAGGATCAATGGCAAATTCCCAAAGAAATCTATGGCAATAAATCTCAACCAGTAGCACCCTACTATCTAATCATGAAGCTACCTACCGCCAGTGAAGAGGAATTTATTCTCTTGCATCCCTATACTCCTATTAGCCGTCCTAACCTGATTGCTTGGCTAGCAGCGAGATCCGACGGTGCAGAATACGGCAAGCTCTTACTGTATAAATTCCCTAAGCAAAAGCTGATCTATGGTCCCAATCAAATCGAAGCTTTAATCAACCAAGATCCAGTGATCTCTCAGCAAATCTCTCTCTGGAATCGAGAAGGATCGCGAGCAATTCAAGGAAATTTACTCATTATTCCGATTGAACAATCTCTACTCTACGTCGAACCGCTTTATCTTGAAGCCGAGGAAAATAGTCTACCTGCCTTAACCAGGGTCATTGTGGTCTATGAAAATCAAATTGTGATGGCAGAAACCTTAGATGAAGCTATTCAAGCAATCTTCCAACCTAAAAATAACGCTAACACCATTGTTCGCCCATTGGAAGGCGCAATTCCTGGAAATTGATACTTAATAGTTACATTCAAAAGCTAATAGCTAATAGCAACGCCATTAATTACAGTTTGATAATGTTCAACTATAGGGCAAGGAGCGTAAAAATGATGTAAGAGTTCTTTCCAAGTTTGATATTCTGGTGACTGCCGAAAACCCACGGTATGATCTTCAAGAGTTTGCCAATTAACCAAGAGCAAATATTGATTTTCAACCTCGATACACTTTTGTAAATCATGATTAAGATATCCTGGCATCGAAGAAATTATCTTTGAAGCTTTAGCAAAGGCAACTTCAAACTCTTGATTATGACCAGGCTTTATTTTTAAAGTTGCTGTTTCGAGAATCATAATAATTTTGAATAAGATAATAATTATTGTTATCAGTTTGTCTGTATGGCTTGAATTCTCTTTTAAAGCAATTAAATCTATAATCTAAAGACCTGTAGATAAAAAATAATGGGTAACAATCATAATCACTCTCATTCTCATCAAATTATCAAAGATATAAAGCTAGCTTTCTTCCTGAACTTGAGCTTTGCTATTTTAGAAATATTTGGTGGGTTGTGGACAAATAGTTTAGCCATAGTTTCGGATGCGGTTCATGACTTAGGAGATAGTGTTTCTCTTGGACTAGCCTGGTATTTAGAAAAATATTCCCATAAAAAGAGCGATCCCGCCTTCTCTTATGGTTATCGTCGTCTTTCATCTTTGGCAGCTTTAATTAATACCCTAATTCTATTTGCTGGTTCACTCTATGTTATCTCCAGAGCTATCCCCAGAGTTTTAAATCCCGAACCTACCGACGCTAAGGGCATGATTTTATTTGCCATTTTAGGTGTAGCGGTAAATGGATTGGCGATGGTACGGCTAGCTAAAACCACTTCTCTTAATGCGAGGGTTGTCGCTTGGCATTTGTTTGAGGATGCTTTGGGTTGGGTGGCAGTATTGATTGTCAGTATTGTGCTGTTGTTTACCGATTTTTATATCCTCGATCCGATTCTGTCGATCTTGATTGCCGTTTATATTCTGTATAATGCGATCGCTAATTTGCGCCAAAGTCTTTTGCTATTTCTTCAAGCCGTACCTGAAGATCTTGATATTAAACAACTAGAACAAAGTATTATCGCCCTGGAAAAAGTTGATTCTCTTCATCACACCCACATCTGGTCATTGGATGGAGAAAATCATGTGTTAACTACTCACATTATCGTGGAAAACAATACTACCAGGGAGGAAATACAGGGAATTAAAGGAGCAATTAGACACCTGGGGGAAGAACTTCACCTAGAACATATTACGGTGGAAATTGAATATCTCGATGAATATTGCCAAATGCGAGAGTCTGCATCCGAGGACAAGCATCATCACGAGCATGTGCATCATTCGACAGAATAGTACTTCTAAGCACCCTAGAATACTAAAAAAAAATTCAGCTTTATTGCCTGCTGATAACTTATGATATGTTCGATTCCAGAAGACAGGGTATAAGAAATGACTAATCTCAGCGTCAATCTCAATAAAGTGGCACTCATCAGAAACACTCGCAATATTGGGATTCCTAGCATTACTAAGATGGCAAAAATATGTATTGATGCTGGAGCGAAAGGGATCACGGTGCATCCCCGTCCCGACCAAAGGCATATTCGACCAGGAGATGTTTATGATTTGGTCGATGTAGTTTCTGCTGTAGAATTTAACATTGAGGGTAATCCTTTGGAAGTCTCTTTTATCGAGATTGTGCGTCAAGTAAAGCCAACTCAGTGTACTCTTGTTCCCGACGCACCAGATACTTTTACTTCAGACAGTGGTTGGAATTTAACTCAAGATCAAGAGCGTTTAATGCCGATTATCAAAGAGCTACAGGATCTTGGTAGCCGAGTCAGTCTATTTATGGATGCTGATATGGAGCAAATTAGTCTCGTTCCTGATACGGGTGCAGAGAGAATTGAACTCTATACCGAACCCTATGCAACTGCTTACCGCGAACAGAAAGATTTAGATTCTGTGTGGCAACAGTTTGCTGATGCTGCCCAAAAAGCCCAAGAATTGGGATTAGGAGTCAATGCAGGACATGACCTTAATCTGGACAATCTAGCTAAATTCTGCACAATTCCTGGCATCCTCGAAGTTTCTATTGGTCATGCCTTGACCGCCGAAGCGTTAGAAATGGGTTTTGCTAATACTGTCAAGGAGTACATCAAAATCCTCAATCAATCGGCTTAAATGCTCGGAAAATCTACCCCTAAATCTACATTCGGCTTAAGTAGGTACATAGCCAATAGCCACGCTAAACATAATCTAGAAACTGGTTCTATTAAGATTATTGCAGCAAAGTTTTTATCAGTATGATTACTACGGAAAAATATCTACATATCAATCCTGATGATGAAGGTAGTTAATTTATTAGATTTTAAGACAAATTTTAGACAGTATGGCAGTTGTAAAGATCAAAAGTTAAGATATTACAGCCAAAAAAAACCTACCAAAAGGAGTTATTAGTGGCTGGCAATTTCCAAGACGACAAGAGAGAAGAAGAAATGATTGAGCTTTTTAATCTCGTTAAAGATGAAAATGAAGGACGGTCAGGGATTGATGCTTTTTTAAAGCTAAACGAAGAAAATATCCCATTTGAGTTAAAAACAACCTCATCAACTACTGGTTCTGTAACTACAGTTAGAGATTTTGGTTCTGATCATATTCAAAAATGGCAAAAAAACCATTGGCTATTCGGTTTCTATGAAGGGGGTCGAGCGTGCTATTACAAATATGGCTCTCCAACACTTATGCAAAGTTGGATCAAAGAAAAAGAAGAGTATATAAAACGTTCAACTTCTTTGAGGCGTAATATACTACGTCTCTACAGTAAATTTGATTGTGGATTTTATTTATCTTCTTCGATCGCCTTTAATGCAGCCTTGATTAACTGAAAATATGGTGCTTGGGTGACATTGACCTGTTTTGCGACTTCTCTTGATTTACCTAATAAGCCAGAGCGATCGCCTTGACTGACGGCTAAAATATTACCGCGATCGTTTCTAATTCGTAGCTCCTTAACTGTTTTACTGCACACATAGATTCTGCCACTGTGAGTAAACACAGCTTTCTGTACCTTGTCGTTGTTGGTTACAGTCGTCTTGTTCGTTAACGAAGTAATACCATTGCTGGGTTGTTGAGGCAGTTTAACTCCCACCAGCTCAAGTTCAATATGAGTATTACCTTGCCAATGATTTTCTTTGAGTTTGTAAGCAATATCTAAACATTCTGGTAAGGGGCAATATTCTCCCCAACGCCAGGCAAGAGCCTTAATTTGAGTAGAGGAATTAGCTTCTTGTAGAGTAAGCTTCAGATGAGCCTGTGTATTACCGATCGCTCTTTGTTCGACAATTCTGACATTCGGTGTCCAAAATACAGGGGTGCTGTTGCCAATTCCCCAAGGCTGAAGACTCTCGATCTGTTGATAGAGTTCGTAATCTACCTGTCCCAAGCTGGCTTGAGCATCAATTTTAACCAGTGGTTTGAGATGTTCTACTTCCAGGCATTTATGGGCAAACTCGCTCAGTCTTTGTTTTACCTGTTCTAGATTATCTGCTAAAAAACTAAAGCCTCCTGCGGCGCGATGTCCCCCATATTTACCAAGTAAGTCTTGACAATAGTTTAGGGCATCAAACACATTAAATTCATCAATACTTCTTGCTGAACCACGGATCATTCTGGGAGAGGTTGGTGCATCTTTATCCTGTGGTTCGTGATCTTCATAAGTCCCAATAAATACAGGTACACCATAGCGTTCTACCAAACGAGATGCCACAATACCGATTACCCCATGATGCCAGCCTTCTGCCACGACAACTAAAATGCGCTCGCGCTTCCAGGGAATCGGCGTATTTTCTACTAAAGCGATCGCTTCTTGCTCGATTTGCTCACACAGTTGACGACGCTGTTGATTAATCCCTTCACATTGCCAGGCTCTTTCCATCGCTATTTGGGGATCGTCGGTAGTCAATAATTCTATTACCATCTGCGGATCGCCAATTCTGCCTACGGCGTTAATTCTTGGTCCCAAGCGAAAGCCAATATCATCAGGCTTAAGTTGCTTTTGAGTTTCATCAATCCCTGCCACCTCCATCAATGCCTGGATACCCAATAATTGCGAATTAGGTAAAGCTCGTAAACCCCGCTTGAGCCAGCGACGGTTAACTCCAGTCAAGGGAGCGAGATCGGCAATAGTCCCCAGGGTGAACAGTTCCATAATCGGATTGGTTAGACCCTTTAATTTGCCTAAGCTTTGGGCAGTTGCGATCGCCAAAATATAAGCCACTCCAACCCCTGCCAAACCTTTATAGGGGGAATTGCCCGTTAGCAATTTGGGGTTGAGAATTGCATCGGCGGGAGGAAGTTTTTCTGGCAAATCGTGATGGTCGGTAATAATCACGCTCAATCCTAGCTCAATTGCCCGTGCCACGGGGTCATAGGCAGAAATACCATTATCCACCGTTAAAATTAAACTTACGCCGTTTTCGGCAAATTCCTCGACAATGCGATTATTAATTCCGTAACCGTCTTTCATCCGACTGGGAATAGCGTAATCTACGTTTGCTCCCAAATGTTTTAGAGCGCGAATCAATAGAGCCGTGCTAGTCATGCCATCGGCATCATAGTCTCCGCAGATAGCAATGGCTTCATCCTGGGCGATCGCACTTTTAATCAACTCAACGCTGACGGCTAAATCTGGGAACTCATCTAGGGGAGAGGGTAAATCCTGAGATTCTGGCTCGATATAGGTATGAGCCTCATCGATCGTAGCAATATCCCGATTGATCATTACCTGAGCGACCAACGGTAATAAACCCGTGGCAAGACTCAACTGCTGCGCCCGATTGGTCTGGGGTGAGGCAATTTGCCATCGTTGAATGGGTAGACGTTTACGAACAGGGCGATCGCTCATGATCGGAATTGAAACTTTATATGGGCAATCAAGAGTATAGCAATCTTGGTGATTACCAGTTACTGATTGCTGATTTTATTGTGGTTCAAAACCAGCCTCAATCATCTTATTTAGCCGTTTTTTCCAATCTTGTCCTAGCTGGATCGTGACATCAGAATTTAGCTCCCCTGTACTTTCTACAACTACTTCACCGACTCCCAAAATTGAGCGAACTTCTTGAGCCGACTCATCATCTCCTGATTGAGCAATTACTCTAGTAGTAGGCAGGGAGTCTTGCCAATTTTCACTGGCAACTACTCGGCTATAACCTGCTTTTCTCAGCATGTCTAAAGCAGACTGTAATGCCCGTTGACTTTTTGTACTGTCTTGAACGGAAATTCTGATGCGGGGATTAGTAACATCAGATGTGCCTTCTAAGCTAGCGTATCGATGGTCGGCGATCGCATAATCATCTGATTCTTTGGGCAAGCTAAAGTGCTGGGTCATCACCTGATTAATTTTCTGATAGTTAGGAAGCCAATAGCTAACTTTTTCCTCAGGGCTGTTAAAGTCTCCTGGAAGCATCATCATTTGGATGTTAGATCTGTCAATTTGAGAGGCAAAATTTGACAGAGCCATTAATTCACTTACGGTTAGATTAGTATCTAAGTGGGACTGGATTACCGACAGTATTTTGGGTACTTTGATGACCGTTGCGGGTTTAAGGGTTTGTTCTACCGCTGAACGCATCAACATTTGTTGGCGTTGGACGCGGGAAATATCACCATAGCCATCGTAACGGTAACGCAAAAACTGCATTGCTTTATCACCATCTAGATGTTGAGTACCTTTTTTTAGATCAATGTAGAGATGTTGACTAAAATCAGTATATTTCATGTTTTTAGGTACATTCACCGTAACGCCACCCAAAGCGTCAATCAGCTTTTCTACCCCCTGAACATTGACTCTTACATAACGATCTATCTCAATTCCCCCCAGTAATTCACTGGCTACGCTGGCGGTTAATGCCGGACCACCGTATTCATTGGCACTGTTGATTTTTCTAACTCCATGCCCATTAATATAAATACGGGTGTCTCTAGGGATTGAAAGTACCGCAACTTTACCTGCTTCGGGATCGAACCTCAACAGCAGCATACTATCACTCAGACCATCAAAAGAGTTGACTAAATGTTGATAGCCAACATTTTGCTTTTCATATTCAATCCCTCTATTATCTAAGTCAGAGCTAATTACTTTAATTCCTAGAACTAAGATATTTACAGGACGTTTTAGTTCAGGCAAATTTAAGCTCTTGGCAGTAACAGTGTCTGCTTTACTAAAAACCTTCTGTTCTTCACTGTTTAAGGTTGTTTGTTGTAGAGGCGGAACTTCGGATACCGATACAGCCAAAAAAGCACCGACTGCTGCGGACAACAAGGATACGCTTGCCAAACCCAGTCCAACTAAGATCGCTCTTCCTTTATTCAATTTCTTTTTCGGTTTTTTGAGAGAGTAGTTGACTAGATTGGATTGAGCAGTTGATTTTCTCCCCGAAGGAGTAGATCGATAAGCTTTTTTGACTGACACTAGAACCCCTCTTCTCAAAATTAGAATAAATTATGTTGTTTAACTGAAAAATTAAGATACGTATAATCACAAGTATAATTCGATTAATATTAACAGCTATTTGCTAGAAAAAATATTTAGTACAAAAATAATGCTTTGGTCAAATCATTGACTGAATAATTTGAATTACCAACCTATTTAGTCGGTTAATACCTACTACTAATTAAAAATGCTCTTGGTCTCTAGCTTCTTAAATAGAGTAGCGAGGGTTTTACAAACTGGCAATTCAGACAATGTGTTATTTTGCCATACAAATTGGTAAAAATTAGCCGATCTCCTCCGAACCAAATAAATTTCTTTTGCCGATGCGGGACATTAGCCAAGTGCAGGTAACAAAGTATCCCGTCGTCATAATTGCATTGGCATAAAGTAATCTAAAAGAAATTATTTCAGTGGCATTGGCTGCACTTAAAGTAAACAGAGTATAAGAACTCAGCCAGACTAAAATTAGCTTGATTGATAGTCGGCTAGCTTTTTGTCTCTGACTTGATTGACGATGGTGAGAATTGATACCACTATTGTCATGAGATCGAGATAAAGTCCAAATAGCGGGAATTACCCCAACAACTGGTAAGAGATAAATCCAGAGCTGAAGATGCTGCTCTATTTGTCTGTGGATAAATGTTTGATTACTCATTGATATTGTTCCTGAATTAAAAATTAGTTTAAAAATCAAAGCCTAATGACAAAAGCAATAAGAGAGATGACGGCAATTGTCTTGGCTGGAGGGAAAAGTTCTCGCATGGGGCAAGATAAGGCTCTATTAGACATAGGTGACAAAACTTTGTTAGCTCAAGTTTGTCTGGTTGCCAGTAAATGTTCGGTGCAAACCTATGTAGTCACACCCTGGATTGAAAAATATCAAGCTGTTTTGCCTGCTGGCTGTCAACTAGTTAGGGAACAACTAGTTTTAGGCTCTGAATCAAATACTCCTTTAATTGGTTTTGCTCAAGGAATGCAGCTAGTCGAAACAGAATGGACATTATTACTTGCCTGTGACTTACCTCGCATATCCTCGTCTCAAGTAAAACAGTGGTCGCGGGAATTGGCAACAGTATTCCCCACAGAAATCGCTCTTTTGCCCCGTAATGCCAAAGGATGGGAACCTCTATGCGGTTTTTATCGCCGAAGCTGTATGTCTTCCTTAACAGACTATATTTGTCAGGGAGGGAAGTCTTTTCAATCTTGGTTAGCCAAACATCCTGTCCGAGAATTATCAATTGGCGATCGCAATTGTCTGTTTAACTGTAATACTCCCGCTGATTGGGAATTATTTAAAACAGAAAAATTATAAAATAATAAAAAATAATGATTATGGCAATAATCGGTAGTGTAAAAATTTCTCAAAAATCAAATAATGCCAAAACCTACTCAAGCCCATCTAGAGCGAACTATCAACAAGAATGACCCCCTTGAAGTTAGACAGCAAACCTTGAACCAGATGCAGTACTATATGGGCGCGAAATTGGTTGAAGTTAGGGTAAATCCACAAAAGGTTACCTATCGTTGGTCAATTAAGCATCAGTCCGACCAACAAATTTGTACTCTCAGCGCTTTCTGGGGAGAATCACAGCGCCGATTGCTTTCAGGAGAATCCCCTCTGGAGGGAGAAGAACTAACCGACTGCGCTCGGGCTAATGCCTCTGCTGGAGTGGAGACGGCAGCCAAGGTATGTGGTTTTGGTACTGATACCCAACGCTTTCTCAAGAACTTAAGAGAAGCAGCTCAAGCATTAGAGTTGCCTCTAGAATCTTTTAAAAAATTACTGGCTTAACTGCTACTGGCTTAACTTAAGTTTTAGATACTGATACCGACTTTTCAATTAAATCAGGTGAAGCTTGACGGGATTTTTGATTTCTTGGCAAGTCTTCTAACTCGATCGGGGTTAAATTTACAGCACAGGCTTTGAGTTCAGGCTGTAAGGAAATCGGACAGCTTTCTGGGTGAGTAAGTAGGTTTGCCTCCCCATTATCAGTCCACAATGCACCCCAATGCATTGGCACAAATACCGTACCAGGAATAATCGCTGTGGTTATTCTGGCGGTAAAGCAGGCTACACCTCGGCGCGATCGCACCTCTACCATCGTTTTTGCTTCGATGCCAAGCTTATCAGCATCTTTAGGATTAATTTCCATGAATGGCTGAGGCTGCTTTTTCATGATCTTCTCAATGCGACCTGTACGGGTCATGGTGTGCCAGTGTTCATAAAGACGACCAATGGTTAAGACAAAGGGATAGCTAGGGTGGATAGGTTCGGCAAGTCCTTGAGAATGGAATGCCACAAACTTGGCTCGACCATCGGCAGTATTAAATCTGCCATCGGTGTAAAGTCTTTTGGCTTGGGGAATTTCATCTTTTTCTCGGAACAAATTGGAGAATAAACCTTTTGCTTCTTCATGGTTTGCCGCAGCATTTCTTTCCGTGCTACAGATCAAAGCAATACTGTTTGAATCCTGTTTGGCTTCACGAAGAGGACAAGGCCACTGTATCGGTCCTTGCTGGCGTAATCTCCCGTGAGTCAAGCCGCTCATATCACAAGGACGACCTTGAGTTAACTGGACAAATTCTTGATATACTTGGGCGGAATCAGTAAAGTCGAATTCCTTCGTAAAGCCTAGGCGACGACCAACTTCAGCAAATATTTCCCAGTCTGGTCTTGCCTCCCCTGGAGCATTGCGAAACTTTGGACATAAGGTAACCACTCTTTCTGAATTGGTCATCGTCCCCGTTTTTTCTCCCCATTGGGCGGCGGGTAAGACTACATGAGCAAAGCTGGCTGTTTCTAAAGGATAATAAGCATCCTGAACGATGGTAAAAGGCGATCGCAGCAAAGCTTTTTTGGTTCTGACTAAATCGGGCATGCTCACCGCAGGATTTGTAGCTGCTACCCACAACAAACCCACATCTCCTGTTTCCAAGCCTGTAATCATCCTCCAGGCATCTCGACCAGGAACAGGATTAATCCTACCTGGGGGCAACTGCCAAGCTTGTTCTAACTCCGCCCGATGGCTAGGATTTTTGACTACGCGATAACCAGGCAAGATATGAGATAAACCGCCTGCTTCTCTACCGCCCATGGCGTTAGGCTGCCCTGTCAAAGAAAATGGTCCTGCCCCAGGTTTACCAATGTTCCCCGTCATTAGGTGCAAATTAATAATGGTGCTAACCTTAGCTGTTCCCTCAGAAGACTGATTCACTCCCATCGACCACATCGACAGAACTTTCTCTGATTCTGCCCAATAACGGGCTGCTTGCTCTAAATGATCGATCCGAATACCGCAGCGACGAGCAACTAATTCTGGGGGATATTGCTGGACAACCTGCACATAATTACTAAAACCTTGGGTACATTCGTCAATAAAGTAAGTATCAAGTTCGCCCCAGCGAAGAAGTAAATGAGCAATGCCGTTGAGTAAATCCATATCCGTACCTGGCTGGATAGCTAAATGAAGATCGGCATCCTTGGCTGTTTTAGTTTGACGTGGATCGACAACGATCATTTTAACCTTGCGGTTTTTCTTGTGGTGTAACCGCAGGCGATTATAAACAATGGGATGACATTCAGCGGTGTTAGTGCCAATGAGGAAAGCACAGTCAGTTAACTCCAGATCGTCATAACAGGAGGGTGGCCCATCTGAACCAAGGCTTTGAATATAGCCCGCCACGGCTGAGGACATACAGAGACGAGAATTGGCATCAAAATTATTTGTACCCAGACAGCCTTTAAGCAGCTTTTGAGCAACATAATAATCTTCGGTTTGAAACTGCCCCGAACCATACATACAGATCCCATCTGCACCCTGAGTATTTCTTACTTGCTCAATTCGATCCACAATTCGATCTAAAGCAACTTCCCAGCTAACGCGACGAAATTCTCGATCCAAAGAATCCCGCATCATCGGATATTTAAGACGGTTTTTATCTAAAGATTCGGCAACAGTAGCACCTTTGACACAGACTTTACCTTTGCTGGAGGGATGAGCGCGATCGCCTCTAACTTGCCACAACAGGTTTCCTTGATTATCTCTATTAGTAGCTTTGCCCAATTGTGCAGGAGCCATAACTTCTAAACCACAGCCAACTCCACAATAGGGACACAAGGTTTTAATCGGTTCGCTCACTTTGCTTTTCTCCAGGTTGAATGTCGTCAAATGTTAATGCTTAAATAAATAATTTTTATTATTATTATGTTCTACTAATCACTTGTATTGGATCATGACCCTAAACTACTGTGGGCAATAATACTAAAATAAAGATTTTTTAAATTCTTTTGCTCAAAGCAAAAAAGTACTGAGAAAACACATATTTGAATATATGTTCTCAGCACTCAACACTTAGCAGGATTGATACCTAGATCTTTTCTACTTCTAATGCTGGATCGAGATTAGGTGTGGCGTTTATTTCACGATCTTCGTCATGATGAGCATCGGCAAATGAACCTTTAGGCTCTTTAAGTACCACAAAGCATAATGCAGACACGACTAACGCTGCCACGCCC
The DNA here is from genome assembly GCA_963724445.1 of uncultured cyanobacterium. Taxonomy (GTDB): domain Bacteria; phylum Cyanobacteriota; class Cyanobacteriia; order Cyanobacteriales; family Xenococcaceae; genus Waterburya. Next base: position 26,226 of record CAVRWR010000029.1, on the reverse strand, counting down.
ATAATTTGGAAAAAGCGTACGTTAGCTGCCGCTTCAATAGCAGGGGTAGGATCTGCACCACCACCTAACCAACCAGGAAGCAAGCTAAAAATAGTCAAATAAGCCACTGCGCCAACGTTACCATAGGCTCCTACATTACCAGCAATCTGACCAGTTACCCGCTTTTTAACTAAAGGAACGATAGAAAAGGTAGAACCCTCCCCTGCCTGGACAAAGAAAGAACAAGCCATAGTCAAGGCGACCGCAGCGGGTAAAAACCAGCCACTTCCTACTTGACTCAGAAGTAGATAGCCAATACCCATACAGCCAGTAAGCACACCCATAGTAAGCTTTCGACTACCCAATTTATCAGAAATCAGACCCCCACCAGGACGAGCAGCCAAGTTCATAAAGGCATAGCTTGAAGCAATCATTCCAGCAGCAGCAGCAGGTAAAGTAAATGTTCCTTGAAAGAAGGCAGGTAGCATCGAAACCACAGCTAATTCTGAACCAAAGTTGACAATGTAGGTAAGCTCTAATATTGCCACCTGAGAAAAGTTATAGCGATCTTCAGCAGGGTAACGTTTCTTCCCTGTCATCAAGTCTTTATTAACTGCCCAGCAGTTGAAGGCCTGGAATAAATACAAGCCGAGCAAAGCCAGCCAGACAATGTACATCGTGCCTGTGCCATATAGCCCCAGCTTCATTAAACGCCAAGCAACGAGCATTAAAATTCCAGTCAGAGGAACGTTCATCAGCAACAAGAACCAAAAGTCTTTCTTGCTGGTAACTTCCAAACCTCTAGCACTTTTAGGGCGACGGTAAACTTTGCCTGGGGGCGTATCTTTAGCGTTAAAGAAGTAAAATATCCCGTACAATGCAGCAATAATTCCCGTACCAGCAATACAAGCACGCCAGTTAAGATCTGTACCTGGAGCACCCAAAGCGAACCAACCAGCAACTGTCGGTAAAGTAAAGGCAGAGAATGCAGAACCAAAGTTACCCCAACCGCCGTAGATTCCTTCCGCTAAACCAATCTCCTTGGGGGGAAACCACTCGGCTACCATCCGAATACCAATGACAAATCCTGCACCGACAATACCCATTAGCAAACGAGAAATAACTAGCTGGTTAAAATTTTGGCTGAGGCAAACATAATACAGGGAATTGCTGCATAAATTAATAGCAGAGAGTAAGTTAGTCTGGGACCAAACTTATCTAACAGCATCCCAATAATAATCCGCGCGGGAACAGTTAAAGCTACGTTACAAATAGCCAAGGTTTTAATCTGTTCTCCTGTCAAACCCATGTCGGCTTTAATAGTAGTAGCCAAAGGAGGGAGATTGAACCAAACTACAAACGATAAAAAGAATGCAAACCAAGTCATATGGAGTATTTTATATCTACCCCTGAATTGCCACATTTCTCCGAGCATTAATTACCTTCCTGATTGTCAAAAATTACCATAGTTATAAGTTAGATTTTAGAGATCTAAATTCAAGTCATACACAACTATAAATATCTATATTTTGGCTTTTTAATAACCTTTGATTTTTGGTTGATAGCTGTTAACTAAATTGCCTATCTCTATTTATTTCTAGCCAAAGAACTAAGTCAAACTAAATATAGTCCTTAAGATGTATTGATCTTGAGGTAATAGTTGCATTTAAAAAAAGGTTTTATCGTATATTTTGTTACCAAAACCTAGCGATCGAGCCATATTAATGTTCTTTTTACATGAACAACATACTTTTACTGCATGAAGGTTGATATTTTAAGATTGGGTTAGCATCAGGACAAGATAAATCCGCCCAAAAAGCCTGAATAAAGAGTAAAGCTAATAGCCAACATTTTGATAACGGCGATCGCCTTGACGTTTTTAGCTCGACTCAGAAGAAGTTAAGCAAAAAAAATGCAAAGCAGAAAAACTCCACTTTGCAGTATCAATAGGATAAGACTTATTCAATTTATAATTTATATTGTTGAATAAAATCTGAATATTACTCAGACTGAGGATTTAACGACCCATGCCGATATAGCGAATACCAGCAGCCTGCACTGCTTCACGGTCTAAGAAATTACGTCCATCAATAATCAAAGGGTTGCTCATCAACTTAGCCATTTTGGGCAGGTCTAGTTTGAGAAATTCTTTCCAGTTGGTGACTAAAACCAAAGCGTCACAGCTATCTGCCAGCATTTCCGCGTTAGTCTCAATGATTACATTAGAAAGACCGTGACTTAAACCTGATTGAGAAACGATCGGATCGTAGGCTTTTACTCTTGCCCCTAAGCGATTGAGCTGTTCGATTAAATCTAATGCGGGGGCATCTCTCATATCGTCAGTATCTGGCTTAAAGGTCAGACCCAAAAGACCAATAGTTTTTCCTTTGAGAATCTTTAGCTCATTTTGCAGCTTTTCTAAAGCCAACAAACGCTGACGTTGATTAACGTTGATTGCCGCTTTTAATAGTTCCGAATCGTAATTGTAGTCATCCGCAGTATGTACCAAAGCCGAAACATCTTTAGGAAAACAAGAACCACCCCAACCAATTCCCGCATCCAGGAATTTACCGCCAATCCGAGAATCAAGACCAATACCCTTTGCCACCTGAGTCACATCGGCACCAACGCGATCGCAAATATTGGCTACTTCATTGATAAAGCTGATTTTAGTAGCGAGAAATGAATTGGCAGCATATTTAATCATCTCTGCCGAACTGAGATCTGTAACGACTATTGGAACTTCGGGTAGAGATTTATCTTCGGCAAATTCTCTGGTGACTAGAGGAGCATAAAGTTCCTGCATCATGGCGATCGCTTTTTCACTGTTGCCTCCAAGAACAATGCGATCGGGATTAAAAGTATCGTATACCGCCGAACCTTCCCGTAAAAACTCAGGATTACTGACAACATCAAATACAGGCTCAATATTGCTGCCTGACTCTTTATTGCCATCAAGCACAATCATTCTGACCCAATCACCAGAACCAATAGGTACGGTAGACTTGTTAACGATTACCTTATACTCATTCTTTAGGTGAGTACCAATGCCACGAGCCACGGCTTCTACATAACGAGTGTCACTTTCTCCTGTTGGTAATGGAGGAGTGCCTACGGCAATGTATAAAATTTCTCCATGAGCTACACCCTTAGATAAGTCAGAAGTAAAGGTTAATTTACCAGATTCAGCCGAAGACTTCATCAATTCAGACAAGCCAGGTTCATAGATCGGCGATTGTCCTGACTGCATTAACTTGACTTTTTCTTCGTTGTTATCAACACAGATTACATCATGTCCGATATGAGATAGGCAAACACCTGTTACCAAGCCGACATATCCAGTACCAATAACGCATACACGCATATAATTACCTACCTCTTTTATTGTTTGTTGTTTTGTATTTAATGTGCCATCAGCTCAAATTAGAGCAGATTTAAGCGATAATCAATTCTTTTAATATTTCTAATCAGAATTAGCCTCTTTCATCCGCGAACTAAAGTCCTCAATAGTCAGCTTCAGTCCATCTTCTAAATTAATTGTGGGTTCCCAGCCTAACAGATTTTTGGCTTTGGTAATATCAGGTTGTCTTTGTTTGGGATCGTCTTGAGGCAGAGGTTTAAAAGCCAGTTCTACATCTGGATCGATCATTTTTTGAATAGTCTCAGCCAGCTCTAAGATGGTATATTCTCCAGGGTTGCCAATGTTGATCGGACCCATATGTTCACCATTCATTAACCGCATCATTCCTTCGACTAAATCTGCAACATAGCAGAAACTGCGAGTTTGTGAACCGTCACCATAAACAGTTAATGGTGCGCCTTTGAGTGCCTGAACAATAAAGTTGCTGACGACACGACCATCATTTTCAAACATTCTTGGTCCATAGGTATTGAAAATTCGCATCACGCGAATATCGACATTATTTTGTCGATGATAATCGAAAGCTAAGGTTTCGGCGACTCTTTTTCCTTCGTCATAGCAGCTACGTATACCAATGCAGTTGACGTTACCACGATATTCTTCTGGTTGAGGATGAACATCGGGATCTCCGTATACCTCGGAAGTGGAAGCCAATAAAAATCTGGCTTTCACTCGTTTAGCCAACCCCAACATGTTAAGCGTCCCTAACACATTAGTTTTGATGGTTTTGACTGGGTTGTACTGATAGTGAACGGGGGAAGCGGGACAAGCAAGGTGATAAATTTGATCTACTTCCAGGCGAATTGGTTCGGTAATATCGTGGCGAATCAGTTCAAAGTAGGGGTTTTCAAGCCAATGGCGAATATTACGTTTATGACCAGTGAAAAAGTTGTCCAAGCAGATTACGTCATGTCCCTGCTTCATCAACCGATCAATGAGATGGGAACCGATAAAACCAGCGCCGCCAGTTACTAATATTCTCATTTGTAGATTTAACTTTAAATTATTTCAAGAACAATATTAAACTAACCTCGCATGATTTGCGATATTAAGCGAGACGGAAAACGCTTATATTGAATAACTTTATGCATTTGAGGTAAGCATTTACACGTACTTTATAGATATTCATACAGCGTAGTTCTTGGCTGATAGGGGCGATTTAGATCGGCGATCGCCTTTTGTAAATTCTCTACGGACATACAGGTGCCTCCCTGCGCTCCTGCCATGGTGGTAATATGCTCTTCCATTAGAGTTCCACCAATGTCATTACAGCCACTCTCAAGGGCTTGTTTTGCTCCTTCTAGCCCAATTTTGACCCAGCTTGGTTGATGATTGGGTATCCAGTTGCCTAAAAAGATCCGAGCCACGGCTGTTAAATGCAGTACATCTGCTACATTTGGCTGATCTCTACCCACACGCTGACGAATTGGTGCTGGTGCTGACTGTCCCACAAAAGGAAGAATAATAAATTCGGTAATGCGTGCGGGATAATTATTTGCAATGGCTTTGTGCTGAAGCGATCGCAATTTTGCCAGATGTTCTATTTGTTGCTGGATTGTCTCAACATGACCCGATAGCATAGTGCTGGTGGTAGGGATGCCCAAACTATGTGCCAAACTAATGATTTCCAACCAAGTAGCAGTGTCGATCTTTTCAGGACAAATAACCTTTCTTACTTTGTCATCGAGTATTTCGGCTGCTGTGCCAGGCATTGAGCCTAAACCAGCCTCTTTTAAAGCTAACAGCACCTTTTCGTAGCTAATACTGTCTTCTCTGGCAATAAACTGAATTTCTTGGGGAGAAAAAGCATGAAGATGTAAGCTTGGAAAATTGCTTTTAATTTCCTTAACAAGATTGAGATAATAAGCTAAAGACTCGCCGTTTATTTTTGCCTGAAGATTTAAACCTCCCTGCATACAAATTTCGGTTGCGCCAATGTCTACGGCTTCTTTTGCTTTAGCGATTATTTGTTCTGTATTAAGCCAAAACGATCCCGCTTCATCAGCATCCCGACGAAAAGCGCAGAAACTACAGTGCTGCTCGCAAATATTAGTAAAATTGATATTGCGATTAACTACATAGGTAATGGTATCTCCTACCTGCTGCTGACGCAGATTGTCTGCGGTTTTGGCGATCGCTTTTCTTACTTCAGGATTTTCTTGCCCAATTAAATCAATTCCTTCGTCTGTTGAAACATCTTCTTCTCTTTCGGCTTTGTCTAAAATACCTGTAACTATACTTGTATCCTGAACTTGATAAACCACATTAATTAAGATTCAAAAACATTATTTTCCCCTACGGTCATTATATTGGAAAGACCATCATCCGAGAAACTAAAGACTTTATATTCTATTCTTACTTTTGATTAATTACTTCTTCCAGCCCTGCTCCGCTCTTTGCAATACAAAGGCACTTACATCTGCTATTTCTTGCTGAGTAAGTTTGTCGCCATAGGCTGACATAATGCCCTTGCCGTTCGTTACTAGAGTTGCGATCGCTTCTTGGGTATCTACTTTACGCTTGTGTAGAGTCTTTAATTTCAGATTTTTACCCCTGCGGACAATATTCCCGCCATTTACATGACAACCAGCACAGTTTGCTTTAAATACTTTTGCACCATTATCTAGATCTGTATCAGCTAGAGCAGGGGTATTTAAACAGATAAATAGCAGATAAAAAGCAATTAAACCTGTAGCCAAACTACGAAAGATAAAATGAATTAATTTCGACAAAATACTTTTCTCCTTTTGATTATATTGAAAAATTAGAAAAGAGCGATCGCCTGTTAAGGAGTTTAATTTGACATTTAAGACAATCGCTACGTTACTAAAATTGGCTAATTTCAGGTTTACCATCGACAATTTTGCCGACTAAAATAAGATCGGCTACGCCTACGAATAAGCCATTTTCTAACACTCCAGGAAAATTGTTAATTGTTTTTTCCATTTCGGCGGGGTTGGTAATATGGTCGAACTTGACATCAATCACTAAGTTACCTTGATCTGTAACCACTGGACCTGCTTTTTTCACACCCATTCGTAGTTCAGGTTTTCCCCCAAGTTTGGCTAAACTTCGCATCACAGGGGCAACTGCCATGGGAATTACTTCTACAGGTAATAAGAAAGTTGAACCAAGCTGATCGACTAATTTGCCTTCATCAACTACGACAATAAATTCTGTGGCTAAAGAATCAACTACTTTTTCGCGGGTATGAGCCGCACCACCACCTTTGATCAGGTTCTTCTGCGGATCGACTTCATCAGCACCGTCGATCGCAATATCAATATGGTCGATCGCATCGAGAGTAACTAGAGGAATCTTAAATTCTTTGGCTAATACTTCTGCCTGAAATGAAGTAGGGACTCCCTGAATATTGGCAATTTCTCCTTTTGCCAGGCGATCGCCAATATACTCAATGGCATATGCCGCAGTCGATCCCGATCCTAATCCGACGATAGAGTTTGATTTTACCAGGGCAGCAGCAGCTCTACCTACTTCTTGCTTCATGGTTTTTACAGGATCGCTCATCGATCTAATCTCCTGAATAAAGTCTTGATTATTTTGCTCTGGGACTTATTTTCTCAGATATCCGTGACAAAGCTTTAAAAAAAGCGGTAACCACTCTGACGGCTAGTACCAGTAAGAGTGATTACCATTGTTTTTAGTATTTATATTTGCAGCTACAACATCTTCGCTGCAGGCTCACCTCACCCATGAGGCTTATACCTCGTACTTGTGATTAATTGTTAGCCGAAGCTAGCATTTCTTTTAATTTGGCTAGCTCATCTGCCCAACGAGGATCGGGTTGAATACTACCCTGTTGTTTTTGAGTACTGGCTGGCTTTTTGCCACTTCGCTTGCTGCCTGAACTAGGACTAGGACTAGGACTAGGACTTTTCTTCTTAGGGGCGCTGTTGCCCTCTGTAGCAGCCTCACCCTCTTCTCCCTTAGAACGGGGTAAAGCTTTCTCGATTTTTATGGGACTTTCCATAAACGGTTGACCATTGTATTTCTCAATAAACTGATCGGCAACTTCATCGCTAGGCACGGTAACAAAGGCAAAACCGCGACATTTTCCTGTTTTACGGTCTTTGATAACTTTAGTAGAAACTTGATCTCCTTCATCAGCAAACATAGCTGCTAAAGCATCGCGATCGATTTCCTCTTTTGGTAAGTTACCTACATATAGACGAATAGACATGAATTTGTGATCTCCCAAGCTAATTAAATTCCAAAATTGTGTGCAGAGTGAACGCTTTTCAACTGGCAATTGAGCCAAAATATAATAAATTTTTCCAAAGCTATTTTTTATTGATGGATTTTTTGGTGAACTACCTTCCAATAACCAGGCATCATACCAAGGTACAAACCCTTTCCTAACTTTTCGACAGCTAAAGAATGGACGCTGCTGACCCTGAAATGTATTGGTTAAAAAACGTGACCTACTTTCAATTATCGCCACAGTAGTGTAACAAACATCTGTCAATGAAAAGAATGTCAATCAATTAAATTTAAAAATCGAAATCTTAATTTTGAATTCTGCATCACCTCTAATTATTACAGAATGTTTACTCTATTAGTCAATTTAGTTTGATTTATTTGGCGCTGGAGCAAAAATTCAATCTAAAGAAAGAGTCTGAACCAGGGTTAATAGTTGACAATCAGCCAACAAAATCTCTATAACTAAAAGTAGATTTTGTCAAACTCTTGTTACATTATTTTATATGTAGCGAGTTCAAGACTACTACTTATTTAGGATTAGGAGCCATATTTTATGTCAGATTCAATGGAACTTTCTCTGGAACAGAAATTTAATGTTCGTTCGTTTGAAACTCAAGTAAAGGCGATGAGTCATGAACAGGCTCAGGAATTTTTAGTCAAACTTTACGAACAGATGATCCTCAAAGACAACATGTATCAAGACTTCATTCGTCATCAGTGGGGGCTCGACTCTCCGCCAAGTTGGTGATAACTTCTTGAATAGTCGCTCGGCTAATCAGCCTCCTTCTCTTGCTAGTTTCTAGGAAAAAAGCTGGGGATGTTGGGGTTAATGCTCAAAAGAAATAGAAAAATTAAGATTGTGGAGAAGGTGGATTCTTTTTTTGCTAGTGTAAGAAAAAAGAGATTCGCTATTTAGCTAGTATGTTTCAAAGCTGCTTGATCTGCACAGACTTTACCGACGGCATCTACCGTTTCCTTGATTGCGTACCAAATTTAGCTCAGTGCGGTTTGAAGAAAATTGTTTTCTTCCACAGTGTTCCACTGTGGGAAGAGGGAGAAGTTCCCAGAATAGATGAAGAAAAAGTAGAAAAAGCTAAACAACGTCTTCAAGTAGCGTTAGAAGAAGCTCCTAAATCAGTAGATGTTCAAATTGAAGTTCTCTCTGGCAAACCCCTCGACACAATTCCTAGAGTCTTAAAGAAACATTCAATAGATGTAATCATCACGGGAACACAAATTAAAAGCTCACTGCAAGAAAGTTGTTTTGGTAGCACTAGTGCTGGTTTGGCAAAAATTACTAGTCAACCCCTAAATATTATTCGTCCAGAACTGATTACTGTCTATACTCTTGAAGAATTGGCATTGCGTTGCCAGCATCTGTGGCGATATTTACTCATTCCTTACAACAATAGCGAAACTGCCCACTATTTGATTAAGGAGATTAAGCAATATGCTCAAAACCGTCCAGAAAATTCCTTGAAACAATGTATGTTGATGTCTGTCATCGACGATGGCGGTAGAAGATCGATGATGGTGGAAGAGCGGATGAAAGAAGCTGAAATACAATTAGAGTCAGTTAAACAAGAGTTAGAAGCTTTAGATATTGAAGTTAATACCTTAGTCATGCAGGGCAATCCTTTACAAGAGATTACTAAGGCGGCATTGGATTTCGATATTAGCGCGATCGCGATCGCCACGGATTATCGTAATAATTTATTTCAGTGGACAGTCCGCAGCTTTGCTAATGACTTGATGCGCAGTAGCTGGTTTCCTGTCTTGCTATTTTCTCCCAAGAAGTAGTTGGCTAATAGCTAATAGCTGTTAAGAAAGTTATTGGATCAAACAAATATCATGACCACGACAACGGTTTTAGCATATGTGCTAATTGCAGGCTATTTCATCGTAGAGCGATCGCTTCTATGATAGATTCTGTGAATTATTCTATTCTTCTTCACTATTCCATTGCCTTGATTCTTCTGCTGCTTTAAATTCTCGCTTTTTAACTGGCTTGGGCTTAGAAGGAATCAACTTTAACTGTCGATACTCTGGCTGCTCATAATTCTGCTCACCGCGACGGCGTTCGGAGGTTCTTTCTTCACTAGTGTTTTCGGTAACAACCTCGTAAAGAATCGCCTGTTTATTGCTGGTATTGCCTTTTCTGAGTACTCTCCCCAGCCGTTGAATATATTCTCTAGTAGAACCAGTTCCTGAGAGGATAATTGCAATTCTGGCATCGGGTACGTCTACCCCTTCATTAAGAACATGGGAAGCAACTAAAGTTTTGTATTCTCCTGCTTTAAATCTGGTAAGAATATCGTGACGTTCTTTGACCGCAGTTTGATAGGTAATAGCGGGAATCAGAAACTGCTGGGAAATACGGTAAACGGTGGCGTTATCGTTGGTAAAAATTAAAATACGCTCTGTTTGGTGTTTTTCAATTAAGTCAATCAAGACACGGAGTTTGGCATCGGTACCCAAGGCAATTTCTTTTGCTTCTCGATGAGCTAGCATCGCTTTTCTGCCCTGGGGCGATCGCGCACTGGCTTGAACAAATAGCTGCCACCCTTCAAGACTACCTAAAGAGATATTGGACTCCCGCAGAAATTTACGGCGGATGGCGATCGCTGATTCATATTTGACCTGTTCTTGTTCGGATAATTTGACCCGCATCTGCACGACCTTATGCTCGGCTAATGCTCCCCCAGATAGCTCTTCGGGAGTCTTACGATAGATAATTTTGCCGATTAGGGCATCTAACTGACGGTGAGTACCATCGCTACGTTCGGGGGTAGCGGTTAAGCCTAAACGGTAGGGAGCGATCGCATATTCAGCAATTACTTTAAAAAAGTCGGTGGGTAAATGATGACACTCATCAAAAATCTGAAGAGCATAACGATTGCCTAAAGTTTCGGCATGAATAGCCGCACTATGGTAGGTGGCAATTAAAATTGGTGTGCGATCGCGTGAACCTCCTCCTAGTAGCCCGACTTCCGTGTTAGGAAAAGCAGATTCAATTTGAGCATACCACTGGTGCATCAAGTCCAAGGTCGGCACGACAATTAGGGTGGTGCGGGGAGTAGCCTCCATGGCTAACTGCGCTAAATAGGTCTTCCCTGCGGCGGTTGGTAAGACGACTACTCCCTTTCTGCCTGAGCTTTTCCAAGCCTGTAATGCTTCTGCTTGGTGGGGGTAGGGTTCCAACTGGGATAAAGATTTGAGTTCTAGGCTATAAAATTCTTTGGCTTCATCAATAATCTTTTTGTCATCGGCTTGAAGAGCCTCTACCAGAGGACGATAGTAAATCGCAGGAATCCTAAACTTTTCCACGCGATCGTCCCAGGTAGCATAGTCTAACCACGCCTTACCCTTCGGGGGTGGATGTAAAAGCAAAGTTCCGCGATCGAATTTGAGTTTGGGCGATCGAAGCATAATTTAACTTTCAGTAAATTAATAAAATGATAATTACTTCTAATAAAATTACCGCTTTAACTACTTAAATTGCAACATATTTTTGCGACTAGCCAACCGAAATGCTAAAAAATATTCTTAAAAAATACCCTTCATCAATAAGCTATTGAGACGTATCTGTTTGAAAATTGCGGAATTACAAATTAGTTTTACACTCGATTGCACTACTGCATACTAATCTCAGAAAGGAATTATAGTTCGATTATGGTACAAATTTGAGTTTGAAAATTTCTTGTCTGACTTTGGCGATAAAGTAATGAATCTTTAATCTATAATTAACTGAGAAATGAGGGGCATTTGAGTATAAATTACTATGACTAAGATTTTGGTAACGGGTGGCGCTGGGTACATTGGTTCTCATACAGTCAAAAAACTAGGAGAAGCTGGTTACGCAGTCGTGGTCTATGACAACTTGTCCACGGGTTCAGCAGAGGCGGTTCTCTATGGAGAATTGTATAAGGGGGAACTCAACGATAGGCAACGCCTGGAGCAAGTATTTGAACAGCACAGTTTTGATGCAGTGCTACATTTTGCTGCGAGCATTTCTGTACCCGAATCTTTAGCCAAGCCTCTTGAATATTATGCCAACAATACTAGCAACGTTATCAATGTGTTGCAGTGCTGTAAAAAGTTTAATGTTAATCAATTTGTCTTCTCTAGTACGGCAGCGGTATACGGAGAGGTCAAGAAATCTCCTGTTGAAGAAACATCGCCAACTGAACCCATCAATCCCTATGGCAAGTCGAAATTGATGAGCGAGAGTATTATTCGCGACTATGCTCAAGCCTCAGAACTCAAATATGTCATTTTACGCTACTTTAACGTGGCAGGAGCAGATAGTTCGGGCAAAATTGGTCAGATGGGTAAAAAAGCGGCTCATTTAATTAAGGTTGGCTGTGATGCCGCTTTGGGAATTCGCCCCTTTGCGAGTATTTATGGCACTGACTATCCGACTGCCGACGGGACAGGAATTAGGGACTATATTCACGTCGAAGACTTAGCTGCGGCTCATGTTGATGCTCTAAGATATTTAGAACGAGAATCTACCAGTCAAATCCTTAACTGTGGCTATGGTAGTGGCTACAGCGTCAAAGAAGTATTATCCAAAATACAGGAGATTTCTGGCGTAGACTTCCCCATAGTAGAAACTGCTCGTCGAGAGGGCGATCCTGCCTGTGTGATTGCTTCAGGTGAGAAAATTCGCGAAGTAATTGGCTGGAATCCCCAATATAACTCTCTGGATGAAATTGTTCGCTCGGCTCTAGCTTGGGAACAAAAAAAGATCGAGCAATTAGTTTAGTCTGTTTCCCCTATAGCGAACAGCACCAGCTAATTCTAAAGAAGCTTGTTTGACTCAGATTTTCCCCTCCCTTGGTAACAGGACGGCGATTATCAATTAGAGGAATGCGGACTAAAAAACAGGTGCCAATATTTAGTTCACTGTTAACAGAAATTTTACCGCCATGACGTTTAACGATCGCCGCCGAAATCGATAAGCCCAATCCTGTGCCGCCTTCTCGTCGATTACGAGCTTTATTCGCCCGCCAAAAGCGATCGAATACTCTATTTACCTGGTCTGCGGCAATACCAATACCCGTATCACGCACGCTGATTACCGCAAAACGATTTTGTCGATATAAATCTAAGCTGACTCGACCTTCATCGGGAGTATACTGGAGAGCATTTTCTAATAGATTGGAGAACAGACGAGAAAGCTGAGGAATGTCGCCTAAAACCTGTAATTCATCTCTAAATTTGGATTGAAAGACAATTTTTTTGGAGTTTGCCAGAGGTTCTAACAAGACAAAGCAATTTTGTAAAATCTGATTGAGCAATACTGGCGTAAGTTTACGTTCGTTGACGGGCAGACCCGAATCAGCATCAGCGCGGGCGAGGAATAGTAAATCTCCTAACATTTCGCTCATTTGCAGAGTCGCGCCTGAGATCGCCTCTAACTTTTTAACGTCTTTAGGATGAACTCGCTCAGGATGGGTACGCATAATATCTACCGAAGCTTTAATTGCCGTGAGGGGACTACGCAATTCGTGGGAAGCATCGGCAGTAAACTGCTTGAGCTGGAGAAAACTTGCTTCAATTGGTGCGATCGCTTTTTTCGTCAGCCAGAAACCTCCCAAACCAATCAAAATCAAGCGTTAGCATGCTACCAATCAGCAGAATGCGTAATAATTGTTCTTGAGCCGCTTTTAGCTCTTCTAGAGATTGACTAGCTCGAACGTAGCCAATAGTTGTTCCAGGCTGGTTGGGCTGGCTGAGAATAGCACTCAAAGTATGGGTACGGGCGATCGCATTACCTCCTTGTTGGCGTATATTGCTCGTACCAGTTTCAGGAGGAACATTTCCTAAGCTAATTAATCCTTTACGACCAATCAGCTTCTTATCAGCATCGAACCATTCCAAACTTTGCTGATCTCGGTTAAAGATATCCCGCCAGGCAGCAATGGTTTTTTCAGAATCGAGATGTTTTTGACCGTTTTCTTTGACCGCAGGCAGAGATTGTGCGGCAAATTGAGCCAGAGTTATCACTCTTTTATTCATTTGTTCACTTAGGTTTCGACCAAACAGGACATAAACACCTGAGCCAAAGATACCTAAGATAGTCGCCATAACTATTAAGTAGTACAATAGCAGTCGCGATCGCAAGCTTTGATGCATTATGATTCAACCTGGTTATTTGACCTGTTGAGGTTCTTCTTTTAGACGATATCCTAAACCGTAAACGGTTTCAATTAGATCGTGGGGCGCTCCTGCCGCCTCAAGTTTCTGTCTTAAACCTCTGATGTGGGCTTTAACCGTGGCTTCTTCTGGCACTTGTTCAAAAGACCAAAGGTGTTCGAGGATCTGGGCGCGACTAAACACGCGACGACCGTTACGGAGAAAAAATTCCAGCAGCTTATATTCCTTGGGACTAAGGGGCAACAGAGCATCATGATAAAACACCTCGCAGCTACTCGGATCTAAACGCAAATGTTCCCAGGATAAGACAGGAGGCAAGCTAGTTGCTCCTCGACGAAGTAAGGCACGAATTCGAGCGGACAATTCATCAAGCTCAAAAGGCTTAACCAGATAGTCGTCTGCCCCAGCATCTAAGCCGTCAATCTTATTTTCCAAAGTATCTTTAGCAGTCAACATCAGGATGGGCAGATCGAAACCTTTTTTCCGTAGTTTCTGGCATAGGGTAATTCCATCCATTTCGGGCAACATGACATCAAGCAGCACCAAATCGTAAGTAAATACATCGATTAAATCCCAGGCACTTTGTCCATCGTAAACTGCTTCCACGGCATAATGTAGATCGCTAAGATACTCGACGATCGCATCACTAATCCGCTCGTCGTCTTCTACTACTAGAATTTTCATAAATTTTTCCTGACTAAAACTTGACTAAATCGCTAGTTGGCTTTGAATATAGCTGCACTCTGGCTATAGTATCGTAAGTAAATAGGGAACAACAATCAAGCTTCAACCAGGTTCTTCATCTTATGCCCAAGATTAAGTTGGAATTTGTACTTAAATTCGCCATTAAAGGTAGGGTTAGCCGACTCTCAAAGTTTAATTATTCTTTTAGAATGAAAATAGCGTAAAGAAAATTAATAAATACACTGCTAATAATTTTATGGGACTATTTGGTTTAGGCAAAGCAGCTTCAATTCCTTCTCCTCAAGAAGCACTACCAGGGCGCGAGCAATCAATGCCCGTACCTCAAAAGCATCACGTAAACGGCAATCCTCTCAAGCCTCCTTTTCCTGAAGGCATGGAACAGGCAGTCTTTGGCTTAGGCTGTTTCTGGGGCGCAGAAAGAAAATTTTGGCAACAAGAGGGAGTCTATACAACGGCAGCAGGTTACGCAGCAGGACATACTCCCAATCCTACTTATCAAGAAGTATGTTCTGGTCGGACGGGACATAATGAAGTTGTTCTAGTGGTCTATAACCCAGAAAAAATCGGTTACGAAGAATTGTTAAAAGTATTCTGGGAAAGCCACAATCCTACTCAAGGAATGCGCCAAGGGAACGATCGCGGAACCCAATATCGTTCTGGAATCTATACCTATACTCCAGAACAAAAGAAGCTAGCAGAAGAGTCATTGGCAGCCTTATCAGCAAGAATTGAGCCAGGCGGGTTACGATCCGATCACTACTGAAATTGTTGAATCGCCCAAATTTTACTACGCTGAAGATTATCATCAGCAGTATCTCAGTAAAGTACCTAATGGTTACTGTGGTCTTGGTGGAGTCGGGGTTTGCTATCCTGCTAAGGCTGAAAGTAAATAGCATTCAAGGCGATCGCCAACAGGCTGAGTCCAACTATGACCGAGCTTGTTGGTTTTTTTGTTCAACTCAATCAGTACAAGATTGCCTATTTACTTAGGGATAAACTCTTGGATACGCTGCCAGACTTGCGAACTTAAATCAGGAGCTGTGTTGTCAAACCAGTTAATCTGCTGATTTTTACTAAACCAGGTGCGCTGTCGTTTAGCAAATTGACGAGTGTGGGTTACAGTTAAGGCGATCGCCCGGTCTAATTTCAAGTCCCCAGCAAGATATTGCTTAATTTCGGCGTAACCTAAAGTATTTAGCAGAGGTAGGTCTGCACCGTACTTGGTACACAAATACTCTACTTCTGTAACTAATCCCAGCTCAATCATCTGGTAAACACGGGATGCTATACGGCGATCTAGAACCTCAACCTCGCAATCTAAACCTATTTGTAAAATTGGATAATTGGGCGAGTTTTCCCCCTGTAGGGCAGAAATTGGTGTTCCCGTAACGTAAAATACTTCTAATGCCCTTAGAGTCCTAAATTGGTCATTAGGGTGAATCTTTGCTGCTGCGATGGGGTCAACTTGAGTTAACCAGGCATGAATTTGAGTCTGTCCTAAAGCAGCTAGTTGCGATCGCAATTCAGGTTGAGGAGATACTCGCGGAATTTTCAAACCTTTGGTAATCGAATCTAAATATAGTCCTGTACCACCAACTAGTAAGGGAATACGGGATTGATGATTAGCAATTAATGCTTGTGTCTGCTGCTGATATTCTGCCAGAGTTAATACCTCTGTTGGTTCACAGATATCTATTTGATAGTGAGGAATTAGCTTTTGTTCTGCCACAGTTGGCTTTGCCGTACCAAGATCAAACTCTCGATATATCTGGCGGGAATCGGCGCTAATAATTACTGAATCTAAACGCTGGGCAATTTCTAATGCCAATCCCGATTTACCACTAGCCGTTGCCCCACAAATCACAATCAGCATGAATTAATTAGTTCTAAATAGCCATTGTTTAGACTAAAACATTTTATTGGTGATTGGTAATTGGTATAAAAGCAAGGTTACGATCGCAGCAGCAGTAACTAATAACTATCTGAATAGCTGTAAGATTATTTTGTAGTCTTGATTTTGTTTTTAGATAATGGAAAATGATTTAATTCCTTTTCTCATTGGGATAGGTTTATTAGTCAGCTATTTATTTTTCTCCGCAGCAACTGAAATGGGAACTAAGCTTCCCTGGAGAAAATAATTGTTGGGGCGTGAAGGAACAAAAGAAATAGATAATTAATTGTCTATCTAAACCACGTCTAGGTTGAGACCCGTAGTTTTTCTACCTCTGGGTTGAGGTGAGTTGTAACCCATAACCTGTCAGCAATTTCCATGGGTTCTGCATTGATGCGAGCCTCAAACTGCTTGACTTGTGCAATTAGCTCCGCTTCTTGCTCATAGCAGGTATGATAAGTGACATCCTCCCGCAACCATTGCCATAGGTGTTCGACGGGCATAAAGTCAGGACTATAGCCTGGTAATGGTTGGAGTTCAATCTCTAACTCCGCGATCGCTGTCTTGACTTCTCCAGAACGATGATAGGGAGCACCGTCCCAAACCAAGGTCATCTCAAGATCGGGAAATTCAGCTCGAAGCTGTTTGACTACTTCAATCTTGGTTGAACCCATTGGCTCTATCATAAGGAAAGAACCTGACCTGTCCGAGATTATAGAGGTACACCCCATAGAAGGAGACTTTTTGAAGTCCAGGAGAACAAGAACTGACCCAAAAACGTTCTCCTGAGATCGACCAACCATAGCCCTCATCAGTATCGAGATCAATATGGGCCTCGCTTCTTGTAGACCAGTAACCGTCCAGTTTGGATCGTCTCTGACAATAAGCCCTCTAGTTTTTCGAGAAATTCGGCTCGCTTCTGGGGATTGGCTTTGTTCTAGAGCTTACGTGCCTTCTTCCAGGAAAACCCTAACCCTCGGAGGGCTTTACGCACCGTCTCTCGACAACTGCTCACCCCAAATTTTGACTCTAATCTGGCTATTAATGACGGAAAAAAATACTCCGCTAATTAATGAATTGTTCAAACAACTTGCAGAACACCCAAATATTAAAATATGGAAAGAAAAAGGAAAACTACCAAGAGGACTTGTCAAAAATCTTTGTCAACCTTTGAAAGAACATCCAAAATATAAAGACCAACCATCGCGATTTTATAGTTCAGCGATCGCAATGGTAGATTTTGTATATAAATCGTGGTTAAAGGTACGTAAAGGTTGGACTTATGAGTTTAAAGGACAAGAACGTTGGTTGGCAATGTTGAAAAGCGATGATGAACTTGTCGAAGAATGCAGTCGGGGAAGTAAATCTCTTCAACATTGTTCTTTGCAACAGATCAAAGGTAAGGCAACTGAAATTATAAATAATCTCAAGCCTAACGAGTATAAAAGCACTCATAGCCAGTTGTTCGATCTGTATGATGATTCTGAAGATGTTTGGGTGCGTTGTGCGATCGTTCATTTGCTGAAAAACGGTTGTAAAGTACGCCAAAAACCAGAAGACCCTGAAAAGTTTGCCAAACGCCGTCGTAAGGTAGAAATAAGAATCGAAAGATTAACAAAGAAACTAAATGGGAAAGCACCGCAAGGGAGAGACTTAACAGTTCCCATTACGCACGTCCAAATGTAATACACAAAATTACAGAAGACTTGGCGATCGCTATGTCTCAGGGAAGCTTTAACTCAGAGAAAATGATTCTAATAAAAATAATTGTTAAACTTTGATTTTAATGAGTCAATTAGCTAATATTGAAGTCCAAACAATTAATCATTTAGGAATAATAGCTGGAATAATAGATGAAATAGGAATAGTAGAAATAATAAATGAACAGTTAGGTATTAAACCGCAAGAAAAGTTAAATAGCGGAATAATTGTTAAAAGTATAATTTTAAATGCTATGGGTTTTGTTTCAAGACCCTTATATTTATTTCCACAATTTTTTAACGATAAAGCGACAGAACATCTCTTCGGAGAGGGAATAGTTCCAGAGTATTTTAATGACGATAAAATTGGTAGAGTAATGGATAAACTTTACCAATTTGGCTTGACCAATATTTTTTTACTAATTGCTTTAACAGCTTTGAAAAAATACGAAATTGATAATAAATATTCTCATTTAGATTCTACGTCGATTTCTTTACAAGGAGATTATGAAATTTGTCAAACTGTAATGTCAGAAAATTTAGAACCTACACCTATCAAAATAGTTCATGGATATTCAAAGGATAAACGACCAGATTTAAAGCAATTTTTAATTAATTTGATAGCAAGTGGAGATGGAGGAGTCCCTCTATTTTTAGAATGTGGTAATGGTAATGATAACGATAAAGCCAAATTTGCTCAACTATTATCTAATTTTAAAAAACAAGTAAATTTCGACAGTATATTTGTAGCGGATAGCGCACTTTATACCGCAGAAAACTTATTAGTAATTGAGCATTTAAAATGGATAACTAGAGTCCCACTATCAATTAAAGCAGCTCAATTTTATGTAAGAGAAACCCCAGATTCTGAATTTATTAAAACTGATAGAGAAGGTTATAAAGCAGTCGAAAAAGAGAGTAATTATGCAGGTATAAAACAAAAATGGATAATAATAGAAAGTGAAGCTAGAAAAGAATCTGATTTAAAACAGTTATCCAAAAAGATTCTTAAAGATGAAGAAAAAGCTAATTCGTTAGCTCACTTCTTTATCCCAGAGAAAATATGAAAATAGAACTGAAATAAAAGCGGTCTTTGAGTGCGAACAAAAAAAGCTTAAATATCATAATTTAGTCTTAAAAGATGTGGCAAAAACAACAGATAAAAAAACCAAGAAGACAGTTTATAAAGCTACGATAGTTTTAGAAAAAAAATCTGACAAAATAGAATCAGAAAAGAAAAAAGCTGGTCGGTTTATCTTAGCCACTAATGTTTTAAAGAATTTAAGTCCCTCTGAAATTCTTACGGCGTATAAAGGACAACAATCTTGTGAACGAGGATTTAGATTTCTCAAAGATCCTTTATTTTTTGCGGATTCAGTTTTTCTAAAATATCCAAAGAGAGTAGAAACTCTGGCGATGTTAATGGGGTTATCTTTATTAGTTTATACTATTGGTCAACGGCAACTTAGAGCGAATCTAAAACAGAACAATACAGGGGTTAAAAATCAATTAGGTTCATTAACAGATAAACCAACTCTACGTTGGATATTTCAATGTTTTCAGGGCATTCATTTAGTTGTTTTAAATGGGGTAAAGCAAATTGTAAATCTCACTGATTCTAGAGTTGAAACTCTTAATTATTTCTCCAAGCATTGTCAAAAATATTATATTTTATCTGGTTAATTAATCGCTATTTTTCTCAAAATTTTTAGCTGACATCAAATTTTTTAGGTACTTTCAAATATTATTATTTTTTAGAGTCAAGCTATTCTCAATAAGCTACTTTTAATGATAAAAGTTTGTTGTTTTGATCCAGGTTTAGGATTTTATTCTGAAAGGAGCTAACCAATCTTCCTCTATCTAAAGCCTGAGAGTAGATACTTTGATAAAACTACAAATTGAAGTGCGTAATGGGAACTCAAAGCTAGTCTTTTCGTAGTCGGACGGCTTTGGGGTAGTGGGGGTCGTGGGTTCAAATCCCGCCGCTCCGATACATTTTAAACCTTCTCTGTGAGAGGGTTTGTGTGAATTCAACCAGAACTTTGCCGTTTCGGCAAGCTTATGGTTGAAAAGGTATACGGCAAGCTTATGCTTGAATATTAGTATTTTTGATCGTATTCTTTCAGCAATTCCAAATTCAAAAATCTAGGAAGAGTTGGCTGTCAGATTAGAGGTAGAAGTAGAACCGTAAAGCATGAAATCAATCAAAGAGAGCCAACTCTCAAAGAGCAAATATTTGGTAAGACTGAGGAAATCTTGAAAAAACCCTTTACGAGTACCGCGCTTGTGGCGAATCTGTTGGTAGGCAAGATCGCTTAAGTGTAGGACAGTATGAAATAGAAACGCTAATAGGTTAAGCGTCAGTAGACAAGAGGCTAAATGCTTTTCTCCATGACCAAAGTTATGCTCGAGATGATAGCCCTTAGTTTTGAGAACATTATGATTTTCATTTTCGGTCTTCCAACGACATCGACCAGCAGCAGCAATCAGGGCTACACTCTGTTCATTCAACTCGTGGCGGCTAATAAATGCGTTTTCATATAATATTTTCCCATCTGATTCACGGGTGTGGATCAGTTTACACCAATTGACCTTAATGGCAGGCTGGGAGTCTCTTAGCGGAATACCATTGACATATAGATCGCTGATATACTTCTCTTGAGTTCTTATTCCACTGTTTTATTTCCAGTCTTTTAACCTCATCAAGACCATCCAAATATTTCAACCAGTCATAAAGTCCAGTATGAGACGTTTCTAAACAAGTAAAGATAAACTTCATGCCTACTGCCAGAATCTCTTCGCACATGGGTTGGTGACTGTATAGGTCATCTCCCAGCAAGGTGATTGGCTGTCCCTTAAATTCTGAACGATGAGTTTTGAGCCACCGTTTGGCTGCTGCTACTTCACAGTCTTGCTTTTCGTGTCCATCTTGAGGCGTGATGAATTCTGGAACAAGGAAATTACTTGAGATTGCCCAGGGGCAACGATTACAGGCAGAATGGCACTGTGAAAATAAGTCACTGTGCCATTTTTATGTTTACGACTCGAACAGCATTCACAAGTTCAACTTATGAGAATCAAAATACTGAGTTCCATCTAGCGCAATCAGTAGTCCGGTGCGCAGATACTGCAATCGGTTTTAATTGATCCACGATCCCGTCTCAACGCTTGATACACGCAATTAAACACTGATGATAACGAGGTTGCTGAAATTCCGTCTACTACATTACGGATTTGTGGCACTGTTGGCACTTTGATCACGCCAAACAGTGTAGTCGCATTACTTTTGCCCTGATTGCTATCCATGTGCCGCTGATGCTCTAAAAAGGATTCGCTTTGCATGAAGAACATCGAGAATGCTCCTAATACAGCATCCCTTACGTTGTATTTGGTCGCATTGCTGGCAAGGCGAGGGTCTTTTATCCCTAGAATCGCTCTATTAAGATGTTCGAGTAGAGCGATAAAACTCAGCTCCATTGGCTCCATTTGTGCTTCTCTTTTTGAAGTGCTTCTATTCTCCTGCTCTCCTTATCCCGTTGTCAAAATCTGAATTTGGAATTGCTGCATGATGATAGTCACTCCAATTAATTTCCTTCTGCCCAAACCGATCTAATTTCAGTAAGTTTTACGGGTTGTCTTTGGACAGCGGTCACAATTTTCCGATATGATCGGATCTTGTCTATGTCAGATTAATTTTAACAACTACCGAATAGCAACCTTTAAATCCTTTTAAAATCAATGTTTTTAGCACTTAACCAGAAATCTGTATTACTCGCCACTACGTTGGCTTTTAGCTCCTTCGGAGTTGCTCAAGCTCAATCTGAGACTAAGGAAGTTGCCATTGAGTTTGCAGCTTATGTTGGAGAAGAAGAATTTGTCTGTGGTGAAAGCTATGAAGGTATAGGTACGGAGGAAACTACTATTACCCCAAACGACTTTCGTTTTTACGTATCCGATATCGCCTTAATCGATGGGGAAGGTAATGCTGTACCTCTAGAATTAGAACAGGACGGAAAGTGGCAATATCAGAATACTGCTTTATTAGATTTTGAAGACGGAAGCAGCGCCTGTGATAATGGTACAGCAGAGGTAAATACGACGGTAGTTGGTGTAGTTCCTGAAGGAGATTATCAAAGTCTCCAGTTTACCTTAGGAGTGCCGAAAAACTTAAACCATGATGATGCAGCGATCGCACCTTCTCCTTTGAACTTAACTTCAATGTGGTGGAATTGGCAGGGGGGGTATAAGTTTCTGCGGGTAGAGATGGAAACCGATGGCGCGATCGCCAATGCAGCTACCTCTACTAGTCAAACTACCCATAGTCAGGGCGGACAGGGTAATGTGCAGATCAATCAGCAGACTACCACTAGCAGCGGACAAGGTAATCAGAGTACTACCCAAACCAGCAATCAAACTAGTATTTTTAAAAATGGACAGGGTACCCATCAGCAAACCAGTACGACTACTACCAGTGGTGATAACGCTCAAACTACTCATAGTCAAACTAGCAGTGGTACTCATGGAGAGGAGCAAAACGTTAGCAACAACGCATACTTAATTCATCTGGGCAGTACTGGCTGTACTGATTCATCCCAGAGTAGTTTGTTTGGCTGTACTAATCCCAATCGCGCCAAGGTAGTGCTGGAAGATTTTAATCCAGATGATAATGTCGTAATCGCCGATTTGGCTGAACTATTGGCTCAAAGCGATCTAACAACCAATCAAGCAAATACTCCCAATGGCTGTATGTCTTCTCCTGAAGATGCTGACTGTGCGCCAATCATGGAAAATCTTGGTATAGCTTCTGGTGCTACCGCGCAATACTTCTTTTTTGTCGAGTAGTTTTGAGCCACTGTTTGAGCCACAATAGAATTAACATTTAGCTTTTGACTAGTCTGAGTCTTCCAACCATCTCTAAATACAAACTGCATGGGCGATAAATTTGTTGGGCTTCGCCCACGCATGATTAACCTATTAGTGGCTTTTGTCCTGTCTATTGGTTTATCTATTGGCTTGAGTCAAGCGATGGCAACAGAAGGTGATTTAACTACAGCATATAGCTGGAATCTACCAGAGTGGACACCAAAACCAGTAGTTCCTGAAACTAATCCGATAACTGCCGAGAAAGTTGAGTTAGGCAGACATTTATTTTACGAACCTCGCTTATCAATTACAGGGGAATATTCCTGTGCTTCTTGTCATAAGCAGTCTTTAGCCTTTACCGATGGCAAACGGGTGGCGCTAGGTTCAACCAACGAATCCCATGCTCGTAACTCTATGAGTTTGGCGAATGTGGCATATAGCCCTATATTAACTTGGGCAAATCCCCTGATGACTAGTCTAGAAAATCAGGCGCTGATTCCCATCTTTGGGGAACATCCAATTGAGATGGGTATGGTAGGGAAAGAACAGCAGATGATTCAGTGGATGCAAAACGATCCGAACTATCGCCGAATGTTTGCGTCGGCTTTTGACGATCGCCAGCCCGTTAATATTGGTAACTTGACGAAGGCGATCGCTAGTTTCCAAAGAAGTCTGGTATCATTTAAATCTCCCTACGATCGCTATCGTTATCAAGGAGAAACTAACGCCATTTCGGCGGCGGCTAAAAGAGGAGAAAAGCTATTTAATAGTGAACGGATGGAGTGTTTTCACTGTCATGGCGGCATTAACTTTAGTGATTCAATTAGACACGAAAATCTGGCATTTACTGAGACAGCATTTCACAATACGGGTTTATACAATATCGACGGTGCAGGGAGTTATCCACCTCAAAATATTGGGATCGAAGAGATTACCCAAGAAGCCGAAGACATGGGAAGATTCAAAACTCCTACCCTGAGAAATATTGCTCTGACAGCACCCTATATGCACGATGGTAGCGTAGCAACTTTACAAGATGCGATCGCCCATTATCAAGCGGGAGGTAGGACGATTACCGCAGGAGAATATGCAGGTGTGGGTAGTGCCAGTCCTTATAAAAGTGGCTTCATCAAAGGGTTTGAAATTACCGAATCAGAAATTGACGATTTGATTGCTTTTCTGGAGAGTCTAACGGATCGAGAGTTTGTTAATAATCCTGACTACAGCGATCCAGGATTGAATTTTGAATTATAATCTTGAACTATACAAAATAGCTTGGCAAAGAATCAACCAAGATAAAATA
Organism: uncultured cyanobacterium; assembly: GCA_963724445.1. GTDB lineage: Bacteria > Cyanobacteriota > Cyanobacteriia > Cyanobacteriales > Xenococcaceae > Waterburya. Next base: position 1,981 of record CAVRWR010000029.1, on the reverse strand, counting down.
GTAATTCCCCAAATAAACCTTGTCGAGCCAATTCATTTATTTATTTTTGATTGCCTGACTTCAACTAATACTAAACTTTGGGAATTAATTGATAATGGGAGCAAATTGCCTATTGGTGCGATCGCCCAAGAACAAACCGCAGGAAAAGGACAGTGGGGACATAACTGGGTTTCAACCAAGGGCGGACTATATCTTTCAGTCGCTTTAAACCTGGATCTAGAAATAGCTAACTATCCTCATTTAGTGATGGCAACAGCTTGGGGAATCGCCACTATTTTGAGATATCATAATCTACCAGTAACTATTAAGTGGTCAAATGATTTGATTCTCAATCAGCGTAAGTTAGGCGGGATAAAAATTGAAACTCGCAATAATAAGAATAAAATAAGCAAAGCGGTAGTTGGAGTGGGGATTAACTGGCGCAATGCTGTTCCTGCACCTGGAATTAATTTAAAGTCCTATTATCAAAGCAAAAGTATCAAAGGTATTAGTTCTTTGGAAGAATTAACGGCAATTACTGCCTATGGAATTTTATTAGGATCTGAATATTATTCATCGGTGGGGATTGAATCAATACTAGAGCAATATCTAGCAATTCTCGATAGTTTAGGACAACAAGTTAATTTAAATGGCAGTCCTGGTGAGGTTGTAGGAGTAACTACGGCAGGGAAATTGAGAGTAAAATTGCGATCGCCTGGAGCATCAACCGAAATTATATTATCACCTGGACAAATCAGTTTGGGCTATAGATAAATTCCTTACATTACCTCTGACGGTTTGTAAAGTGTCACCGTTACTGGCTAGACTGAGAATTGCTGGGCATAATTGTTATGAGAAGTATTATAGTGATTGCGGAGTTAGTCTAGTGCATCCTTTGTAAAAGACTAGTACCGCTGCGCGTAAGTAATAATAGGTAATAGGTAATAGGTAATAGGTAATAGGTAATAGGTATTTGATTTATCAGCTTTGACAGGTTATTTGGATGGTTGCTTTATTTACGCTCTCGTCTACTAGTAATCAAATTAACTCAGATTTATAATTATTTAGCTACAAAAAATGAAAAAAATCCTACAAGTATTCTTAACAATTGGAATTGCTTTAGCTGTTCAACCAGCTCTATCAATCTCATCTCAGGCTGAAACCAAAACTGAGCCTAATCCTAATCTTGCCCAGTCTGAAACCCAAAGTAGTAAAAATCAAAAGTTTACCTTTGATTTTAAAAATACTTATGATTATGCTGCCTGTTTAGACGTAATTTTGTTGGCGTATGAAAAGCGTAATGCTGAACTAGAAAATGTGTTTAAAAATGATTGTGCCACTAATGTTTTAGCTACCTTCGGCAACAGTTTATCAAAAGATACAGCTTTACAATTGGTTAAATCGGCTGATTTATACGCTACTGAAAAATTAGAAAATCCCCTATATCCTACCCTTGGATTAAGAAGAAGAATCGCGATCAATCTTGGATATGTCTATGATACAGACAAAAACAATCCCGACATTTTGAAATACACAAATCCCGAGTCTGAATAAGTTGAAAAATGCGATCGCTCTAAGACAAATTAATTTTAACGGCTTAGGTTTCAGCGGACGGAGATAAATTTTGAAGCACACCCACAGCATACCAGCTCCGTTCCGCTGCAAACCCTGGTTAGGTAGTTTACTCGGCAAATAGCTCAGCTAAGGTGTCAAGAACCACTCTTTGCTCATTTTGGCTAATTTGACCCAGCTTTGTTACCAATCGAGTCTTATCTATTGTGCGTATTTGATCGAGAACAATCTGTCCATTCTTGCCCTGAAACTGGCAAGCTACACGAGTAGGGTATGTCTTCCCTTTCGTAGTCATTGGAGCAATTATAACTGTAGCAATATTACGATTCATCTCATCTGGTGAAATAACAACACAAGGTCGCGTCTTCTGAATTTCACTTCCAACAGTGGGATCGAGAATAACCAGAAAAACATCAAAACGCTTGACTAC
>CAVRWR010000028.1:0-25358 GCA_963724445.1 uncultured cyanobacterium | reverse complement strand
TGTTAATGATTAATTGGCAACCTGAATGCATCCATCGCCATAATTCTTCATGATGCATGTAATAAATCTCCACAAAAACTCCGATTAAAATTACCGAGGATGAATCTCATGGAAAATCAAGAATCTAAATTCGGCTTTAGCAAATTTGCTGAGAACTGGAACGGTCGCCTGGCCATGCTCGGCTTCGTTATTGGCGTCGCTACCGAATTGTTGACCGGTCAAGGCATTCTGTCTCAGTTGGGTCTGCTGTAGTCAATCAACAGCTAGCGCTGCCAGAGCCAAGTTTCTGGCAGTGCTGTTTTGGGCGGTAAGTTGCTAATGCGACCAAGCCGCCGTAAATTCAAATCACACTTTTCAGTTTTAGTTAATGTTTCCTAATCTTCTTCAAGCAACAAAAGAATACTGGCGCCAGCTAGATGAACTAGAAGTTGCCTATCAGCAAGGTGAAATTCCCCTAGAGCAAGTAGATGCTAGAGTAGCTGATTTGATGGCAGAACTGGCTATTAAACGTCGCGCTACTTTTACCTATTTTTGGCGAGGCTGCCAACATTGGATGATGACACAGAAAGAAACTGTTGTTGGTTTGGTTGTTTTGGTACTCGTCACTTATGCTTGGGCGCTAACCGGCCCAATTTCATGATTTATTCCAGTTCTATAAATACCTAGCCAGAATTGAGCCTCTAATTTCCCCCTTATTACTAGCATAGGAGTCAGTGATGAATCAACCGACCGAACTATCTCTAGAGCAGGAATTTCAACTCAAGAGTTTTGCTGACCAAGTGCAGCTTATGTCTCGCGAACAAGCTCAAGAATTCTTAATTATGGTACATCGGCAAATGATTATTAAGGAAAAAATGTATCAACATTTTATCAACCAAGAATGGAACCTAAAATTAAGGATATGTGTTGATTGAAATATTAACGGGACTTAAACAAAAATCAAGCCCAAACAAAGCCCAAACTAGCTTTATAAGCAGTGAATACGTCACGATTTTGGTTGAGCCATTGAACAAAACGATAAGATATAGCTGTACGAAATGCCTCTAAGGCTTCAGGAAACGTATTCAAAGGTTTATTTGCCCAACGTCTTCTAAACCTCCAGTTAACTTATGCCAAAGAATGAAAGTGTAGGCACAAAAAACTAGAATAAAATGCCTTTCTAAACCTTTTTTTTCTCTAATTTGATATTCTTTTAATCCTAACCATCCTTTAGCTTCTCGATAGAAAACTTCGACCCAGTTTCTTTCTGAATAACTGTCAACTATCCATTGTTCAGTTACTATTTCTCCTTCAACATTTGTTATCAAATAATCAATATCTTCTGCATCTTCAAAGACTGGCGCGCTCATGACGATAGCTATTTTTCTTAGACCAATGAGTTTAGATATTTCTACTTCGATAATTGCTACCCATACTGTTCTTGGTTTTTCACTCTGTATTTTAATCTCCTTGAACTCCTCGTCTGATATCCATTTGGCATACTCATCTATTCTGATTGTGTCTGATTTTCCTGAAGCAGTTTGAAATAACAGATTACGATTTTTAGCTATTCCTCCTATGTACTTTAATTCCCTGTTTTCTAGTTCCTTCAAAAAAGATGTATTATTCCCATAGGCTGAATCTATTAAAATTATCCCTGGTCGATATCCTCGGTTCAAACTTTTATCAATCAATTCTAGGGCTAGGGTCGGTTTTTTCTTGAACTCTTGGTCTTTCTTTCCGAATGGTAATGAATTGCCATGTTGATATAATTCGATGTCTAAAGGTAAGCTTTTTTTTCCATCATAGAGATGAGTTGTTACCACTACATTGCCATTATCTGTTTTGCCAATTTCTCCGATATATTGTCGTGTCACCCACCTCCTGCCGGGTAAAGTTGATCCACTTTTTCGATGTCCCGAATCATCAACAATTAGACTAAATCCTCTACTTATTCTTGTTTGGCTACATTTGTTCATCACCTCTAAACGACGCTCATTTATCTTGTCCGCAGACCAAGTTGCTTCAGTCAAAAAGCGATGCAGCGCGGTCTTGGGGGTTTCCCCCATGAGCGACTGCATCAAGACAGTGGTGTAACTTGTGGTAAGTCACACCTACTGAATCAGAAGCCATCTGATAGATGTTTTTTCGCTCACTTTCTCCCAATAATCCCCCTAAATAGTGTCTGAACTCTCTTTTTTGAGCTTTAGTTCTTAATAAATCATCGAAGCGTTTACACCATTTATCGAAACAGGGAGGCATGGCTGCGGGAGTGGTTTCTCTCATGTAGCGATCGCCAATAATAACGACGTGAAAACTGACTAGTGCAGGTGTGCGGAAGTAATTGACCAGTAAAAAATCAATCTTGATACCCTTTAAATTTCCAGACAAATGGTTTGCCAAAATATTGGTTAAAGTATTCAATAAAATCAAGAATTTTCTGTTTGAGATCTTCTGTAGAAAGAAAACTACTACGTTTAATTAACCGTCTTACTAAAATTGAAAACCAGCATTCTATTTGATTTAACCAAGATGTGTGCTTCGGCACATAAACAAAACGAATTCGATGATTTTTGTCACTGAGAAATTCTGCGCGAGAAGACATGGATTTGAGAATACCTCCCTGACCTTTTTCTCCCAAATCTGTCGGGAGCTCACATTCTTCGGCGACAAATCTGACTAAAGACTCGGAACGATGAATATTTAACCGATCTAACACAAAAATCCAACCTGCTTCGGGATCTGTAGCCACAGTTGCTCGAATATGCTGGACAAAATCTTGTTCGGTTCTGGTGGCTTGAATCGTTGGGGAAATCACTTTTCCTTGTCCCACATGCCAATTGCCAATTAAGGTTTGTGTTCCATGTCGAATGTACTCGAATTCTTGCTTTTCTAGCGAACCTGGTAAGACGGTTTTTTTAGGGTTCAGTCTTTCTAATGCTTGAATTCCCGTCATTTCATCTGTACTGACTAAATGGATCTTGCGGGCTAATAATTCTGGCGCCAATTGATACAATAAACAAACTTCATTAACTTGTAATTTGAATTCCTCTTCATTGTCTTTTTTCGGATTGAGCCAATAGCGGCAACGGTGAGGTTGTAAGGTTGCTTCCTTTTAAAAAACGCCCCACCGTTCTGGGGGATATGCTGTGGACGATTCCTCTTTTAAACCGCGCAACTCCTTCAATTCTCTTCTACTCCAGTGACTAATTGGTCTTCCTGATTCTGATGGTTCTTCACAAGCTATTGATACTATTTGAACTATTTGCTCTGTGGTGTAAATATTGGGTCTTCCTGCTCTTGGTCGATCATCTAAGATGGTAGTAATTATTGATTTGATTTTCTTCTCATCTAACTTTTCTGTTTCAGCCTCTATGAGTAGCCCATAATTGTCCTGCCATTTTTGGCGCCAATATCGGACTTGACAACGACTTAAATCAAATTTATGGGCAATTATTGTGTTATTAATACCATTAGCTGCCTCTAAGATTATTTTGGCTCTTCTGACTAATCTATAAGAGTTGGTCGTACAATTAGCTATTTGTCTCAAGAGGTTTTTAATTTGAATTGAGAGAGTTACTTTTTCTGGGAAAGGAGTTGGCATCTTCAATTGATTTTTTGTTTAATTCCCAAACCAGGATATTCCTATTTTTGTTGCTTTGCAAGCTGGCTAATTATTTTCACCCACCTGCACTAGTTTAATCTGGGGTGATTCCCGCAGACTGCATTGCCATTTCCATAAATATGTCATGGGTACTGAGAGCTTCCTCTCCCTGTTGGGGCTTTCTTTGAACAAATGTACCGTCAGACTGTAAATCCCAAGCTTTACGATTATCTGCTAGCATCACTCCCAAAATTTCTTGCAAATCGCTAAAAATATCTGGAGCTTTAATTGGGGTGACTGCTTCTACTCGCCGACTTAAGTTGCGCGTCATCCAGTCGGCGCTACCGATATAAATTTCTTCCTCACCATCATTGTGAAAATAAAAAATACGAGAATGCTCCAGGAAACGTCCGATAATGCTAACTACACGAATCTTATCGCTTATTTTTGCTATTCCAGGACGCAAACAACAAATCCCTCTGATAATTAAATCTATTTCTACTCCTGCTTGAGAAGCTTCATAAAGAGTTTGAATTACCTGTTGATCTACTAAAGAATTCATCTTAGCTACGATGCGCCCAACTTTTCCCTGGCGGCAATTCTCAGCTTCGCGCTGGATCATCTCGATCATCCGTTCTCGAAGACTAACGGGAGCAACTAGCAACTGTCGATAAGACTTTTGTCGTGAATAACCAGTCAAAAAATTGAACAGATCGGTCAAATCTGCGCCTAACTCCTCGCGACAGCTCAGTAGACCCAAATCTGTGTAGGTTTTAGCAGTCTTAGGATTATAATTACCCGTCCCTATATGAACATAACGACGAATTTTTTCTTTTTCCTGACGGACAACTAAGGTAATTTTGGTATGGGTTTTAAGTCCTGTTACACCATAAACTACATGAACCCCAGACTTTTCTAATTTTTTTGCCCAAAGAATATTATTTTCTTCATCAAACCGAGCCTTTAATTCGACTAATGCTACTACTTGCTTTTCATTTTGTGCCGCAGCAATTAAAGCTTTGACAATAGGAGAGTCTCCAGAAGTACGATACAAAGTCATTTTGATCGCCAGTACGTCTGGATCGTAAGCAGCTTCCGTCACAAATCTTAGAACGGTACTGCTAAACGAATGATAGGGATGATGTACGAGAAGATCTCCGTTACGAATTACGTCAAAAAAATTTTCTCCTTCCCCATCAGATTCCCCTTCGTCATCTTTCAACCACTTAAGACGAGGCGGTAACACAGCATTCCAAGGCTTGTCTTTGAGTTCTGCCATCGGCAAGGACATAAAAGACATCAAATCGCCCAAACTCAGTAAACCCTCCACGTCATAAACATCACTTTCTTCTAAAGTTAGTTCACGAATGATTGTGGAACGGAGTTCAGGGGGAATCGACGCTTCGATTTCTAATCTAACGGACGAACCACCAATGCGTCTTTTCTGTAACTCCTTTTCGATCGCCAACAGTAAATCATCTGCTTCATCCTCTTCTACCGAGAGATCGGCGTTACGAGTTACCCGAAAAGCATAAGACTCTAAAATATTCATTCCAGGAAACAAATACTCTAAATTGTGGATCACAATTTGCTCCATCGGTACCCCTGTCCAAATGCCAGACTTACCTCGATTTTTTTGTCTAAATTCTTCAGGTAAAGCGATAAATCGCGGTAGTACTTTGGGAATTTTAACCCTGGCAAATAATTCAGTATCTATAGCGGGATCTCGCAGCACTACCGCCAGATTCAGACTGAGATTGGAGATATAAGGGAAGGGGTGTGATGGATCTACAGCTAAAGGGGTAAGAACGGGAAATATATAGTCTTCAAAATAATTATTTAGATAGGTTCTTTGTTCTTGATTGAGATCTACATAATTTAGGAGATGGATTCCTGATTTGCTTAGGTCTTTTTTTAATACCTGTTCAAAATGCTGATGTTGTTCCTGGAACATCGGCGTGAGAGTTTCCGCAATCTTAATTAGCTGCTGGTTAGCAGTAAGACCATCGGCAGAAAGCTTGCTTACCCCCGCTGCCACCTGTTTTTTTAATGCCGCAATTCTGACCATAAAAAATTCATCTAGGTTAGAGCTAAAAATTGCCATAAACTTGAGACGTTCTAGCAATGGTGTTCGCTCATCAAGTGCCTCGGCTAAAACTCGACGATTAAACTCTAGCCAGCTTAACTCTCGATTAAAATAATACTGAGGGTCGTTGAGATCGATCGCACTATCGGTGGATTTCGTACTGGTCATGGCATTGCTTGGTTGCTTATGGGATATGCTTATCGATACTTAAAAAGATTTTCTTAGTGAAGATTACCTTGTATTCGTATAACTATTTCATCTATCTATAGTAATAATTACACTATAAGAATTGATTAAGACTTCTGTTTTGATATAATGATCTCTCTTGTTACCTAAAGATAAAATTTTAGGAGTCAACTATTTATACGCCTCCTCTAGCTCGCTTGATTGAGCAACTACAGCTTCTACCTGGAGTAGGTCCTAAAACCGCTCAGAGGTTAGCCCTACACCTAATTAAACGCCCAGAAAAAGAGGTTCAGGCACTGGCACATGCTTTAGTAGCAGCAAAACAACAGGTCGGCTTGTGTAAAGTCTGTTTTCATCTTTCGGCGGAACCTATCTGTTCGATCTGTAACAATAAAAATCGCGATCGCACTACCGTCTGCGTGGTAGCTGATTCTCGTGATACCATCGCCCTAGAGAAAACCAGAGAATATCGTGGTCTTTATCACGTATTAGGTGGCGTAATATCACCGATGGATGGTATCGGTCCCGAACAGCTTAATATTGAGGCTCTAGTCCGCAGAGTTACCAAAGAGCCGATTGAGGAAATTATTCTGGCAATTAGTCCTAGTGTTGAAGGTGAAACCACTACTCTGTATATCAATGGCTTACTCAAACCCTTCACTAGAGTAACCCGAATCGCTTTCGGTTTACCCATGGGAGGAGACTTAGAATATGCTGATGAGGTAACCCTCGCCAGAGCATTAGAAGGTAGAAGAGAACTAGATTGATTACTGCCCAACTACCTTAACTGTCATCACTGATGGATGCCCGTATGTTTTCCTTACCTGATAACTCGTTGCCGTTATGACTATGATATATTGATTAAGATTCGCAAAATCCGTATAAATTGTAAACTAAGGCTGTTTAGCCAAAGAGATAAAAATTATGACTACAGAAGGATGTTTGAGAGTTGGGCAAGAAGCACCTGAATTTACTGCTACGGCTGTTTTCGATCAAGAATTCAAAACTGTAAAATTAGCTGACTATCGTGGTCAGTATATTGTTTTATTTTTCTATCCTCTAGACTTTACCTTTGTTTGTCCCACTGAAATTATTGCTTTTAGCGATCGCCACGGGGATTTTAAGTCTCTTGATACCGAGATTTTAGGCGTATCCGTAGATAGCGAATTTTCTCACTTAGCTTGGATGCAAACCGAACGTAAAGAAGGCGGAATTGGTGATATCGCCTATCCTCTAGTTTCGGATATTAAAAAAGAAATTAGCGATGCTTATAACGTTCTCGATCCTGAAGCGGGAGTTGCTTTGCGAGGACTATTTATCATTGACAAAGAAGGCGTAATTCAGCATGCAACCATCAACAATCTCTCTTTTGGTCGCAGCGTAGATGAAACTTTGCGTACTCTCAAGGCAATCCAACACGTACAAAATAATCCCGATGAAGTTTGTCCCGCAGGATGGCAGGAAGGAGACCAAACAATGAATCCCGATCCAGTTAAATCCAAGGTTTACTTTTCTTCTGTTGGTTAAGTACTTGTTAGGCGATTAATTTTTAGAGAAAAAAGAGGAGTGGCTATCCCTCTTTTTGGTAGTGATACGGAAGTAGTGGTAAAGTTCAAATCATTGCCAGCTCTGCATTATAGCTATGAATGAAGTACCAAATAGCTCCAATGTGATTATGCAGTTTTTTGGAGAAAGAGAGACTCTGCCTGACAAGGCGAGAAATACGTTGTCTGAAGGTATTATTTAATCTTTCGATGTGATTAGTTAAGCCAGTTTCTTTTCCCACAGCTCGATGACGTTTGGGGGGAATAACTGTTTGATAAGCTTGCCAGAAATCCGTATATGCAAATGCAGATTGTTGATAAATATCTGGTAAAGTAGCCCACAATTTATGAGCTGATTTTCGAGTTCTATCTCCTACAAAACAACCAACAATTTCTCTAGTATTACGGTCGATTGCCAACCAGATATAAAGCTCATTTTTCTTACTATCAACAAAAGACCACATCTCGTCACATTCGATAATTAGTTTCCCTCTTTGTTTTACTGAAAGTCTTATTTTCCTTGGTACATAAGCCAACTTGTGATTGACATAGTTTTGTAACCAAGACCAGCTTACTTGAGTAACTCTGGCAATTCCTCTAAGTGATATTCTCTCCAGTAAGAGTTTGTCAATTAATTGTTTTGTTTTCTGAGAAATAATCTTTTTACTCGGGTTACCTACAAATTGACGACTACAGCTTTTGCATTGATTTTTGCTTTTACCATTATGAATTGAACCATTTTTAATAAGGTGTCCAGAACCACAAGAAGGACAAATTAGTTTTGGAGATTTTTCGTACTTATCTTGAGATAATTCTAACGACTCTAGTAATACTTTAGAGAGTAAAAAGATAAATGAGGAAAGAAAAAGTGTCAAAATAGTTGTCATCAAAAAATTTAATTTATAGATAATTATTAAGGTATGATTATATCAGTAAATATTGAGCCAAGCATATACAGGGTATAAATTTCATCTCGCCACTACTTCCGTATCACTACCAATTCGTTTTTCTCCTACCTGTCAGGCAACCTGGGCAAAATCTGAAGCGCCACCTAATTCAACTCACTATATTGAAGACGATCGCGGAACTAGATATGGGACAGCGGTGGTGCCAGTGGATCAATTCTCAGAACATTATGCAGATATGGCACCTGGAAAGGATATTAAAGTACGTGCCTGTGCCAAACCACCTTCGGGTGATAAAAGATGTACCAATTTTGTGCAAATGTGAGCAGTTAGGGCAGTTAGAACAGCAGAATAAACAATCTTAATAACTATATGACTTTTGGCAGACGATTGCTAAATCAGGTATCGTAAAGAGAGTAAACAATTTACCTACTATTTAACTAGCTGATTGATTGCGATCGCTCTTCAGACTCTTAATACAAAGGGAGTATAAAGGCTTCAAATAGTCTCAATTGCTTAAGTTATCCAACAATAGTTCGTTGGGGAATTGAGATTGGCTTTTGTTTTTTGCGACCTGCGATCGCCAGTTTTTCTAGGGGAGTCAAACCCGATTCAACCTGTTTAAGGATACATTCATACAAGATTTCAATCTTATCGTTGTTAACAAAAATCTTAAAGTAATTTAGTTGAAATGAAGCATAGTAAACCGAGGGCAGAAAGCGAAAGGTTGAGGAAATTCTGTGCAGCTTTTTAAGCCAGCTACCAGTATTGAGAACATAGTTTTGCTTATTAGCAATTTGAGTTAAAGAAGGTTGATGGGTGTGTCCGTAGATAAACGCAAAAACACTTTTATCTCGCTCAAAAACCTCCTGTGCCGCCTGAAGATAATAGCTTTTTTTGTGAACCTTCAAACCTTTTTTACCTTTGAAGCCATATCTACGCAAAGTTTTTTGAATATCTCTAAATATAAAAGATAGAGGAATCAATATCAAAATCAGGCTGCCTAGAAAAAGGGTATCAATAAATAGAACTAGGTTAATGGTAAAATCCAAAGCCTTACCTGCGAAACCAAAATTTTGGAGAAATTCTAACCAAGGTTTAGAAAAGAAGCCGTTGGCAACAATTCCCGCTTGTTCTAATACTCCACTTACTAAGATCAAAATACTGACGCTTAGTAATAGTAAAAAAGGCAGTAAAATCCAGCGCAACCAAATACTCATTTCTTTATAAAAATAGTTAGAGAAGAACCATCGGGGTATTTCTTCGTTAGGATAAACCGATTCAATATCCTTAAGCCATCGATCTTTACCCAAACGCGATCGCTCTACCAAACCATCCACAATTTGACTAACAATATAGTAACCAATCGGCGTAGCAGCAGGATTACCAAAATCGGTAATGCGATTAAAGCTGTCGTGTTGATTGCCATGTTCGATCCAGATAGTTCGCCCCTGTATCTGACGAGTGATAGCTTCTTTGGCTTCTAAATTGATGTTGTAAACTTGAAGAGTTGGTCGAAAATCATCATAACAAGCTAGCTCATAGTCGTGGTTTCCTGGCAACAGAGTAATTTTGATATTTTTCCCCGTGCGTTTAAACTGCTCGAATAGTCTGGGATGTTGAGCAATAATAATCTCTAACTTTTCTGTAGGCGATGTACGGGTCATTTCCCAAAAGCTAAAGGCATCGCCGACAATAATCAGCTCAGTAGAACTCGTTTTCTCCTCTAAAAGCCGCAAAAAATCAATCAATTCTGTTTCAAAATCGCAGATTGTCAGATTTCCTTCTCCACCAATATGCAGATCGCTAATGAAATAATATTCAGGACTGAGCATCAAACCAAAACTAAATGTTCCAGAGAATAATAATCAAAAATGCCGACAATCCCCGAGCAAAAAGAGTATAATGCCCTGCCCTTTAGGGTAGGATAGGGCAATAGAACTTCGTACTGTTGACTGTTGACTGAATTAGTCACCTTTCTTTTTTGGTAAGATTGGTCGGGCAGTAGAGCTAGATCGGTTTGGGCGATCGGACTTGAGCTGAATCTTTTTGGGGTCTTTTTTGAATTTGGGCTTACGCTTTTGAGCAAAACCTAGATCCGTACCTTCTTCAATAATTAGATCCTCACCTTCAAGGCGCACCTTTAAGTCCCAAAAACGTTTTAAAGGTCTTTCTCCCAAGTCACCTTTGAGCTTGAGCTTGAAGAATTTGGGCTTATCTCCTTCCTTGCGAGGGAATTGCTTGATTTTGACAATCACTACCTGCTCTTCCGTAGAATAGAAAATTACTTCACCTCGAATCGAGAAATAACCATGATCGGCACTATCTACTTCAATTTCTTCATCAGCATCTTGGCTTAAAGTTTCAGGCTCCCACACTCCGACAATTTGGGCATGAAGCCGATCCTCCTGTATTTTAGTCCGAGGATAAACCACCCACAGATGTTCTTGTTCAAGGTCGAGATGATTTTTGATTAAGCTGATAATACGACCTAGTAATACGGCCTCAATCTCTGCCCCATCAGTAGTCAGTAAAGTACCTTGGGTCATCTGGTCGGCGCTTTGCTGATATTTAGCCTGAATTAAGCCAATGGCGCGATATTGCTTGGGATGAGAAGGAGGTGGAATTGGTTGCTTTCTTTCTGAAGTTGTCTGAGGATTAGGTGAGACAGAATCTTGAGATTGGTTAGTCATAGTAGATTCAGCCGATTGATTGGCAGCCAGGTCAGGTTGATTGGTTTTTTCAGGATTGTCTTGAGCCAAATTCATAAAGCAATTTGATAGCGCAAACGGTATTAGCGATGTCCCAACAAGGGGGGAATGACAGCATGGTCTTAGTGAAAGTTTGCCCCATTTCCCCTCGTTTGGGTCAGTGGAGATCGGTCTTCTTAAAACTACTGCATCAAAAAAAATGTCAAAGAAAAAAATTATCTAAGAAATCATATTTTATACTCTCACGAAACCTAGGAGTAACCCTGAGTTTTTATCTGTCCGAACCTAGTTGGCTTTTAAGTTTAGAATAAACAACACTTGAGTTAGTACCATGACCATAACAAACAAATCAAGTATAATCTGCTGGTTATAATTTGGTGATAAGAGTATGAAGAAAAAGCGCAGTAGTTGGATTTATCTAATTTTAGGGGTAATGTTGTTTTCTTTAATCACTGTTTCAGCCCTGCCTCTAGTAGGCAGCGTAGTTGAGGGACAGCAGTTTGCCAATAATCCGAATCAGGAGGTGATTACCCTATCACAACAGGAATTGACTAAGTTAGAAGCGGAGGCTTCTGGCTATGAAAAAGTTTTAGAGCGTGAACCGAATAACGATACAGCTTTAAATGGCTTGTTGAAAATAAGATTACAGGAGAAAGATATCGCCAAGGCGATCGCACCTCTAGAAAAATTAGCCCAGATTCATCCAGAGCAAACAGAATACGGCACCTTACTAGCCCAAACAAAACAGCAGCTCAGTGATTATGAAGGGGCAGCAGTGGCATATAATCAAGTTCTGGCGGAGCATCCTGGAGATATTTACGCTTTGGGAGGGATTACTAATTTATATTTAGCTCAAGAACTGCCCGAAAGAGCGATCGCTTTACTGAAAAAAACTATTAAGTTAGGTCAAGCTGATAATCCAACTGCGGCATCAATCAATCCAGAGGCAGTGGGACTTCTACTAGGAGAACTATACAGTAATCAAAAGCGCTATGACGAGGCGATCTCCCTCTACGATGAGTTAGCTCAAAATCAAAATGACTTCCGCCCAATTTTGGCTAAGGCTTTAGTGCTAGAGAAAAAAGGAGATCTAACCAAGGCACAGCCTATTTTGTCAAAAGCTTACGTTGCTGCCCCAGAAGAATATAAAGATCAGATTGGTAGCGAGATGGAACGACTGGTCAAAAAAATTAATGCCGCAGCGAAAAAATCAGAACCAGAATAGAAAACGATTAACCATTTTCTGATTTACCAGGTTGGGCGCGACCTAATATAGTTGAAGATTAAACCATTTATGGAGTTATGTCTGTGGAAGGTCAACGAGAATCATTTGCTAACTGGACATCTTATCATCTGTTGAAATGGTCATTGGTTAGTCCCGTTTTACATACTTATTTTCGGCTGAAGATTTACGGGGCAGAAAAAGTTCCTTCCTCTGGGGGATTAGTTGCCGTGAGTAATCATGCGAGCTATAGCGATCCGCCTATTTTATCTAACTGTATAGGTCGCCCAGTGGCTTTTATGGCTAAAGAAGAATTATTTAAGATTCCCGTATTCAATCAGGCAATCAGACTTTATGGCGCATATCCTGTCAAGCGCAGTATAAGCGATCGCGCGGCTCTCCGCTCGGCTATAGCCGCCGTGGAATCTGGCTGGGTTGCCGCAGTCTTCTTACAGGGTACTCGCTCTGCTGATGCGAAGGTCAGCGCTCCTAAGCTGGGAGCAGCCTGGATTGCCGCCAAGGCGCAGGTTCCTCTCTTGCCCGTTAGCCTTTGGGGAACCGAAAAAATCTTAACCAAAGGCTCCTCTTTCCCAAAACCCGCCCCCTTAACAGTTCGGTTCGGGGATATTATTGCTCCTCCAGCTTCGACCAAGAAAGCTGATTTACAACCTGTTACCGAACAGTGTGCCAGAGTAATCAATTCTTTACATAATTTGGGACGATAATCGATTGATAATCTGGCGGCTTTTAGTTAAATCAATCGGAATCAGATTGGAACTGTAGTTGACCCTCTTGGTTGACTAAACTCTGCTCGATAAATTGCCCACAGCGATTATGCTCATCGGCGACAATCACTTTTGCCTGATGACCACGATCGATCACTTCAGAGCGATCGCAATATTCGTAGGCAATAATAATTAGAATATCCCCAGGCTTACAGAGTAGTGCCGCACCACCATTAGGACATATTTCCCCTGTTCCTGCTGTTCCAGCGATCGCGTAGGTAGACCAACGCTTGCCGTTTTCGAGGTTAATTACGTCTACTTCTTCTAAGGGGAGAATGCCAACTTTATCCATCAAGTCTTGGTCGATAGTGATACTACCGACATAATTAACATTCGCCTCTGTGACTCTGACGCGATGGAGCTTGGCGTGCATTAACTTAATTTGGGGCATCGATTTTTTCTCAACCTGACATTAATTATCTTAAACGGTTTAGATTATTAAACTTAACAGATCGATTTAAGACCGTTAACTAATCGCTTAATTCCTGTTTCCGCAGTAGCTAGTTGCAGGCTACCATAAGCCACCCGCAGATAACAGCCATTTGATATACCAAAGGTGCTTCCAGGAATTACTGCCACCTGATAGTTTTCGATCAGCTGTTTGACTAACTCAAGATCGTTTAAGTTGGTATTTAGTCGTAAAAAGAAATAGAATGCTCCATTCGCTGGGGCAATAGTACCAATATCGCGGATGGTTTGTAGTTGCTCATGGACAATAGCTCGTACTTTAGCAATCTCCCTTAAGTACTGCCGACAATAGTCAACTCCTGCTGTTAATGCCCCCACTGCTGCATACTGAGAAACTACGGGAGGACAGATGAGGTTAGTATCCTGGACTTTTTTGATTGATAGTAACAGATGCTCTGGAATGACCATGTAGCCGATACGCCAGCTAGCAAAACCATAGGCTTTGGAAAGGCTGAATAAAGAAATGGTGTGGGCTTCACTGTTGGCAAAAGATCCAGGAGAAGTGTGTTGAACATCATCATAGGTAAAATACTCATAAGCCTCATCGCAGATATGATAGATCTGGCGATCGCGACACAGATCATTAACTGCGGTTAAATCAGCTTGGGGATATACCGCCCCCGTGGGATTATTCGGCGAGATCGTGACGATTGCTTTGGTTTTAGGAGTTATGGCTTGGGCGATCGCTTCCAAGTCTAGTTGATAGTCAACATCGGTATCGACCAACACAGGACGGCAGTTAGCCATAGTAATTGCCATCTCATGATTAAAATAGTAGGGAGTGTTAAGAATAATCTCATCTCCTGCTGTGGTAATCGCCAAAATAGCGTTGAGAAATGCCATATTACTCCCAGCAGTCACTACCACAGCGTTTTTATCGGTGATTTCGATCTGATTGTCTTGTGCCAGTTTAAGTTGAATTGCTTCAATTAAGGGTTCAATCCCCGTGACGGCTTGATACAGATGATTGCTAGGTTGAGCTAAAAAGGTTTGCAGAGATGCGATCGCCTGGGGTGGTGGTGGATAGTTAACTACTCCCTGTCCTAAAGATATTGTCCCAGGGTTTTTGCGGATCAGTTCACTGACTACAGGAATTAGCGGTAGCTGCACCCGTTCCATACGGGTAGGGAGATTATTGGTGGTTAAAGACATTAAAATAAAGATTTAAGATAAAAATTAAAAACAAAAATTAAAAATCAAGAAATTTCTGCTGGTCATTCTAGTTATTGTAAATACTTTGAACAATACTACTGCTACCAAAAACATTACCTATCCCATTGTCGAAACTTTTCATTCTGTTCAGGGAGAAGGTTACTGGACGGGGGTAAATGCTTTTTTTATCCGTTTGGGGGGTTGTGATGTTCGTTGTCCCTGGTGCGACACCAAACACTCGTGGAACCCAAAGCTGCATCCCCAGAAGTCCACAGTCGAGTTAACTATAGCAGCTAAGGGGGTTAATCCTGCGATCGTCATTATTACAGGGGGGGAACCCTTGATGCACGATCTATTGCCTTTAACTACGGCACTTAAGGAGGCAAATTTACAGGTACATTTAGAAACTTCTGGAGCGCATCCCTATAGCGGAGATTTTGACTGGGTAACTTTTTCCCCAAAACAGTTTAAAGCACCCCACAGCAGTGTTTATAACCACGC
The DNA here is from genome assembly GCA_963724445.1 of uncultured cyanobacterium. Lineage (GTDB taxonomy): Bacteria > Cyanobacteriota > Cyanobacteriia > Cyanobacteriales > Xenococcaceae > Waterburya. The sequence goes on along the minus strand of CAVRWR010000028.1, from coordinate 10,215 downwards.
TAATGAACTAAAGGTAGTGGTAATAGATGAATATGACTTGAAATGGGCAGAACAACAGGCTGCTTTAGTTCCCAAATCGGCTTTACGCTATTTACAGCCAGAATGGAATTCTCCCGATAGCAAGAGCTTAATTTTTGAATATATCCTCAAACATCCTCAATGGCGGATTAGTCTACAAACCCACAAAATGCTAAAAATTCAGTGATTTTCTAAATACATATTCAACCTTTATGACTGCGAAACTATCGCTGCTTAATTTTGTCCCAATCATTGTTCGGCAAATTAGCCTAAATAATGTTGACGAAATGTATATGCGATCGCTTTATTCAAGATGGCAAATTAAAAACCGTTATTAATATTGCTATTAATAACGGCTAAATACCAAAAAATTATCTAAGAACATTACTGTTCTAGACATCTGCTCCATCTAAAGGCAAAGCATAATAAGCAATTCCTTCGCTGTCGTAGTTGGGTAAGTTATTTTCAACATTCTCTTTTTCAGGCTCGTTAGGAGTATAAAAATGTACCCCGATAGTAGGCTCATAAAAGCGATAGACAGGAATTGAACCCTCTACCTGAGTTTCGTAAGCACTAAAGGCTGTCCCCTCAAAGCTAAAAGCAGGATTGTTCTCTTGAATAAAATCTCTTTCCCGCTCATCTGTCGTGTACAAGTGAACTCCAGTGCTGGAATTGAAGAAACGATATACGTCTGAGATATCTCCAGCCTCATCCCCAGTTATCGGATCTACTGTACGGTAAGATGCTCCTTCAAAAGTGTAATTGTCTAAAGTATCTTGTACAACACTTCTCTCGTTCTCATCATCGGTATAGAAATGAACTCCTGCGGTGGGATTAAAGAAACGATAAATAATATCATTACCGCCATCATCATCGGATACTACTACCTTAGCCGTATTTTTATCACCAATGGAAATAAGCTCTCCTGTTTCTCCTGTCTCAGTATTAAAAGCAGCAAATGCTACAGTACCAGTAAGAATTTCACTGGGTTCAGCCTCATCATCTCCTGTAATTTCATTAGTGAAAGTTGCAGTTTGCTCACCAGCAAGAATATCTAATGGTTCATTTGCTAGAGGATTACTACCACCTGTAGATTCAATAATTACACGAGCATCTCTGTCCAACGCTTGACCAGTATCAACTGTATAGGTAATCGTAGTTGTCTCTCCTTCTGCACCTTCAGGAATGACGTTAGCATCGGCACTTATGCTCAGTGAAAGAGTATCGTCCGTAGGAGTTTCTTCAGGAGGAGTTGCCGCTCCTTCTCCATCATCATCAGCAATAATAGTTGAAGCCGTACCTTGACTAATGGTGATTGGTTCTCCTGCTTCACCATCCTCAGTGAGCAAGAATGCCTCACTGATTGTTGCGTTTAAAGTTTCATCTTCCTCGGCGATCGCATCACCAGTAATTTCATTAGTGATAATAGTTGATTGCTCTCCCGCAATAATGTCTATGGAACCATTTCCTACGGAGTTATCACTACTCAGATTATAAATAATTCGGGCATTTTCTTCTAATAGCTGGTTAAAATCAACGAAAAAAACAACCTGAGTTGTTTCTCCTTCTCCACCTTCAGGAACAGATTCTGCGTCAGCACTAAGACTTACACTCAGTGAAGTTTCCTCTACAGGAGTCTCATCAATTACAACATTTTCTGGTTCGTCTGGATTCATAACTTTAGTATTTTATTTTGTAAACCGTAATCTCAGTAATATTACTTAAACATACAAGTCATAGTACCTAATTGCAAATAACGATCTTTAAATAAGTCAAATTGGGGCTGAATGCATAAATTTTCGGCTTGCCACGTATTCATCGATCGAGGATGACAATATAGTTCAAGATTACTCAAGCACAATTGCGATCGCGCAGCGGAGTTCAGTAATCATCAGCTTTTAACAAATTTACCAAGCAAATTTTTAACTTAATTTTTATTTAGTTCATCCTTCAAAAAATTAACTAACTAATATTAGGAGACTTAAACCATGAAACTTACTACACCTTTAGCTTTGTTATCTCTGGTAACTTTATTACCTTTAGTTCCTTGTCTAACTCCTCAAGTAAATGCCTGTGCCATTGTCGATACAACCACACAGGTAGCCATTAGAGGCGATCGCAATACCCCTGCTCAACAACAGAATAATATTACCGCCGCTGCGGATGATAACTGCTTTAACAATACCGTGGTGGGCAACACAACTCAGGTAGGAATTGGCGCTGGTCAAGTGGTACAGACAAATACAGGACAGTATTTTGTTGGTGGTGGTGAAATTAATCAGACTGGTCTAACTACGCCGACAGTGATCGTTACTCCCAATACCCAGGTAGACGTATATAGTCCTGCTAACGATCCTGAGTTTCTTAAAGATCTCCGCCCCTAAATAATCTTGTAAAGTAGATCTAAAGTCAATAACCATCTGCAATCAATATGGTCAACCTTGGATCTGCTCTTCCTTTAGCTACTGAAACTAATCCCAGCGATAGCTTTTCTATTACTATTGCACCTTTGTCTCTCGCCGAAGCATATAGTTTAGCCGATGATGCAGCTAACGGTGCTGTGGTAGTTATGAGCGGTACAGTGCGTAATCAAACTGAGGGAAAAGCCGTAGAGTATCTCGAATATCAAGCTTATCAACCAATGGCGATCGCTGTGTTCAACTCAATTGCCGCCGAGATTCGTCATCAATGGCAAGATGCTAACCGTATTGTGATTCATCATCGGGTAGGCAAGTTAAAGATCGGCGAAATCAGCGTAATTGTTGCAGTAGGCTGTCCCCATCGTGGTGAGGCATTTGAAGCCTGTCGTTATGCGATCGACACTCTCAAACACAATGCACCTATCTGGAAAAAAGAATTTTTTAGAGAAGCTGATGGAACTTCCCATAGTACTTGGGTTTCTATTGGCGCTTGTGAACAGTAATTAATCATCAATGATACATAATCAAAGTGCGATCGCTGCTGTTAGGAAGTGCCAATTTACTTATGTTTCATCTCCCTTAGTAGCTAAAGATCTGAACTTATAGAGTGCAATACTATTAATTAATTATGATTAATTTCAGTGGAAAAGAAGATCTTTTATTTTGAACAATCCCAAGGACAATCTCATACTATCAGCATTGCCAGAGCAAGAATACCAGCGTTTAGTCGATTGTCTTGAACCAGTTAAACTTTCCATGGATGAGATACTCTCAACTATTGCTCTCTCGGATGTTAGGGGTGCGTCGTACAGGAGTAACGGAAGTAGCTAGCGAAATGCAGCGTCAAGGAATCATCGACTACCATCGAGGAAAAATCAAGATTTTAGACCGTCAAGCCCTAGAAAAAGTTGCCTGTGAATGCTATCAAGTTCTCAAAGATTGGTCTTCTATTTGATTTGATTTCAACTTTATTTAAGATTTATTTAACTTAGTGTCCGTATTCGTACAAACTTTAATTAGTATTACTAGTAATCTAAGCAAAGTATTATCTTGCGCCAAATTTCTGGTTGAAATCCTACCAATCTTTTTGGGCTGATTCTAATTAAATTTTAAAATACTTATCTAAATTGTCCACGCCAAATCTTAGCAAGCCAGTCAATCGGCTATTGGCTGCTCTACCAGATGAAGACTATCAACGTCTTTGTCCCCATCTACACCCAGTTGAGCTTCCTCAGCATAAAATTCTTTATAATGCGGGGGATCATTATGAATACGCTTACTTTCCTTCTCACTCCATTGTTTCTACCGTAGCAATTATGGAAAATGGCTCCACGACGGAGATTGGAGTCATTGGCAACGAAGGCATGGTGGGACTGCCGATTATTTTAGATACGAGCTACACTAATTCAACTGCGATTGTTCAGGTTGGTAACGGTGGCTATCGTATTTCAGCACGACGATTACAAGAAGAGTTAAATCGTCAGGGTGCATTGAAAATTCTGCTGATGCGCTATATTCAAGCTCGGATCATTCAGCTTGGTCAAACTGCCGCCTGTAATCGCTATCATAATCTCGAACAGCGATTTGCCCGTTGGCTACTGACGGTGCGGGACAATATCCAAAAAGATGAATATCAGCTAACCCAGGAATTTATCTCTCAAATGCTGGGAGTGCGTCGTACAGGAGTAACTGAGGTAGCGAGAAAGTTTCAAAAAGCAGGCATTATTCAGTATAAACGTGGTTTGATTACTATTGTCTCTAAAGAAAAGCTAGAAGCTTCTACCTGTGAATGTTATTGGCTAATCGCTAAAGAGTATTCTCGACTGCTTGATTCATTCAAGCCCTTGACTTGGCATAAGAGTAAATATTTACCGCAGTATAAATAACAGGTAGATTAGCTATCAATCAAGCGATCGCCTGTAAACTTCTTCACTTATACTTTTGATGCTTGGTAAGAGTTTCCCAAAGGAAGGAAAATAGTTAGCTCTTTACCCTGTTCTTGTCTTTGTCTTACGGTAAGCTTACCGCCCAAAGCCTGAAAGATGTTTTTGGTCGCATCCAAATTTAGGCTAAGACAGCCTGTTGCGGGTTGAAAGTTGAGTAGCTGTCCAAGGGATTTAAAGGGATTATCACTATTGGTCGCTTGAGAAAGTACCTGGAGTTTGAGCTGATTACCTGCGGTGGAAACCTTCACCTCAATGTGTCCTCCAGTGGGCAAACTACGGCTACAGCTTTCCATCAAACCAGTCAAAACCGTATCTAGCATGGCAGGATCGCTGACGATCATAGGCAAACTTGGGGGCAGAGTAAACTCCAAATCTACGTTACGCCGTTTAGCTTTTTCTTGCCAACGAGGAATGTTTTGCTGAAATACATGCTCTAAAGAAAACGGTACTAGCTCTACTGATTTGGCTGTGGGAGGAGTAGACTCTAATTCAGCAGCACGAAAAATCAATTCCATCCGTTCGATCTGTTCGGTACATTCGCGATCGATAGTCTGCAATCGCTGCACTACGTTCGGCTTAAAATCTTGCTGACGCTTGAGTAATAATTTAGTTAAGGTACGAATTGTGGTTAGGGGTGTACGTACTTCATGGGTTAGTGCCTGTAATAGCTCCATTTCCACATGGCTAGTAGCTCTTTTTCTGGAAAAAGCTGACTCAAGCCGCTCTGAAGCCGCATTGGTTGCTACAGTTTCTATCTGGCGCTGATGAGACGATAAAACATCTAAATCTGATAGATGCTGTAGTAATTGACGGCTAAAGCTAGTAACCAGACGATAATCAGGATCGGGTGGAGCAAACTGCTTAACCAAGCTGTCTAGCTGCTCTAAATGATGATAATTAGCAACTACTAGACGCGATCGCAAGGTTGCCCAAACTTCCCCTAAAGTAGTTGGGTCGAAAGAAAAATTGAACTTAGTATTGCCCTCGGTATCTGTACCCAAAACCATCACTAAACCAAAATCGGCAGTCAAAACCAAACAAAACTGTTCTTGACTGATGGGGTCTTGAGGGATTAACGGTAACTTAACTATGGATGAGGGATCTACATTTAAATCTTCTCTCGGCTCAACTGAAGACTGGCGACAGGGCATCAAAGCATTGACTTGAAATGCATCGGCAGTAAATACTGCTGACTGGAAGCTGGAAGCTAAATCCGAATTATATAGCGGTACGGGAGCAGAAAAAATCAACCCCAATTTGGCAGATACGGTTGCTTGATTACGGTCAATTTCAGATAAGAGTAGCTGTTCTACGGTGGCGATCGCGCTACGCCATTCTCTTTCTGCAGTCAAATTAGCCAAACGCTGCTTTTCGCTTTGGTACTTTTGCCCTGTTTTTTCTATTCTCAGCCCAATAGCAGAAGAAGGGGTTTTATTATTACTGAAGTCCTGTAGTTTTAATTCTCGATTGAGTATATCGCTAAGATTTTGTAGCAACCAGTTTTGCACGATGATATTCGACCTCCCATCTTCTCTTCTCGGAAATAGCGTTTTAAAGTATTCAAGTCAAAACTATAAAAAATAATCTAAAAAATAATACTTTTGATTTGTCTTGATACTATCTGCTTTTCAATCGCTTTACCAAGAAGTAAAACCGAACTAAAAAAGTCGCAATCGCCGATACATTTTTAACAAACTTCGTTTTTATGAAAGTAACAGAGGCTATTTGAGAGTTGGTTTGAGCCTAGTTAACTTGAGGGAAAACTTGCCGCCGCTAGTATCACCAAAAGCTCTCACCCGTACAATATATTTACCAGCTTCAGTAATTCGAGAAAACAATAAAGAGTTAGTCGTACCATCAGGACCATCATCATTCTCGGCAACGGTTGCTCCATCCGCAGCAATCAGCATCACCATTGAATCAAAGTTATCAGAGGTAAGATCGATCACTACCTGATCGCCTTTTTCTAACTGCACAAAATAGTCCCGAGCAAATCCCCCTTCCCCTGTGGGAATGTCTTTGTCGGTGAGAATATCAGATATTTCAGTTTCTGAAGTAATTGAAGGCGGATCGTAAATCTTAGATTCAGCTTGGACGGGCAATGTCAGCAATCCGAAACCCCATAGAGCAATACCAATGGCTAGCTTCTTAAGATCAACTGCAATATTCAACCATTTGTCGGCAAACTGAATGACCATACCAAACTGTATTAGATAGTTCTAGAAATTCTATTATATATATACCTATATGTATACTATCTGTGCTTAGGATTCTGGTATCGATACATCACATGTAACTTTTAGAATTAAATGGCGTAAAATCTTCAGAATTATTTGGCGCAATACATATTAACTAGATGAGTGTTTTCTATACTTTAGACAGAAAATAATTGAAGATTTACGAGCAAGAAAATATTTCAATTAGGAAACTAGCACAACGTTTTCAAAGTAGCCAAAAGCTTTATTCAAAAATTACTTAAGCAGTATCGAGAAACTAGGAGATATTAATCCTCAAGTTCAAGGAGGACATCCTCCAATTAAACTCCAAGGAGAACAATTAATTACTTTGATGGAAATTATTGAAAGTAATAATGATGCAACCTTCGAAGAATTATGTGAGCTACTTCAAGAAACAAACAGGAATCACCGTAAGTCGCTCAACAATGGGACGAGTAACTCTTCAACTGAACTACACTGTAAAAAAAAACTCTTCATGCAGTAGAAAAACAGAGCGATCGCGTTTGACGAAGCGAGTTGAATTTTGGTTAAAAATCCAAGATATTCCCAGTTGAGAGAACTTAATCTTTCATCGACGAATCAGGTGTTAATTTAGCCTATGCTGAGGATTGACGCTAAGGCATCGCGCAGAAATAAATTACCCTTCTAAGTTTAAATTAGGCAGAATTAAATAATTCCAATTTCCTTGAAAGCGATCGCGTCGAAGATTCACTCTCTCAAGCTCGTCATCACTAATTTTTTGTCCAATCGGATAGGAGTTTTGATCTAGCTTGGCTTGAATGTTTAGCCCTGTTTTTGTGGTTGTGTTACCAATTAAATTCACTACGACCTCTCGACTAACTAAGGGTCTTCCTCTCCAGTTTTCTGTAATCTGACAGAACATTCGATGTTCAATTTTATTCCACTTACTGGTGCCTGGGGGAAAATGACAGACTTTAATCTTCAGTCCAGTTTCAGTTGCTAATTTTTGCAGTTCCGTTTTCCACAATCTCACTCGATAGCCATTACTGCCACCATATGCGGAGCGGCTTGCACTAAAGCATTTGCGAAGCTTATCCTTTAGGACTAGCTTCGCGTCGCCCTCGAATGGGGGTATCCTTTAGGACAGTCGGCTGTAATCAAAAGCTCACTCGCTTCGTTATACATCAAGCTCCCCATCTCCTGCCACCATTGCTTGATAGAAGCCACAGCAAAGGCTGCTGTGTCATGATCGATCCCAACATTAACCCACCCCAGATTTGAGCCAAGATCATAAATCCCATAGGGGATAACTTTTCCTAGCTCTCGATCGGGAAAATCGTGCATTTTAACTGGGATCGGCTCTTTTTTTCGTTGCCATTCTTGCCCTTGATTGTAATATTCACCTATCAATTCTTTTTTCTTGGTATCTACTGAAATCACTGGTTGTCTTCGCAAGCCGAAATCATTGACTTGTTGATTGATATATTTAAATTGGGCATCTCTGTCAGGATGTGTTTTCTCTTTCAGACTTTTGCGGTTACTTTGTAGACTGTATCCTAAGTCAGTCAATAGCTTGGCTACTGTTCGAGGACAAAGCATGATGCCCGATCTGTTTTAAAGCATCTGCTAATTTTGAGGTACTTTTCGATGTCCAACGCAGGGGAGATTGTGGGTCTCCACGAGTTGCTGGATCAGTTTAACTGTGAATTGAATACTTTGGGCTATCCCAAAGCTGCTTTGTTTGTCTTCTGTTTAGCAATAGTTGCTTTGAACATTCTTTCCACCGTTAAAGCTGCTTTGAAATCGGTACATGGAGTTGGCAAGGTCGAAGCTGGTTTGTCTGATTATTATCTGGTCGAAGAAGTTCAAGGTACATTCAGAGGCATGACAATCGCCTTACCTACTTTAATTTGGCTCCCTTATCTGGCGATGAGTGCAGCTGAATTTGCCCAGACTCTCAAGCAGTGGGCTGCTTTGGTTAATCTCAAACGCTTTTCTTCTTCTCCTAGAGGTCAGAAAAAACCTAAAACTAAACCCTCTTATGACCCCAAACATCCTCATGTCTCTACTGCCCGTCTTCTACGGCAGCAACTATAGTACATTTGTTCACCTTGACAGGGGTAGATTATGGGGTTATGTTTGCTGGTCTACAGCCTCGGTCAACGACAACTTCGCTCCTCTTTAGCCGAGATCAAGGAAACGATTCCCAATCAACGAGGTAAGCCAACAGGGCGACCAACACTGCGGTGGGTGCTGCAATGTTTTCAGTCCGTGCATTTGGTTTGGGTGGATGGTCGAAGGTGGTCGCTCAAGTTGAACGATTCACCAAGACACATTTTGCGCTTCCTTGGTTCAGCCTGTCAAAAATATTATTTCCTCTGTTAAGGAACCTGCGGAATATCTGATCAAAAGCTACGAAGCGATGAATATGATCCGTAAGGGACAGATTAACAATGTGGAAAAAGGAGATATCATAGGACAGATCTCTTTCATCAATCAAATCTTCGGATTAGCTGCGGATTAGCTGCCTAAATCTCTTCTTCTTCTAGATTTTTGCTGCCTTACCTCAGTTTTTGTGACACAACCAAACCTCCGCACCCCTCGCCATCAAACAGGCTTTACTGTATTACACTTAAGCTGTAACCATAAATTGTTCGATCCAGGAAGTGAGTTCTAATTCTGATAGATCTCCAGCAGCTAAAGCCAACATTGTATTTACTGCTTCTGTTGGCTCTACTTCTAATAAGAAACCATTAATCGCCAAGAACATACCAATAGCCAAAAAAGCAGCGCGTTTGTTGCCATCGTTAAAAGGGTGGTTTCTGGTAATGCCATAAGCATATGCTCCAGCCAGTCTCGAAATGCTCGTTACCTTTTCATAGGCAAAAAGATTTTGTGGTCGGGCTAAAGCAGACAAGAATAAACCTTCGTCTCTGATGCCTGAAAGCCCTCCAAATTCGGCAAGACTTTCGCTATGCAGCAAACGCAACGCATTCGCATCGATCCAGATAGGCTCACTCACTCGGCTAATGCTTTAAAAACTTCTCGATTCTGTTTGATAAAAGCGCGACCTTGTTTTATCTGATCCTCTACTTCTGGATTATAAGGACTTACTACATATCCTTCAGGTGTCTCAACTGCGTATAAAGAGTCTCCTTTCTCTAACTTCATGCTTTTGAGCATTTCTACAGGAATTACTACTCCTGTAGATGAACCTACTGTAGTCAACTTAAGTGTGTACATGGGTTGGTGGCATTATTATAATAACCATTATAATAACACAAAAAAATCTGCTCATAGTATCGATTTTGAATAATAGCGTATCAATTGCGTATCAAGTAACTGTTGTAAAGTTGATTGTTGCTCAAAGCTATTGTTTTGTATGCTTTTTATCCGTTAGTTTCTAATTCTTACAACCGATCTGGTTCTAACGGATTTTGTGGGTAGTATAAATACTCAGGACAATTGGACTTAAATGACAGAATAAATCTAATTGAGGTAAAGTCAACAAGCACTCAATTAAGGTTTAGTCTAAACTCAAGCATGGCAGTTTCTATCAGAGGAGATAAAAGCATTTGTTTACCAGTTAACAGTGAAGAGCAATATCGACAACTAATCAATGATAACTCCCAA
>CAVRWR010000027.1:0-16537 GCA_963724445.1 uncultured cyanobacterium | reverse complement strand
GAGTTGCTTGTAAAGTGGGCGAAGAGAGACTCGAACTCTCACGATTTCTCGCCACATTTTGAGTGTGGTGCGTCTACCGATTCCGCCACTCGCCCATGAATGAACTAGCTATTAGTATAGGCTATACGTGGTCAAGAATGCAAGATTCCATACAAGAACCAATTACTGGGACATCACCAATATGTTCGATCGCAGAAGCGATCTCTGAATTAATTGAATTTATTTATTTAATTCATCCGAGACAATACTTTTAAATCCTCTTCGTCTAGGTTTGCAGGTATTCCATTCCGAATTAACTCCGAAAAGTCTTCGTTAGGAATCATCATACACAAGACATACAGTCGCTCATTACCTGTATTTTTCAGATAGTGAGTTCCTGTTTTTGGCATTAATACACTATCGCCGCTGTGCAAAGACATCTCTTTCCCGTCGCAGACTGCTATACCTTCACCTTTGAGAATAAAAAACATTTCTACGGCAAAATTGTGACGGTGGGGAGGAGTTTCGCTACCTACTTCAAAAATTTCGACACAGACAGTTAGTGAGTCATTGGCACTATCAGGATCGAAGATAATCGCTAAACGATTGGTATCATTGGGACTAATACGATAGGCTTGATAATCTTTGAGGGTTTTAATTACAGGAATCATGCACCGCTCGTTCATCTTGCTGTTGCCTCTGAGTAGCTTAAATCTTGGTTACTAATATTTTATGGTGAGCCAAAAAATTACAGAGCAAAAAAACAGATATTTATTAACAGTTTACGGCTGCTGCCCAAAGATATAATGTATAAAATCTAGCAGGATTGCGATCGCGAAGCGTATAGTCATTCGAGTGCAAGCTGTATCATTATAGTTGGTTATCAACAAAACGCGATCGCTTATCAAGTGAACAAAGCGATCGCGGTTTCATCCATTTTTTCCTCTACATCTGTGCCAGGAGCTTGTAAATTTCACGCTTAACCTGAACCAGAAGATTGGCTTGGATCGAGGGATCTCTCTTTTAGTGAGCTACGCTCGCTATAGGCGATCGCAAATATAGTATGCCTATGTTCAACAGTTTGCTGGAGCGACCTCGATCTAGATTCGATTAATTCTTAAAAACGGCGATTGCTTTAGACAAAAAAATGGCATGAAGTGCCTAAATTAATTTCTATGCTGAACTTTCAATACTCCAGTTTAATCAATGCCCCAGTAGAAACAGTCTGGCTGTTCCACGAACGTTCTGACATTCTCAACTTGCTAACTCCTCCTTGGCAACCAGTAACAATTATCCGCCGAGAGGGAGGTTTAGGTGTTGGGGCAGTTAGTGAATTTCGTTTATCTTTGGCAGGAATTCCTGTACCATGGATTGCCACCCATATTGAATGCCAACCTAATCGTTTGTTCGTGGATCGACAAACTGATGGTCCAATGGAATCTTGGATACATCGCCATGAATTTGTCGCAGTAGGTAGCAAAACTAGATTAACTGATGCGATCGCCTATGAAATACCTGGAGGCTTCTTGGCTGAATTACTCTTAGGCTGGTGGGTAGATGCCCGACTAAAAGATATGTTTCGCTATCGTCATGAGGTTACTAAAACTAAATGTGAAAAATAGTCACTACCCAAGTTATCGGATGGGGAAAAGACTAAGTATTAAGGTAATTTCTCAGCAAGAAATACCTTATTTTTGGAAAAGAATGCTCTTTTTGGGTAGAAAAATTTAAACTTAAGAGTCGAAATCAACAAGACTAAAAATCAGGAAGTGCGATCGCACTTCCTGATGAATTTAACTTGATTCCATGCTTTTTAAAGTTTCCTCGCGAATAGTTGCCAAAACTTGACGACTGATTTGAATAAATTCTGGAGTCAAAGTATCGTCGATATGACGTGGACGGGGAAGTGCGATCGCGATACCTTCTTTGATATGACCTGGATTGACCCCCATGACCAAAATGCGATCGCCTAGCAAGACTGCCTCTTCAATATCATGGGTAACGAAAATAACTGTAGTTTTAAAATCTTGCCAAATCTCCATTAACAACTCTTGCATCATGTGGCGGGTTTGAGCATCTAAGGCACTAAAAGGCTCATCCATTAATAATACTGAAGGAGAGTTGATCAAAGCCCTCACAATACTGGCTCTTTGCTTCATTCCTCCCGAAAGTTGATAGGGAAAGGAATCACGATGTTTATATAGCCCGACTCGATTTAAATATTCTGCAACCAATTCTTGACGCTTTGCTTTAGCAATGCCTTTAATTCGCAGTCCAAACTCAACGTTCTGAAAAACTGTTTTCCAAGGAAGTAAGGAATATTGCTGAAATACAAAACCCCGATCTGCCCCTGGTTTAGTGACAGCTTGCTCATCAACTAAGATCTTTCCTTCCGTAGGATTAATAAAGCCTGCAATAGTATTTAGTACTGTTGATTTGCCACAACCAGAAGGACCTAACAGACACACAAATGAACCTGGCTCGACAGTAAAATTAATCTTATCTAATACGGTAGTTGTGTTTTGACGTTTATCGCTAAAACAAACGGATAAATCTTGTACTTCTACTAATCCATAAGTTAATTGAGTTAATGGCTGTGACTCTACTGCGATTTCTTGCATAGTTAGTTATTAAATTGTTGGTTTATAAGTTAGTAATTATTAATTGCAAAAATCTAAGCATCTTGTTTCTTAATCGATCGCCAAGGCATCAATGCGGAGGTCAGCCGACTAACCGCCCAAGAACTGATTGCACCCATCAGCCCAATTAAAAGCATTCCCATCACAATTGGCGGATAGTTAGAAGTAACGTAAGATTCCCAGGTAATATAGCCCACACCATAGCGTCCCGCTAAAATTTCGGCAGTTACCAGACAAAACCAAGCATTACCCATGCCAATAACTAAGCCACTGGCAATACTGGGTAATGCGCCAGGAATCACAATATCTTTAAAGATATGCCAAGATTTTGCCCCTAAACACTGTCCCACCCGAATTAAAACCGTGTCGTTAATCGTACTTTCCACTCCCTTGATGGTGCTAATTAGGACAGGGAAGAAGCCCCCGACAAAGGTAATAAAAATCATGCCTGCTTCGGCAGTAGAAAACATTAAAATAGCCAAGGGAATCCAGGCTACGGCTGGTATGGGGCGTAATAGTTCTAATGGTGGAGAGAGGAAATCATCAACTTTTTGCCACGCACCGATAAAGATACCTAGAATAATTCCCAGGAAAGATGCGATCGCATAACCTAGTAATACCCTTAAGATGCTCGATCGAAAATGCACCCAAGGATCGTCATGAAAAAACTCCCAGGAAGCTTTAACTACTTCTATTGGCGTAGGTAAGAAGTTGAAATTAATAAAAAATTGAAACTTAATGGCACAGAGAAATTGCCATACGCCAAAAAAGATTACTAAAGAAAGAATTCTCCGTCCCAATTTATTTAGTCGAAAAAACTTACCAATTGAGGAACGGGAATCTTTATTAACAGTACTTTTAGTTAATTGAGAAACAGGACTAGTCATCTTACTCGCTACTCGCTACTTATTACTTAGCTGCCCCAACAGGAGTAGGCTCTGTTTGTTGAGCATAATCTGCCTGTAATTCTTTAAATGCTGTTACCTGTCCTCCAGAGGAAGCAGCATATTGGTTGGCATCCTCTTTAAGTAAGAAAGCAGAAACCCCATCACCGTTATTGACGTAGTAAGAATTTTCAGCAAACAGTTTCCAACCATTATTGCGATCGTGAACAAACATCACGTCGGCAGCTTGACCCTCGACTTTTAGTTTAGGTAGCATTTGCATCATGTTATCAACAGAAGCAAAGCTAGTTACTGTCTCTTCTCCTTGAATCCATAGCTGGGCAGCCATTTTTGGCTCGGTTATTTCTTCCCCCGTTAAAGCATCTTGACCGCTAATTACATAGTTCTCAGCCTCGGCAATTACTTGGTCGTAATCCAGACCCTGTTCTGCCATCGCTGTTTTCAGGTAGCTTTCATCAATCCATCCCGATACATCTTCTGGATTGACCTCGCCTTCGATCTTGCCCAACTCAGAAAGAGTCGTAATACTATTTTTTAGAGCATCAACATGAACCTGGCGGACTGTGGGATCTAGGGGTTGTAACCCTGAAGGACCAAGAAACATATAGACAACTTCTTTTTCAATCCCCGACCATTCTTCAATCTTGGCAGAAGTTGCTTCTGGGTTGGCTCTAAATATCTGGTTGGCTTCTAACATGGCTTTCATATAAGCCTTGACGATTTCAGGATGTTCTTGAGCAAAATCCGATCGCACGACAATCCCGTGAAGGGTTGGAACTCCTGTTTGCGCGCCATCAAAAATCTTTTTGGCAAAGCCACGGAAGGGAAATAGTTCGCCAAAGGGAACAAAATCAGCATGAGCATCGATTTGACCAGTACGCAAGCTAGTACCACCCACTTCGGGAGCTTGAGAAATTAATTCCACATCTGTTTCAGGATTAACTCCACTGTCGCTCAAGGCTTTAAGCAACATACCGTGAGCAGCCGAGCCGAAGGGAACAGAAACAGATTTACCAGCCAATTCTGAGAGGGAAGTTACATCACTGTCTTTAGGAACAACTACCGCATTACCAGCACCATTAGGACTATAAGCCAATGTGCCAATAAAGGTAGATTCAACGTCCCCTCCTTCTTCGCGGAACTTAATCAAATTAATCGCTGCAGGAAAATCTCCCATCAAACCAATATCGATTTGATTTGCCAACATTTTATTGGTAATTGGAGGTCCTGATGTGTAGCTCGACCACTGAATATCATATTTTACGCCTTCATATTTACCAGTGGTAGGAAGATACTTTTTAAGCAAATCCATCTCTCTAACTGTTGCCCCACCAACGGCAGTATTAATTACCTGATCTTGCGTACCAATGGAAATTCTAATAGTATTTTTTTTGCCAAATAGTTTGGTTTTTTCTGCTTCTGAAGAGTCGCCACTTGCCGAGCTACCTGCTAAAATTGAAAAGCCAAAAACAAGCAAAGTAACTGCTATTTTTTTTGTCCAAGAATGTTTTTTAATAGCAACCATAATATGTTTTCCCAATATCTTTGTTGAGATAATTAAACGATCGACAATCAATGGTTTTTGTAACTATGGCTACATATAAGCCTGACTATCTATAACTCTTTTGAATTGCTTGATATAATTTTTTTATGGTTTTTACAGCTTTGTAATTAGTCCTTATTGCTTGCTTTTTTATTGCCAAATTAGATACAAAAAAACAATTCTTAACTTCTATTAAGAATTGCTATTTATATAACAGCTTATAGTTCAAGTGATCATTATTTATTAGATAAAACAGGCAAGAGGAAATAATAAATATTCCAAAAAGAATAGCTGCCAAATAAACTGATAAAAATCGGCAATGGCACTCTTCTCTTCCAAGTCCACATCCTGACTACGCCACCAAAGCAATCCTAATAAAAGTATATGACTTGCGACAAAAAAGCTGACGTTGAGAGAAGTTAGCCAGAATAACCCCGCAACCATCATGCCAAAATAACATACGGTAATTACTCCACGGGAAAGATTGAATACCGCAGTCTTACCAATCACCAAGCTAAAAGTATTAATATTATATTGCCGATCTCCTTCCAAATCAGGAACATCTTTAAAAATTGCGATCGCCACAGTAAACAATAAGATAAATAAGGTAAGTGTCCAGACATAGGGATTCAAGGCTTCTTGACCGTTGAGTTTGTCACCGTAATGGAGAAATAATCCCAGATTAACAATAACTCCCCTAACCGTGAGAATACATAAGGCGGCAAAAAAAGGGAACTGCTTTAAACGCACTGGAGGCATAGAATAGACCGTGCCAATAATCAAGCTAACGGCTATTGTAGCGAGTAGCCATACTCCAGACAAAGCTGCAATAATTAACGCCAAGATTCCTGTAATACCGACGATAAATCTGCCTTGTTGAAGCGAAAACTCTCCTGAAGCTAAAGGTAATTCTGGCTTGTTGATTCGATCTATTTCAACGTCATAAAGTTGATTTAAGCCAACTATATATATATTCCCGCAGATACAAGCTAACCATACAGCTAACATCTGTTCTAAATTTATTAAAGCAATATTATTGCCAGTAGTAGCGATCGAGATAAGATATAGTGCTAAAACACTCAGACTAGTGCCAATAATCGTGTGAGGTCGAGAAAATTTTCTGAAGCTTTTAATCCAGGTCATATTTATCTACTTTGATAGTGATGTAGAGACTATAGTTGAATATAGGGTGATTAATCATACTTGAGATGTATTTCAACAGGATTTATTCTGAGTTGAGCAATGCGATCGCGCCCCAGTTAACCAATTTAATGTGTACAACTATGAGAATTATAGATAAAATCTCGATCCTCTAAAGCAGTCGAATCATCTCACTATATTCGGTTAATAGCCGATCGTTACTAATATATTTGTTTTCCTCCTGCGGATTCCAAAGCAGTTCAAATTTAATCAGATAATCTTTGCTCATTTTACTGAGCAGGAGTAGTTCATTAACTAACTGATCTTTGGTAAAAATTTTGTTAAATAAAGGTTGGTCATGGGTTGTACAAAGAATAAGTGTTACAACTACATAACTGTAATTTTTACTAATACTGTGGCTGCGCTCTACCTCACTGTTGCTACTAATCAAACTAAGCTTGTCATTTGTAAACTTGCTTCTTTCTCGAGCGGAAACCAAATCAAATTGCACCTTAATCTCTTCAAAAGGGAGTGTTGTCGAACTATAATTTACATGAGTCCAGCAATTCTGCGCAATCAGTACGGTCGCAGTTTGGCGCATCAGCTCAACAATGTCTTGAAATCCTTCACCAGAACCTAACTTTCCTAATTTATATCTTAAGTCACTAGCTATAGGGGAAAAAGCAATCTGTAGCTTGGATATCGTTACTTTATTGGTATTTTTAGCTGGCAAATTAGCTGGCAAATTAGCTGGCAAATTTAATTCTATCTTGGGAGCAGTTTCACTCAGTTCAGATTCGTAATCTTCTCTAGAGGAATATTCTGGCTCATCTGGATGAATCAACAGCTTTTTATAGAACAGAAATAAAGGGTAAAAGATACCTAGGGGAATAAAAAACAAGATCAAAAAGACCAAAGAAATAATCTTGAGGAGCTTGTCCTGTGGTTTTTCTATATTGCGATTATTTTTAGCTAAATCTGAGTCAGCTACCAAAGAATAATCTGCTTGATCTAGATTTTGTTTCTGAGTCGAATTTTGTGACTGATTTAGTAGTTTTGCTGTAACTTGCCGATTGTCATGCTGTTGGAGCAAATCTCGCTGACTGACTCTAGCCTGAGATAAAAATCTTTCAGGAGATGCAGCTTGTGCTGAAATTGAACTCAAGCGATGAAGGCTAATCGTAGCAAACAAAGCAAGATAAAAACATGCAAGATTAGTATTTTTGTACTTTGCCACTGTTATGTCAGTCTAAAATATGTTTAGTGAGAAAAGATTTGATAGTCAAATATATTAATATTGTCTAATTTATAAGATACTACCTTGGAACTTCCTAAAGAAAATGAAATCAAGCCAAAAGAGTTAATAGATACTCCAAATAAGCCAAATAAATCTCGATTAGATGGATCAATATATAAATAAATACACAATTGATGTCTTTAATAATAGTTCAGACCTAATATTAAGACAATGAAGGAACTTAAAGATAATGAGATTATTTGTCCCATAATTGCTGTATTTCACTAATTTCTTGCGAGTTAGGTGGCTGTTGAGTTTTGACAGAGAGATTGGGCATTGCTCCTGGAATATTCTGTGACCAGGGACTATCAGGCACTGACGACAAATCTACTCCAGAGATTGTCGGACGAAATCCATATTTAACAAACACTTTCTGCTGTTCTGGTTGAGTTAAATAGGCAATAAATTTATTAGCTGCTTTAGCTAGGTTGTTTGGCGTATTTTGCTTCACTACCGCAGCAGTTGCTACAGTTTCCGCAGTAGGAACGGGATAATAAATGCGATAGGGTTGTCCTTGAGTTGTTTTTGCCTGTGACCAACGATATAGGGCAATACTTTCATACACCATGGCGACATCTCCATCGTTTGCACCACGGGTAATAAATTCCTGTAGCAAAATGTCAGTAGAACGAGGTGGTTGATAGATAGACTGTTTAATGAGGCTGACTAGTGATTCGGCATCAAAACTATTTAAGCGGTAATTTTCAGATTGAACCCATAAATTTAAGGTCAACTGACCACTGTTAGAACGAGTAGGATCTGTAGTTATAAAATCAAAGCTTCCCCATTCAGGTTTATTGCCAATGGCTGACCAATTTTTCTGTTTCATTGCCTGTTCTATTTTTGACCAGGAAAACCGATCGTCAGGAAAAAGAATTTCACCTCTTTCTTGCCAGGCAATACCCACTAAAAGAGTTTTGGCGATCGCCGTTGGCTGTTGAGCAAAAGTTTTGCCATTATTTCTACTTTGTGCTTGCCAGCGACTGTCTAATTCTTGGAGGATCTCACCGTTGGCAGGAATAAGAATGTTTGCCTGAAAATCATTCTTTTGGTCGATATAGTTATTTACCATATCCTGTGAACCCTGGAATTTTAATTGCAAATCTATACTAGGATTATCTGCTTCAAATCTTGTTTCTAGTTCTTGCAGGGGTTCTTTAAGTTCCGTTCCGCTGACGATGGTAACGCTCTGCTTAACTCCAGGTATTGGTGCAAAGGCTAGGACTAAAGATGCACCAATAATTCCTAAAGAAATAATAGCTTTATTATTATTACTAGATTTAACTTTCATAATTAATTAATTAAAAAATCCATATTATCCTGCATATTTTTTAACTCATTGCTAATAGCTTTTAACTCATCAATTTCGGTAGAATTATCTAGATTGGAGGCGCGTAGACGATTTTGAAACTGCTGTAAAATTCCTCCAGACTCAGTAACCAATGTTGCTAAAGAAACTACCTGCGCCTGGCGAGCATCCTGTCCTTGCTGTGCTAATCTAAGATTATTTTGTAAGCTTTTGGCTAATTGATTTAATTGTTGCTGTGCTACACCAGAACTTTGCTTTGCCTTGGTTTGTACCTCATTAATTTGTTTGGTCAATTCTTCGCAAGATAATAAAGAATCCGAACCCTGTAGCTTTTGTGCCAGGCGGTCAATTTTAGCGGGTAATTCAACTACGCGATCGCAAGCATATTCAATCGCGGCAAATAGCTCTAGCTGGATGCTAGAGGTTAACATCTGCTGTGCTTCGATCCGTAACTCCTGAGCTTTTCCGACTAATAGCTGAGACTGTTGCTTTACCGACTTAATTTCTCTGGCTAAAGTAGGATTATCAAGCTTAATCTTGTGGCTTACTTGGCGATTTAGCGGAATCGCTAGTCCAGTTGCGATCGCTGCGGCGGCTGGTAACATAATATAGCTGGGTAGCTGCACTAAGCGGACTCCTACTACTAAAGCAATTCCTCCTGCAAATACAGCCAGCGGATAGTATAAAGGATTAACTAATTTCATCGTGATTAGCTCCAAACTATTTAAAAGTATTTAAAAGTATCTAGAATTCCACCTGTAGATCCGCCATCAAATTAGAAATAGTCTGAGGATCTCCTTTGCGATAGTAACCACCGTTTAATTCAGCAATTTTTTGCAAAGCTTGGGGATTAAATTGACCCTCTTCTCCATAACCGACGGTAAAAAACGCGATGTTTTCTCCCGATTCAAAATTGCTTGACTTCAATTGCTGAGAAAGCTGATCTAAGTCGATCTTCGAGTCAGAATCTTCGCCATCAGTTAAAACCAATACCGCATTAATGGCATCAGGACGAGGATTCTTCATCAGCCAGTCCCGAGCATATAGACTGCTGTCATATAGTCTAGTGCCGCCCTTTGCTTGCAGTTGACTGATAAATTCAATCCCCTTGGCTTTTCCTGCTTGATTCCCTTCAACAATTACGGGAGGATCGATCTGGGAATTAAAACTGATTAAGGCAATTTTTTCCTGCTCTCCCAAATTCTGCACATAGTCAAGCAAAGTATTCTTAATCGCCGCTAGTTTAGTCCCTTTCATTGAACCTGAAGTGTCGATTACCACAGCTACTTGAGAAGGTCTTTTAGCGTAGGTTTGCCAACTATTGAGCATCGCCTCGACTACTTCTGGTTGGGGGGGACGATAGGAATCATATTTAGCTTGGGGATTAACTCCAAACAAAGGCGAGAATTTATTGCCCAACGGAACTCCTGGAACCCCTGGGCGCAAACCTAAATCTGTAGCGATTTGTTGAACATCTGGCTGGCGTAAATACTCAATTATCTCAGTGGCAGCTTCTTTTTCTGTGCTACTAATCCAGGGGGCATTGGGGAGGATTGCTCGCATATTTGAACTAAAAGTGGCTTGAGGATACACTGCCTGATATTTAGTTTGATTGTTGTCTGGTTGACTATTAGCCGAGATTACGGAGGATTCATAAACTGAACCAACAGAAGCCCAAAAAACACCATTATCCGTCATGGAACGAGCTAAATTATTTGTAGACTTACCATAGCGGGTAATCTTGTTTTGAATTTGTTTTACTTGCTCTTGGTATTTTTTTATATCTGCTAAGGTTAGTTCCTCTGGTGGTTTGTTTGCCACCGAAGCAAATTGAGCAACTAAAGTTTGTAAGCCCGAATTTGAACGAGTGGGAGCCGTATGAACATAGGCGATCGGGATGGCTGGAGCTTTGGGATCTAACTGTTGATGATTTTTTACCGTAGCTAAAGTAGTGTAAAGATTCTTACTTTTCTCTAATCCTGGTGCTAATTGTTCAGTCGTCATAAACACCATCGGACTATAGGCGATGAGGGGTGAGTCGGTAATATTTGGAATAGATGCCTGTCCAGGAAAAAGTTTGTTCATTTGGTATACAAGCTGGCTTTGATAAATCTCGCCATCCACGCCAACTAGAGTCGGAAAATCAGGTGCATCTGCTTCAATATTACCTGCCTGTAATTGCTGCGCTAAACTAAGAACGTCTTGAACCACATCTCCACTTCCCTTAGCCTCGCAAGTAAGATAAAAATTCTGTCCACTGTTGGTTTTAGGTTTGGTTTGATTTAACCTGGTTGCTGCTTGTTGACAAAACCGCGCCAAATCGCTCCCTACCAAAAATTTAATCTCTAATCCTTGAAGATTAGAGTTAGTTCGATTCGATTTGATTCGATCGCCCTCCGCAGGAAACAAGAATAAACCCCGCTAAAAATGCCAAACCAAGTTTTTTTTTGTTCTTCAATTCAGCAAAATAAAATCGATTCATTTTGTTAGCAACTTTTTTTAAGAAAAAGCTTCACCAAAAGATGTAATTAGTGAATATTTTTGAATTTAATTATTATGACTTGTGATAGATTGTCTGCCCATTATATTTCGTTACATTATGGACAAGTAACTGAAACACCAAAGTCTAAAAAGGTTTAAAAATATGCAAGCTCCCCAACCAGAACCCAAAATGGGATTCACTCGATTTTCTGAACTATGGAACGGTCGTCTGGCAATGATTGGTTTTGTCTCAGCTATTTTAGTAGAAATGGCTACAGGACAAGGAATTCTAGGTCAGCTAGGAATTATGTAATTATTTAGCTCATTAATCAATAGCCTTGAGCAACATATTTAACAACGGAGCAAAATATAATTATGGCAGCGACTTTAGACGCAACTAAAAAGAATGCGATCGCCAGAAAATTAGCAGATATGAAGGTTCTACAAAACCTAATGATTTCCAACGAAGAGAAACTGCTAGAAGCTACCAAAGGCGAGAAAAAAGTAACCAAATCTATCACTGATATGCTGGAAGACGATCGCAAAAGCATCGATGCGATTAACGAGGCAATTGTTGAATTAGAAATGTCTTCTGAACCTAGTGATACCGTCACCAATATGGTAGAAACTATCGAAAAGATCATGTCTGGTAGTCACCTCGATCTGTATGAAAAAATTATGCAACATGAGGGTTTAAAGCACCAATTAGTTATGACAGGACTGCTCGTTCATAAAGCAGCACAAGCAACAGATGGCAAATTACAGAAAGTAATCGATCCAATCAACAAAGTAAACTTTAAAAATCGCGCTCACCAAGAGCAATTAAAAACCGTGATTTACTTCTATGGTGTACGCCAGCTTGTAGGTAAAGAGCCAGAAGCTAATATTTGGGGAGCTGCTGACGATGCGATCGCCGCCTTGAAAGGTGCTTTCGGTGGTTTGACTGAGTAATTCTTAGTTCAGCTCGAATAATTTAAAGCTAAGTTTGGACAGGGACGTAATATATTTGCGTCCCTATTTTTATTTATTTCTTCCCATGTGCTATTCAATAAAAAGCGATCGTTTATCCTTTAGGGCTTTACTAAAAAGGCGATCGCCCTAAAAACTAACAATAGTCAATTGTTCATCGATCAACTAGGCAAAGGTAAAATTACTTTCATTCGCCAAAGAATCAGCGGGAGTATTCGCCACAAGTGCTAAATCGTTACCATTAGCCGAAATTAACGCCCCAGCATCAGTTTGTGTAATACTTATATCGCTGTAACCGATACCCAAGCCAGCAACACCAATTACGTCTTCACCGCTAGTAAAGTCGGTAATAGTATTAGAAGATTCGGGATATTGACCGTTGGCAATCCAGAACTGATCTGAGCCAAGGTTGCCCGTAATCACATTGTTACCTCCAGAGAGAACAAATATGCGATCGCTATCTCCATCAGCAAAAATGCGATCTCTTTCACCCAAGATAAAGACATCCTGAACCATCTACCACCGTAGGCGCGATTATTACCTTCACCAGGAGAAAGATCGATTAGATCGTCGCCATCACCGCTAAAGATTAGATTGTTACTAGTGTCGAAGTCTAAACCAGCCTCCAAAATGTCATCTTCTAGGGTGCCAAATACAGCCGTGGGGGAGGATTCTCCATCTGTATCTTCGCCACTGTCAGGATCACCACCATTTTCTGATGATGCTTCGGTAGTTAAGAAAGACAGTTGCCCACCTTGAACTAGATCGGCATCAGCGATAATGCCATCTTCTAAACTATGAGCCTGAACATCAAAGATAAAGCGTGTTCCAGGTTCTTCGTCAAATAGCTCAGAAACATCGAGAATTCCCGAACTTTCCCAGTTGCCAATTTCATCGGGAACAGGATCGCTTTGTCCTTCAGGAACAGCAGAACGATCCATCTGGGCGATGCGGGTCAATTCTCCCGAATCAGGATCTAACTTCCAAATTGAAGCTTCTTCCCCAGAAGTTCCCCCGAAATCTTCGTCTTCAGCAGTCGAACGATCTTCTTGAAGATAGATTAAACCATCATTTGACCAATCTACATTATCAGGACTACGCAAACCAAAGTCAGAACCCTCAAACTGACCATTGCCTGCATCGTCGCCATCATAGAGAATATCAATTTGAGCAGTAACAGGATCGCCAGCCTCGCCAAACTCAGTATCGATTTGATAAGTTGTACCCCAATTATCTACCGCAAAACGTCCTCCACGCCCAGTAGAATTTAATACCGCTTGAGTACCATCTTCTGGATTGGTTGCCACATCTTCGGGACGAGAAAATTGGAAACCGCCCGCATCAATAGACATTTGATCTTGCTGTGCCTGAGTTGCAAACCCTTGAGCATCATAACCAAGCTCGTCTTGGATCTCGCCATCATCATTTGTATCTACCGCCGAACTAGCCAAGTCAGGACGATAGTAATCAAGTTCTACCCAGCTACCAGCTTGACTATTACCAGTACCATTAAAACCAGCAGGATCGGGGGCATTATCATCGTCTACTTCTTCCCCATCTTCATCGGTAAAGGTGGGAGTGTCAGCAAGATCGCCATCAGGAACCCAAGTATAGAGTTTACCGCCGACTAAACCATTGCGTTCTAGTAAACCAGCACCTTCACTAGAATCTTTTTCCCCAACATACATGATTAAGGGTGCAGCTTCGCGATCGTCTCCGACCAAGAAAGCAACTTTATCGCTCGTGCCAGTATCCAATTCAGTGACATTTTCCCAAGCAGCGCGACCCATCCAAGGCACAGCATGAAGGGTGTTGGTAGCAGGATCGAGAACAAACTCTGTTCCACCATCGGTTTCTTCGCCAGTGAAAAATAAACTATCGGTTAAACCGCGACCTTCACCAAATTGATTAGCTTCAATATAGTGTGCCGAACAAAGGCGGTTGATACCTTCATATTCTAGATCTGTGGCTTCGTCTACCTCTTCACCGTTGCGGTTGATAATTTTGTCAAAAGCAAGTCCCGAATCTTCTAATTCTAGAGTTTCCTTGTTGATATCGAAAAAGCTAACCCGCGCGCCAACTAACTCTGTACCATTGGCTAGAGTGTAAGCGTAACCTGCATCTGAGCTAAATTCGTGGTTGGCAACTATGCGTACAGTGTCATCGTCTAAAGCAAATGCACCTAAACCGTCAGGAACTCCTGGTGGTACATACCCATTGACTTCCTCGCCCACAGTAAAGAAAGGATCTACTTCATAGCCGTTTAACCCAGTCATTTGCGCGGGTTGTTCTGTAATTCCAGTATTTTCGATAGGTCTAGGGTTCATAATATTTCCTCCTAAATTTGGGTCTAAATTCAATGGGTTTTCTAAATCAATGACGATTACTTCGTTGTTGTCGATATCCTCTTCCCTTCCTTGGGAAAAAGGATAGTTATTGTCGTTGGCGACTAAAATTGTGTCTTCATCAACTACCACTACGTCTTCAATAGTGACAAAGGGCATATCGTAAGTTGTTTGACCATCACCATTGAGATCGTCAGGATCTTCGATGTTCAGTAAATCTACGATTTCTTCTTTCGCGATAAAACCATTTTCGTCAACCTGAGAAAGATCGATTTTGAAGATCTTTTTAAATTCGGCTTCTTCTCCCTCGTTTTCGTCCCGTTCAATAACTAAAAATTCATGGTCATTGATGGGAGTAAAGTCGCCGATAGGATTGCCGTCAGTTGTGGGATAGAAACCTACTAGACCTTTATAGGAAGCAGATTCAACATCAAATTCATAGATGCGTAAGGCGTTGGCAGGATCTCCGTCTACCGTTCCTTCTAATAAAGGATACAGGATAGAACGATCTGGACTAAACGCCAGTCCTTCAAAACCTTTAGAACGAGACAAATTTGGTAAACTATCTCCCAGATTGGGATTTTGGGGCGACTGGACAAATTCCCCCGTTACAGAATCGACGACTGCAACTCCAGTACCAGGAAAGTCAGTGAAGAAGCCATCAACACCAATATCAATTAGCTGTTGAAATTCTGCTTCTGGAGTTTGGGGATTTCCCTCTGCATCGAGAGTTAAAAATTGTTCTTCATTCCTTAGAGTATAAGGATGTACCTGCAAACCCGCATCGTGAGCATAGTCAACTAAAGGAAAAATTTCTCCTGTCAATTGGGTAGTAATTTCGGCATTACCATCGCCGTCACCGTCAACTGGTTCCTCTAGGTCTTCCCGCAACAGAATGTTATTTTTCCAAGGCCCCAAACCACCAGCATAGCTACTAATAATTTCAATTACTTCAGGATTAGCCAAGTCGCCGTAAGTAATATCCTGACCAATCTCTGGATGGTAGCTACCGTCTTCGCCCAGAATGCCTAAAGCGGTGAGTAATTCCTCGCCATAAGCATCCACAGCATCTTCTTGAGTAAATTCCTCTTTATCAAAGTTAGCGACAAAATCATAGGGGACAGAAAAACCACCACCCCCTTCGTTAATGTCGTCGTCCTCCGTGTTGCCAAATAATTGTACTAAAGGAATATCCCCTAGACCAAGATCTTCTAAGGTAGCACTCAGTTCAATTAAATTACTAACCTCAAAAGACTGGATAAAGATACGGTCTGGATCGGTAAAGCCAGTATCTTGTAGAGTTTTAACTAAAGGTTCTTCTAGAGATAAACCCTGCTCATCAAAAAAGGACGGATGTTTGGTTTCAGGATAAATTCCTACCTTTACCCCTGTTTCTGCTTCCGTCTCTTGAACTAGCTGAATGACCTCTTCCAAAGTGGGGATTTCAAACGCATCATTAAAACTTTGATCGCGAAATTCTTGGGGCTGTACTGCCCGTATCTGCTTAATCTCTTCTAGGGTAAAGTCTTCAGCAAAATATGCCGTTACCTCTTCACCATCGAGGATTTTGGTAGACATTCTGTCTTCTCCAAACACCTCTGCCACATTGGTAGTATCGTCTAGAATTGGTTCATGACGGACTATTAAGACTCCATCCTTAGTAGATACTAAATCTGGTTCAATAAAATCTGCACCTTGAGCGATCGCAACTTTATAAGCTTCTAAGGTATGTTCGGGTAATAATCCGCTCGCCCCACGATGACCTATCACCAAAGGAGCTTGACCGTTAAGGGTATTTAGATTAGTTTCATTAGGAGTCGGGATAGGTGCTTCTAATAATTCACCGTCGGCATTGAAGTGCAGTAGGTAAGGACCAAATTCTTCCCCCACCCAGATATCACCATTGTCGTCAATGACCAAGGACTCAACA
>CAVRWR010000026.1:0-6258 GCA_963724445.1 uncultured cyanobacterium | reverse complement strand
CAGTGGTCGGGATCATCACCGAATGGATGAGCCCGGAAGGGTTGCAGCAGCGCGGCGCCGATACCGATTTGGGCGGAACGATGCGTCTGGGCGCCTATGAAGCGCAACTGGCTGGCCCAACAGCCACGTCTCGGCGATCTATGGCGGCGCTACCACGATCAGCGAACGGCATCGCCACCGCTATGAAGTGAACGGCGCCTACCGCGAAGTTCTGGAGCAGGGCGGACTGGTGTTTTCGGGCATGTCCCCCGATGGCTTGCTGCCTGAAATTGTAGAACGGCCCGATCACCCGTGGTTTGTTGGGGTGCAATTCCACCCCGAATTGAAAAGTCGGCCGTTTGAGAAACCGCACCCGTTGTTCGCCGGATTTATCGCGGCGGCACTGCAGCAGGCACGGCTGGTCTGATTGAATTTGCTGGTTTTTCCTAATAATCTCCATTCCTCTGCCTTAAAAGTATCTACTAAGTTGCGGACACGATCCATTTCTACTTTTTCTTTAGTAAATAACTCAATTAACTGAGGAGTAAGCTCTCCTTGGGAAATTTTTAACTGGTTTAAAATTTGTGTCAATAAATTTAACCTGGTTTCAACCTGCTGTTTAATCTCCTTTAACCGTCGCTGCTGTAGAGGGTTATCTTGAACAAATGTTTCTAGTTCCTCAATACTTACAGGAATCTCTTTAGTTGCCCGATTATAGGGCTGCAAAAACTCAGGCTTTTGGGTAATGGTATAGCCTCGAACTCCTGTCTGAGCATCTACTAATACTCCGACTAGACTATTGCTTTCCCTGATGACATCTTGAGTATGGCTAATCCACCGATTTGCATCTGCTTTTGTTCTATTTGACCAGTCCCAACCAGCGATCGCTGGTAAAATAGTAATCACAGGAATCCCGATAATCAGTGCGCCTCGATAAGCTACTGGTAATTTTGTCCAAAACTGATTCCAGAAGCCAGGGGTAGTTTTTGCCATTCAGTATAGATAGCGTTAGAAGATTGCAGTTCAATGTTTACTTAGATAGGACTTACGCACCTGCCCTCTAAATCATCAAATCTTGGGGGAGTTTAAAAACTCTTGTTTCCTTCAGAGGTCAATAACTGACTCTTGACCGCAAGCGGTACAAGAGCAGCATGGAGTTAATCAGAACTTCTGAGAATTGCACTACTACATGAGCTATTGCTTTTTACGGACTGCCAGATTCTTCTCTCGTCTGGTCTATCTCCAAACCCTCTGATTCAGGGTGCTTTAAGACAGGACATGATAGCAATAGTGTAGGAAGAGACACGCATACTAATTTACTAGGGGTTATACCCATGACAAAAAAGATTAGAGTACCAGTTTTATCGCCATCTGGCGAACCGCTCATGCCCACAACCAGTGTGAGAGCAAGAAAGTGGATAGCGAGTGGTAAAGCCAAACCAGTATGGAACGATCTTGAGGTTTTCTGCGTTCAGCTATTACAAGAACCATCGGGAACTGAAACTCAGAAGATTGTAGTTGCTATCGACCCAGGTAAACTTTGGTCTGGTTGTGCTGCCCTGAGCGCAAAAGCAGTTTTATTTACTGCCAATTTAATCTTGCCGTTTAAACGGGTGGTAGCTAGAAAGCAAGCACAGAAGATTCTTCGTAGAGCTAGAAGAGGTAGAAGAATTAATCGCAATTTACCGTTTGAGCTTCGCGCTCATCGGCAGAAAAGGTTTGACAATCGCAGAGGAAACAAACTTCCTCCTTCAGTTCGAGCCTCAAAGCAGCTAGAACTTAGAATCATTAAAGAGCTAGCTCGAATTTTCCCGATTACTGAAATAGTTTATGAGTATGTCAAAGCTGATGTTGACCTGACTTCAGGCAGGAAAAAAGCTCGTTCTGGCAAAGGTTTCTCGCCAGTCATGGTGGGTCAGAAGTATATGCTGCAATGGCTAAGAGAAATTGCACCTACTCATAAACTAGAAGGCTGGCAGACTTCAATCATTCGTAAGCAATTACAGATTGCCCAAGAATAAAGACAAAAGTTCTCAAGATCCAACGGCTCACGCCAACTGCGCCATTGCTGCGGCAGCGAGCCGTTACATGAAGTACAAGCCTTTCTATAATGGCAAGAATAGAGGACATCACTGGGTAGGTTCGGTAGAGTTAACCAATTCCCCGTTTAAAGTAATAGCCCGTCCTCAGTTATATCGAAGACAACTTCACTTTGAGAACCCAGGTAAAGGTGGTATCCGCAAACGCAAGGGTGGAACGGTTACTCCTTTTGGTTTTCGTTCTGGTGATTACGTCGAAGCTATCAAAGGCAAAAATACTGTTAGAGGCTACATTGGTGGGTACTCAGAAAAGAATAAAGTCGTATCTGTGTACGAAGGTTCTATGTGGCGCAGGATAGGGCAATTTTCAGTTTCTAAAACTAAAATGCTTAAGAGGTCAACTGGTCTATGTGTAGTCTAAACCCTGTCGGCGTTTCCTCCCACGCTTCACTTATCAGTAGAAGCGGAGAATCCACGCCGTTGAATGTTGAAAGAGCTATGGGGCAAAATTTACTAGACTGCGTAAGCCCTATAAATATACTATTCAATCTTCAAAAGGTGCTTTATGTTACAAACTATGATTCAACAAGATTTAGGATCGTTCCCTAGATAGATGTTTCGCAAATGTTACTTTTTTTATACTTGCGGTTATAGTCTCGACCTTTCAGTGATTACTCTCAAGACTGGCAATAATATAAATAATATGGCTAACTTAATCGAATTTAAATTATTTGCTCCCTATAACAAAGAGGCTGCGGTAACTGGCTGTTTTTCCCAGTGGGAACCGATAGAGATGGAGAAAGGCGACGACGGTTATTTTCGGACTGAGATAGAGCTGGAAGATGGTGAATATGAGTATAAGTTTCGGGTCAGATCTTTAAGTTGGTTTCTCGAACCAGATGAATGGGTGGAAGTAGTCGATCCCTATGCCGTCAATATTGCTCCTGCAAGCCAAAATGGAACTATTACTGTTAAAGATGGTAAACCCCTGGTTGATACCTATGTTTGGCAACATGACGACAAACCTTTGCCAGCAGACCATGAGCTAGTAATTTATGAGCTACATGTTGGGGACTTTTCTGGGGGGAGAAGATGACCCTAAAGCAAGAGGAAAGTATCAAGATGTGACTGATAAGCTAGATTACTTAGTGGATCTGGGCATTAATGCGATCGAGCTGATGCCAGTCAAAGAAAATCCAGGAGAGTACAGTTGGGGCTATAGTCCGCAACACTTTTTTGCCGCCGAATCAAACTATGGCACTAGCTACGAACTAAAGCATTTGATTGATGAATGCCACGGTAAAGGTATTCGCGTAATTATCGACGGCATATATAATCATTCCAATACGGAATGTCCTCTGACGCAAATTGACCACGATTATTGGTACCATCACTCACCTACAGATCCCGACAACAGTTGGGGGCCAGAGTTTAACTATGAAAAATATGACGAGAATTTAGATCTCAAGCCAGCTTGGAAATTTGTTGGGGATAACGTAGCTTTTTGGATTAAAGAATATCACATCGATGGCATTCGTTACGATGCCGCTAAACAAATTAATAATTATGATTTCCTCCACTGGATTGTCGATCGCACTAAAGAACTGGCGGGGGTCAAACCTTTTATCAACATCGCTGAATACATTCCCGAAGATCCTGCCATCACTAATCTAGAGGGTCCCATGGATAGCTGCTGGCACTACAGCTTTTATGCTAACGTAATGGCTCAGATTTGTGGCGATCGCTATGATGCAGAAGAATTAAAAAGCATGATTGACTGCAAACGCCATGGGTTTATGGGTGCAACCAACGTAGTCAATTATCTGAGTAACCACGATCATCAAAGAGTGATGGTTGAACTGGGCGATCGCAGTATTGTCGGTGAGGCGGCGTTCAAGCGAGTTAAGCTGGGGGCAGTTTTGATGATGACGGCGGTGGGGATTCCGATGATCTGGATGGGTCAAGAGTTTGGTGATTATAATCCCCTAAATCAAGAGGCGAGTAAAATTGATTGGACACTGTTAGCAGGAGATGACAATCAAGATCTATTGTCTCATTATCGAGGTTTAATTAACCTACGCAAGAATAATTATGCTCTGTATACTGAGAACATTGATTTCTTTTATGAAGACCCAGAATTAAAGGTGATAGCATATACCCGCTGGAATGATGAAGGTTCTCGTGTGGTGGTGGTAGTAAATTTATCCGATCAATATTTAGCCGACCATACCATACCCAACTTTCCTGCCGATGGAACCTGGCATGAATGGACGGGGAACTACGATCTAGAAGCTGGTGATGGTCAAATTGTAATCGATTTACCTGAATACGAAGCACAGGTATTTGTTAAGTAACTCCTAAATAAACAAATTAAACTGTCGAGACGGGGAAAAGGTCGAAGGTTAAGGGTCAAAAGTCAAAGGTCAGGGGTAAATTGAGAATTGGAAGGAAAAACAGTTAACAAACTACTTCTATTCTTAATCCATATTCAAAATGACCATATATTAATTTAGCTAATTTAGGATTAATTGCCATGAAGTTTAAAGTTGGGTGTGAGCTAAATTACGATCTCTCAAGTGCAACTACCTTTATTTTGAATATAAAGGCGGTAGAAAATGAATATCAAAAAATTCTGGCTAGTAATTTAGTTATTAAACCAGATTGCGATCGCGAAGAATATATTGTGCCAAACATCGATAACAGCTACTTACGCTTAGTTGTCCCAGAGGGCAAGTTAGACATTTCTTACCAGGCGACAGTGGATTTGCAACCCAGTTCAGATCGGCCAAGCGAGATCGAAGAACTTACCCCAGCAGATATACCTTTAGATGTGATCCATTATCTTTATCCATCCCGTTACTGTCAAAGCGATCGCCTAATGAAAATGGCACAGGACGAGTTTGGTGATTGTCAACCTGGATATGCCAGAGTTCAAGCTATCTGCGACTGGATCTATCATAAAGTTACTTATCTATCTGGTAGCAGTGATTCTCACACTTCGGCATATGATACCGTATCCGAAAGGTCAGGAGTCTGCCGCGATTTTGCCCATCTAGGGATTACTTTTTGTCGCGCTCTAAATATTCCCGCTAGGTTTATTTCCGCCTATGCCTGGCAATTACAGCCACCTGATTTTCATGCTTGTTTTGAAGCATATCTTGGGAATAAATGGTATCTCTTTGATGCTACTCGTCTGGCACCCACCGAAGGTTTAGTGCGTATTGGCACGGGAAAAGACGCAGCAGATACCGCCTTTGCCACCGTCTTTGGTGCAGTACAGTTAAATAATATGAACGTACATATCGATCTTGAAACTTCAGAGGAACAATCTGAAAAGATGGGAGAAATGGCGATCTCCACTACCTAACTTTGCCAGATTTCTATCTCTCGATAGTAGGACAAGGGTGGGAAATAAGCTTAAATATCAGCATTAAGTTAAACCTAACACCATACAACTATGGATATTGTACGAATCATCTGCGCCATATTTTTCCCTCCCTTGGGAGTGTTTCTCCAAACAGGAATAAGCACACAATTGCTGATTAACGTCTTGCTGACACTGTTAGGATTTATTCCAGGAATCATCCACGCTTTGTGGGTAATACTCAAGGAATAATGAGATTTATAAGTTGATTTAGCTGTCCAAAACAGAGAGCGTTTGTGTAGGGGCGAAGGGCTATTCGCCCTTACGTATTAATCTGTAAGAAAAGCTATTTAATTTGATATTAGATTTTAAGGCTCAATAAATTTTATTACAAGTCTGAAACCGAATCAGGCGATATTTCCTGGACATTTCTTTGGTTTTTGGCTATTTGCTGATCGGTAATCAAATCATCTAATTCATTAATTTTAACGCCAATTTCCTGGCAGGCTTGATGCAAATTTTCCAGAAACAAATCAATCTTGTCATCATAACCACAATTTTTGGCAGCTACTGCACTTCCTTGTTTAGCACTAGCTTTAGCACAATCAATTAACTCTATTCCCTGAAGCATATTATCTCGTAGTAAATTTAACCAACCTTCAGAGGTTACTTCGTCTGATCTTGGCGGAATAATCTCTGATCATGGTTGCTATAATTGCATAGATAACGAATCGTTTCATCTTTCTGATGACGGATATTACGGCTAAATTACGTTGTTTAAAGTCATAGTTTTGTCTAGGCTTAGAAAAAAGCCCTAAAGGATTTCCTAAAGGATACCGCTTCGCATAAGCCCTAAAGGATTCCCTAAAGGGTGGT
>CAVRWR010000025.1:0-70618 GCA_963724445.1 uncultured cyanobacterium | reverse complement strand
CATACTGTTTATAAATCTTGACGGCATAAGTAGTCGATACACCATGTCCTGAAAAGAAAAACCATCACCTCTTTAATCGATTTCTGTTCATCCCAGGTACGAGAAATCATGGCGATTCTTTTCTAGCAATACCTGGAACTTCTGACAGGCGATGGATCCGATTCTCGATAATCTCTAAAGTATCCAAACCAAAATGCTTGACTATACGTTTGGCTGTTACTGGTCCTACTCCCTTAATCAAACCACTACCTAAATACTTCTCAATTCCCGTCAGCGTGGCTGGTTTAGTTTCCTTATATTGAACTACCTGAAACTGTGAACCTATTGGGCGTGTTCGCCCCAAACTCCCTGTAGCTGTAGCGTCTGTCCTGCCTGGACGTTGGCAAAGCTGCCGACGACGGTAATCAACTGTTTGACATTGCCCGTGTTCAACCGCGCTACGGTATATCCCGACTCTTCTGAGTGAAAGGTAATTCTTTCGATAACTCCAGTCAGTGATGATAGAGGGGTAGTAACGGCAGATGATGACATGGAACAAGTGTTCTACTGTTTGAGTTAATAGTTTACCAATGTTCCCCAATATTAAAAGATAAATAATATATAGCAATATGCGGTGGTCGAATGAATCAAACATGGTTGGGAATTGACCCTGGACTAGCAACAATTGGTTGGGCATTTTTAGTAGAGAGTGAAGAGACAGAAGTACAATTACTACAATTTGGAACGATAGAAACCAGTAAAAAGTTAACCACACCCCAAAGACTGCTAGAAATCGAGCAGGATATGGTTGAACTGATAGCTGAATTTCAACCCGCCCACATAGCGATTGAGATGCCCTTTTTTGGTAGAAGTATCAAGGCAGCAGGAGGAGTACTACAAGCCTTTGGCGTGATTAATTTAGTTTGTTACCGAGAGATAGGAATCCAACCCATATATCTACATCAATCTAGTTGGAAATGTCATCTAGGTTATGGCAAAGCTGATAAGAATGAAGTAGCAGGGATGGTACAGGTTTTATTCGATCTCAAGTCTCTGCCAGTTGATGATAGCGTTGATGCCATTGGTATTGGTTATGCGGGGTTGTGTGGCTTGAGGAATAATATTGGTTAAAGCGGATCGCCTAAAAGAGAAATGCGATTGCGCTCCGCGCACCAGCGAAACCGATCGCGCTTTCTCTTCAATCGCAGCTTGCCAACGCTCAAGTTTTGTTGAACTGAGAATTTCATAGCCTTCACACTCACGTAGTTCTTCGGAACTCTTCTAGATAAGTAGGTAGGCTCAATTAAATATAAAACCTGAATTTGACAAATTACTTAGCCTGACTGTGTTAGAGAGATTTATCTACTTATCGGTATATTATAAATAAATACGTCTACCTACTTATCTTTGCTCGAAATCGTCTAGTTTTCCTCTGATTTGACTCTGTACTACATGAAGAAAAAAGCTGTGACATATTGCTAAATTGTTTGCAGTGTAACTAAAGGATTTCAGCCAAATCGAGGGTAAAACCAGGCATGAGGGGCTGGCAGTCGATCGCAGAGGGAGAATCGAAAATTTCTGTCTCTCGATCGAGTCGGTAAATTTCAACTTGTTTGTCCTGGGGATTAATGAGTAGAGCTAACTTAACGCCCAATCTTTGATACTCCAGCATTTTAGTTTGTAGGTTGGTGAGTCTATCAGTGGCGGAACGAAGCTCGATGATAAAATCAGGAACGACAGGAATGAAGCCTGTAATATCGATTCCATCAAGGCGAGGTCTCTCAATCCAAGAGACATCGGGGGACATTTTACCGCCACCAATAGGGATAAAGTCATAGCCTGTGGAAGAATCGAAGGCTCTACCTAGTTTAGTTTTTTTATTCCACACGCCGACTTGGGTAATTAAGTCTAAATTTTTTTCACCACTTTCACCGCCAGTAGGAGACATAACAATTAATTCTTGGTCTTTAGTGAGTTCGAGTCGTAAATCAGGGTTATTCAAGCAAAGAGAATCAAACTCCGAACTACAGACATGAAGCACCGTGTTACGAACATTGAGTAACAAAGGTTGGGTTTGAATATCGGCAGAAATATTTTTGACAGTCATGATCTCGGACAAGTTTCACTAACTTTTCTAGTTTAATCTTTTTGGACCAGGAAGTATGAGGACAAGAAAGAACTTGCTCAAAAGAAAACATTCAAAAGGTTGAGACAACTACTCAATTAATTTCCAATCTAAATTAAAGTATGGCAGTTTCTATTAGAGGAGATAAAAGTATTTGTTTGCCTGTTGACAGTGAAGAGCAATATCGACAACTAATCACTGATAATCCCAGTTTTAGAGCCTATCTGCTGCAAATTTATACCCAGTATCCTGAAATTTTGACCACAGGAATGGACGAAGGTTTCTGCTTCCATGATTGGGTAGTTTCCAGTAAACAGCAACTCCCGATGCGCCGAATCAAACTTAAAGAAAACTCAGAGGTTTATCAATTGCGTCCTGACTTCATTATGCCCTATATGGTGGGAAAAACTGACGAAATAGACACTTTCGATGTATCTGCGTCAATTTGGTGTGCCTTTTGAGGCTCTGGCTTATGTTTTTGGTCGTAATGCTATGTATTGGTATCGGATTTACCTCTCTCTGGGTCGAGCCTCTATCGTCGGAACAACCATTAAAGACCCTCAAAAATTGCCTCCACATCTGGTAGCAGATGAAAAACATACCTGGTTAGAGGGAAACCGCGTTTATCTTCCCACTACCGTAGCTAAAGGTTGTTTTTTAGGAGTTAGCTTCACAGAATCAGCCAGTGGTAATGCTTTAACTAAAGGATACGGAGAATTTCAAACAGAAGCTCATCTTCTCAACCCCGATTATACTCCAGTAACCGTCAATACTGATGCTTGGGATGGAACACAACAGGCTTGGCGCAACCTCTTTCCCACGGTCACACTGGTGCTGTGTTTTCTTCATGCTGTACTGAAAGTTCAGAAAGGAAGTCCTACCTATCGTAATTTAAGAACCAAGCTCAAAGGCATGCTCTGGAAAGCTTATCAAGGGAATACTGCTGCTGAATTTTTGAAAGGATTGCGATTAGCTTTAATTTGGAGCAAAAAACACATTAGGAGGAAGCGAACCCTTCAGAAAGTGCGAAAATTATGCTGTCGTGCTGCTCAATTTAAAGTCGCTTATCAATTTCCTCAAGCCTATCGCACCAGCAATATGGTAGATCGCTTGATGAATCACCAAGACCGTTTACTCTATACAATGCAGTATTTTCATGGCTCGAGAAGTCTCAGCCCGATTATATTTGCGTTCTATGGCATCTGGTCTGGAATTTTCATCCTTACGGAGCTAGAACTTGCTCAAACTGCTCTGAACGGATGTCGCCGTTTACGGATCTTAATGGCTTTAGCTATCATGACAATTGGCTTCATAATTTGTTGATTGCTAGCTCGATGAACGGTCGTCAAACCATTCAAAGTGGTTGACCCACAAAATCCGTTAGAACCAGACCACGTTTTCTATTTAATTCTGCCTAGCTAGTTATATTGTTTCTAGCTTTCATATCATTGAAGACAAGATGCGAAATTTCAGGAAAAATATCCCAGTTATAGGCATAACCAGGATCTTCGGCAAAGATCGTTAATATGTATTCTGTTTTGCGATCGCTAGTAGCTATATATGCAGTTTCTCCTCTTGATTCTGAAGTCCATCCTGCTTTAGCGGCATAATAGACATTATCTGGCAAAGATTGACTAAAAAAACCGCGCACTGTGTTAAACATATTAGGGTCTTTATTAATTCTATTATTAATTCTGGTGGTAGCATCAATTGATAATAAATTTAGCATTTTAGAGCTTGTATCTAAAGAAACTGCTTGCCGATTAACAATTTCATACATTAGTCGAGAAGTTTGTTTTGTAGTTATCTTGTTGCGAATTGGTTTATCTTGATTTTGCCTCATTTGTAATTCTCTTCCTTGTGGTGAATAAAGCTTGAGGTAAGTAATAGGAAAAGTTTTTTGACTAATATTTAGATCTCCATACCCAGATAGCTTTAATGCTTGGGTTTACCCAAGTAAACACCTTAAATAATTCTTTAGCTGCAATCTTATCTAGAATGTTACGAATTTGAGGTGTAGTCGGAATTTGCTTTAAGCCAAACAAACTTTGAGCATTATCTTTTCCACAACGACTGTACATCTGACGTTGATGTTCTAAAAATGACTCGCTTTGCATAAAAAATACTGAAAACGCCCCTAGTACAGTATCCTTGATGCTATAGCGGGTTGCATTACTAGTTTGTCTCGGGTCTTTGATTTCAGCTATCGCTTGGGAGAGAAATCCCAACATCCCCACAAAATTTAGTGTCATTGGTTTCATTTCGATACCTTTGAAGAGATTCTCTTTTATCCTCAACCTAATACTGTATTCATTGTCAAAATTTGAATTTGGAATTGCTGATAATCAAGGGATCATCTTGACTTTTTACCTTTATCTCTTCTCTTTGCAACACTACCTTATTTATTTCCTAAAATTCATTAAGATTGGAGGCATCAAAACTCGATCGCAATTTCGCTTGATTTCAGATTTTCGCCGAGTGCATGACTTAGTCTAAAGAAAATTAAACAGACTTTCTGAAATCTAGAAAGAATCATTAAATTTGTGATTCTTTCATTTTTTTGTGGGAGCATGGTTCAGTAAAAATACTTACAATTGTTTTTGTTTTTTTACCAAATTTATATGTCAATCCCAATTGATCGTGCTATAGTATTGAGTTATCTAATATTGTTGATTTCAGCTATTTTCCTGGGGTGGCTATGGTTGCGTACTTGGTATTTTAAATTGGTATCTAATGCTCGCGATCGCATTTATGATCGCGATGGTACAACAGTGTCGGGAGCATCTCCCAAAATGTTCTTCGGCAATATAGCTGAGGTTTATAGTGCGGAAAACCAATTGTCGGCATATCATTCATTCCATCAGAAATTTGGTGAAGTGGTGCAAATTTTCTGGCTTTGGCGATCGCAACTATCCGTTAGCAATTATGGTATGGCTCGGCGAATCTTGGTTGATAATCAAAGAAACTATGAGAAATTTCCTCCCAATTCAATAATTCAAAGATTATTTGGCGAAAGCGTACTTACTTTTGCCAGTACCAGTAATGACTGGAAACGCCATCGTCTGTTATTAAATGAAGTTTTCTCAAAAAAGCAAGTTATAGGCTTTCATCGGATTTTTGTTGACTATTCAGAACAGCTTGCTAGTCGATGGCATCAAAATATTGAAGCATCGGGAGCAAGCACAGAACTTGATATTTATCTAGAAATACTAGCCTTGTCTCTAGATATTGTTGGTCAAGCAGCAATTGGTAAAGATTTTGCAGCTCTTTCAGGAGAGGCTGATGAATTTCTCAACGATCTCAAGTATATTGTCTATCAAAGCACTCAACCAGCACATCAATTTACTACCTGGTGGAAGCATCTTCCCCTCCCATCGAATCGCAAGCTCAATAAAGCTTTTAAAACCGTCGATGATTTTCTCTATCAATTAATTCGGCAAAGAAAAGCAGTATCGGAGTCAGATTCGGCTAATGTACTGGACTTATTACTGCGGGCAACAGATAACCTGGAAACCGAAATACAGCCTTTAAGCAATAAAGAGGTTAGGGATAACTTACTAGCAATCATTGCTAATGGACACGAAACGGTAGCAGCTAGTATTGCTCTCAGCTTGTATTACTTAGCGCAACATCCAGAAAAGCTAGCTCACGCTCAAGCAGAAATAGATCGAATTATGGAAAGAGAGGGAGGAAAACTAACCGAGGCGGGAGTGGCAAAACTAGATTATCTAAACTGTGTCATTCTAGAAACACTCAGGTTTTCTCCCCCAATGGCAGGATTGCAAAGAATTAGTCGCGATCGCAATCTGTTATCAGGTTGGTCAATTCCTGCCAAACAAGTAGTTGGTATTACCCTAAACCCATTACATCGCAATTCCAAATACTTTGGCGAACAGCCAGGGCAATTCCATCCCGAACGTTATCTCGAAGCTGAATCTGCAACCATAGGTGAAACTTCTAATAGTGAAGTTCAAAGCGGATGTCCTCTAAAAATATTTTTACCATCCTCTCGCCAAAATAACCATAACAGAACTCAAGCTGGAATTCACTTACCCCTTACCTTTGGTGATGGTGCGAGGAAATGTTTGGCGGAACATTTTGCCATGTATGAAATGAAAGTAGTACTGGCAGTAATGCTCTACCATTTTGATTTTCAGCCAGTATCTAATTTTAAAGCCAAATTAGAACTAGGAAAATTTGGACTATTTCTGACTACCTTTCCTAAAGATGGCGTAAAGGTCATGATTAATTCTCGTACTCATTAACTCCTAACTCACATATTCAAAATCATGGCTATTGAAACAAATATTTGGATTTACTGGCTTTTTTGTGCGATCGCCACAATCTTAGTAATTAGCAATCGGAAATTTGCTTACACTTTACTTAGTCCTGCTTTAGATTCTCCCGAAAAAGAACAAAATAAAACAGTTTTTCTGATTTTGGGCTGGGGATTTACTTTCTTGGCATCAGCTATTTATATCTTATTCACAGTTAAAATTCAGCCTGGAGGATACAAACTACCAGATTTAATTTCTTTTTCCTTGCTTAATGGAATTCTCGAACAATATATGTTCGTATTTTGGTTTTTAATCGGCTGTTATTTAGCACAAAAAAAAATTCCTAAGCATTCAATTCTCATCTTTATCTTGGGATATGTTGGCTATTTCCTCTATTCAGGAGCAATTCATCCTCTGTTTTGGTTTCAGGTACTTCCAGAACACGAACCTTTTTTGCCGATGGCTTTTATTTTGCCTTTTATGTCCCTATTTTGGATGTGGTTATATTGGCGATATCAAGCTATTGTCGCCATAATTGCCATGCACATTGCGATCGATTTTATTACGGTCGGTCATCTACATTCGCCTTGGTTTGAAGCTCTTTAATTAAGACTATTTAATTCATAGCTTAAAAAATATCTGCTGGATCGGCATCTGCCAGCTTACGCAGAGCAATTGAGCCAGAAATACAGCACATTGTAACAGTCAAGAGAAAAACGAAAATTGCTCTACCCAAAGTCATCGCGATTGGTAATCCAGTACCCCCTGCTGCAAGCACGTATAAAGCCGAAGTAATAACAAAACTGGGAATATAGCCAAATACAGCTAAGATTACAGCCTCTTGCAGTATCACCACGACAAAATATCTATCTGAGTATCCTATCGCTTTTAAAGTTGCGTATTCGGGTAAATGATCGACAACATCGGTGTAGAGAATCTGATAAACAATGACTATTCCCACAACAAAACCAATAATTGTGCCAAAGGCAAAAATAAAGCCAATAGCGGTCGATTCTTGCCAATAGTTTCTTTCTGCTTTGATAAACTCTTCTTTGGAAAGAACTTTGATATTTTCTGGTAATTTTTGTTGCAGACGAGCGATCGCCATATCTAGATTCGCTCCTGGCTTCAAAGTAATTAAACCAATGTCAATCAAACTAGTAGGACGTTCGGGAAACAAACGCCAAAAGTTAAGATCGCTAGTAATGACAGTGCTATCAGCAGTAAAAGATAAACCCAAACTAAACAAGCCACCAACTTTGACGCGGTGCGTGCCTATCTGCGCCGTAACTCGCTCCCCCTGTTGATACAATTGGGCAATTTCGCCAAACTCTGCTCCAGATTTATCGTCAAATAGAACTACATCAGTCTGTTGAATTTTACGGCGATTTTGGCGGTTTAATCCTGGTACAGTAAGACTCCGTTCTTGGGGATTAAACCCAATAACCATAATCTGTCTCTTGTTACCTTCAGTCGGATTTTTCCAGCTAGCCATACTAATATATATAGGGCTAACTGATGCCACCTCATTCAGAGCTAGTGACTGATAAAGACTGCGACGAGAAAAACTATCGAGAATCAGAAGAGCTTCATACTGGGTACTTAACAAGATAATATCGCCATCAAGACTTCTGGGTAATTTTAAATTTGCCCCAAATAAAGCACCTTGAAATCCTAGCTGAATAAACATCAATACATCCGCAAAACCAATACCAGCTATAGCTACTAGAAGCTTTGCTTTCTCACGGGATAATTGCAGCCAGGCTAAGGGGATTTTCATTGATTGTTGTTGACTATTTATTAAGTATTAATTACTGAATCGTGACGACTACTTTAGAATTAGTAAATCGAGCGACTTTTTGACTGCTGGTTGAATCAAGGGCAATTTTTACCTCAATAATTCTCGTGTCGATGTCCGCCGCAGGATCGGTATCAAATATATCTTGTTGGCGAATTTGAGGTCGAATGTGAGTTACTTTACCTTGAAGCTCATCTTTAAAAGCTCCACCTTCACTCTTGATTGTTGCTTGCTGTCCCAGACTTACCTGACTAATATCACTTTCGTAAATCTCGGCAATCACTACCATGCGGTCAGTTTGACCCAACTCAACCACACCTTCATCTTGTGAAACCATTTCGCCAGGGTAAGCATTAATTCTCAGAACTTGACCGTCGATGGGAGATCTTGACAGAGGTTAATTCTAAGTCTTGCCGAGCCTGTTGCAGATTGGCGATCGCTTGTCCTAATTCTGCTGCTGCTTTTTGCACATCTAAAGGGCGTATCTCGGCAATACTGGCTCAAATTAGCCTGGGCTTCCTGTATTTGTTGGGCGATGGTATTCTGAGTTGATTCATCTGTGGCTTGAGCTTCTTTAATTTCTTCAACGAGAGTATCTTTCGTGCGATCGTAGTTAGCCTGGGCTTCTTTAACTCCTTCCTTGTGCTGTTTCCAAGGTCAAACGACGACTATCTAACTCCGAAGTAGAAATTGCCCCATCCCGTGCCAATTGTTGATAGCGTTGGAAATCAGCTTGCGCATTGTTCAGCTCTGCTTGCGATCGCCCTAAGCTAGCTAACTGTGCTTCTGTTTCTCTGTTTAACTGTGCCTGGAGACGAGCAATGGTTGCAGCCTGAGTATTAGTTTTCCCCGCTAATTCAGCTTCTAATCTTTGAGCAACAGCTTTTTGCGCCTCAATATCTCCTGTTTTTGCCCCCGCCTTGACAATGGCTAAATTTACCTGAGCTACTTCTACTTCTTGTTGGGCTACTTCTAACGCAGACTGTTTGAGAGCATGATTATCGAGTAAGGCTATTACCTGTCCTTTTCTTATTTGTTCTCCTTCTGTGACCATTAACTCGCTAATTCTCGATCCTCCCATATTTGGTGGTGGTGATAAAGCGATCGCTTCTCCTTCTGGCTCTATTCTGCCCAAGGCAGTTACCCCTGACCAAAATGGTTCTCTAGTCTCTTTCGTAGCGGCAGTTTCAGTTTGGCGATTAGTCAGATTTAGACTATAAATAATAGTCCCACACATAACTAATAACCCTAAAACTCCCAAAGCAATTAACCAGGGATTATTTAGCGAGGAAGCTACTGACGACTTTGCCGAAAAATCTCGACTGTGATTTTCATAGCGATCATCAAAATTATTTATTGGGACTGATTCAATTGATGATTGTTGAATCTTCTTGCTTACTTTTAAGGGGAGTTCATTTTGATCGCTACTAGAATTTTCTCTCTGAGTCTTTTCTAAATATTGCTGCTCAGAATTAACTGATAAATTATTGTCTAAACTATCTGAAAGAGGCAGTTTATCTATCGAAATAGAACCATTTTGTTCTACTGATTCTGTTGGTTGTAAAACAGTAGATTTGCTTAGCAATTTCCTAAGTAGTTTTGATTCTATCTGGGAATGTCCTCGATACACCGACCAAATTGCCTGTTCTAAATTTTCGGCTAAAGTACTTTTGAGCAGATAACCGTCTGCCCCCGCTTGCAAAGCTTCTAAAATGTACCTCTGATTTTCGTGGCTACTAAGAATCAGTACTTTGATATCAGGAAACTGCTGACAGATTTTCTGAGTAGCTATAATGCCATTCATAATTGGCATCTCAATATCCACGATCGCAACATCAGGCTGGAGAACTTCTGCTTGTTTGATCGCACTTTTACCATCTTGGGCAGTACCTACTATCTTCAGTTCAGGTTTGGATTCAAGTATTGCTCGAATGCCTTCCCTCACGATATTTTGATCGTCTACTATCAAGATGCGAATCATGAAAAACAATTTTGTAAGATATTGATGAATCTTACTGGAAATTACGTTAAGAAAATAATATTATTTAATTCTATTCAACAGCTTTATAAGTAAGTGATGTAGTTAGAAAGAAAAATCCTACTTCTCTATGTAGATATAAGTATTTAGAGCAAAGGATTTGAGGAATTTTTTCTAAATCTAATTATTCATCGCCTAAATAAACTAAGACCAAGGCGATCGCCTTGGTCGGAGAATCAATCATTCATATAGTCCGAGAAAATGCCAGTAATCGCTAGAGAGCTTTTGGCTATCCCAACCCCAATCATGGGTGTCATCGGAATAATCTTCTGATGATCTCTTATTAA
Source organism: uncultured cyanobacterium (assembly GCA_963724445.1). GTDB lineage: Bacteria > Cyanobacteriota > Cyanobacteriia > Cyanobacteriales > Xenococcaceae > Waterburya. The sequence continues at coordinate 60,114 of CAVRWR010000025.1, read as the reverse complement.
CCTATAAGTTCCTATAAGTTCGCTAAAAAGCATCTTCATATATATCGCTCAAGGTATCGTGAAATCCCCAGCCCATCTCAGAAGTATCATTGACAATCTTCTGACAGCGTTTTTGAAAAGTATCTTGCTCTTGGTGTTCGATCATTTCTCGAATCGCCTTTTCATACATCGTTTCCATGCTGAAGTAGAAAGACTCGTCGATATCGCCATAGGCATCGGTAAATTTTACTCCCTGCTCGACGTAGAACAGCATAATATCAATTAAGCCCACAATTGTTCGGTTGACTTTTTTATATTCAGTAATGGCTTTTTTGGCTACTGATAGTTTAGCTCTGCCATAGCCACGAGAGGGAAAAAACTGATCTTCGATAATCTTTTTGTATTTGGCTACAACCTGCTTTTCGTCTTGGGGATAGAGTTGAATTTGATAGTAGTCTTTCACTGGCTGAAATCTTTTGTAGAGTTCGGCAATATCGGCGATTAGTTCTGCTTGAGAACGAGTCTTTAAGTGTTTCTTGAGAATAGTCAGGTTGATTTTTGGCTGGGTCATGTTACAACTAGTTGTGGGTTTTATCCCTTGGGTGAATTTGTCTAAAAGCCTATATCTATCTAAAATTGTATCGATCTAAGCTAAAGTGACTTCAGTCATTTTCATTGCAGGAACGATAGAAATAAGAATGCCCCAACCCCAATTCTAGTCAAGGATTTCGATCCATCTTTCAATCAGCAAAGTAAGACTTAAAACCAGATTCGTAACCAGGAATTATCGGCAAGTCAGAGACGACTTAAACAAGAATCAAGTTAAATCAAGAGTCAGGTAGCATATTCGATGTATAACTGAAACCTGTCAAATTGAAGTAATTTAGCGCTCGCCAGACGAACAAATTATTTTACAGTCCCAATATATTTATTTAAGTTTTAATATAGGCGTATAAAGAGTTGATTTTTGATTTTGTTAGAGTAAGATACTTAGTATCGTTTCCAGATAACTGGTTGAATGAGTGAATATCAGTATTACGAATTTCAAACAATAGACTGCCCATTAAATGATCGAGAACGAGAGGCGATTGGTCAATTATCTAGCAGAGTTGAGCTGACAGCTACTAAAGCAGTATTTACCTATAGCTATGGAGATTTTCCAGGAGAACCCCAAGATGTATTAGCTGAGTACTTCGATGCTATGTACTATGTGGCTAATTGGGGGACTCAACAACTAATGTTTCGGTTTCCCAAATCTCTGATAAATATTAAGCAAATAGAGCCATATTGTATCGAAGACTCTATATCTGTATCAAAAAATGGTAGTCATGTAATCTTAGATATCTGTTTTAACATTGAGGATGGTTTTGGGTGGATTGAAGGAGGAGGAGAACTGACTGAAGTAATTGATTTGCGGAATAATATTTTACAACAGGATTATCGTTTACTTTATCTAGCTTGGCTCAAAGCAATAACTCTACAAGATATCAACGAGCAAGCATACGAGCCACCCGTACCACCAGGGCTAAACCAATTATCACGCTCTTTAAATGCTTTTGTAGAATTATTTGATGTAGATGAATATTTGGTAAAAGTTGCAGCAAGAGCTAGTAGCAAACAGATAGCAATTAGGAATGAAACTTGGTTAAAAGCAATTGCCAAATTACCACGAGAAGAATGCGAGCGCATTTTATTAGAGCTAGCGAAAGGAAAACCAAATTTAGCAATAGAGTTCCAACAAAAAATATCGAAGCAGATAATATCCTCTGAATCTGAAAGAAAATCTGCCAGAAGCATATTACAACTATTCAAAACTGCCGAAGAGGAAGAGAAAGAAACAAAACAGAAACAACAGCAAGAAGCAGAAGCCAAAAAAATTGAGGAATTAAAACAGTTTGCTAATCAAGAAGCAGAAGCTTGGTTAGAGATTGAAAGGCTGTTAGTAGTAGCTCAAGCTAAACCTTATGAGGAGGCAGTGAAACTATTAGTCAAGCTGAAAGATTTAGCAATATACCAAAATAAACAAGCTGAATTCCAAAGACGCTTGAGTTACATTTATGACAAATATAGTAGACGTGTTGGTTTGTTGAAGCGTTTAAAGAATGCAGGATTACATCGGCAATGAGCCATTTATATAAAATCTACGATCGAGGAAATTTTGACAGGGAAGTGAGGCATTAATACTCAAATCGCATTTCAATTAACTGTTTTAATGAAAGAAAGAGTCAAATCAAGCAAGTTAAAAGTTAAGGTGATAAGGAGCTAAAGCGAAGTTGAATAAAGAGTCAATTATCAATCAAAAGCATACATATCAATAACTCCAAGGGTTGAGAGAGATAAACTGGTTTTCGAGAGAAATATTTGCAGCCTCTAAATTAGAGATTGCCCCAACGATATCTTGGAAAGACATATTTTTAGAAGTAGAAGAAGATTCATAAATAGCTAGAATGCCAGGATGTTTGGGATTTCGTTGATGAAGAAGTTCAAAATCCCGACAGTTTTTAGTTAATAAAACACGATTTGAAATTATTGCGGTAGTGTTGCAAAAATTTTCCAAAACGCTATTGGCAGTGTCGTAGCTTTTATGTAATATCACTATCTATAGTGGTTGACTGATTTTTTGCAACACTACCATAAAAGATGATTCACTCACTCATACTATGAGCATCATCAAAGTTATCAGCATCAATCAATACACCCTAGCAATCTACTACACCTCATACGACTGCTACAAATACAGCATCATTGATGACTATGGCACTGTCTACGAGCCAGATGATATTTTCTAGACGAGTGAGGCAGCAGAACGTGAGGGCAGAGAAGCAATCAATGCTGTTTCTAATTAGGGTTTGCTGAAAAAGTAACCTAAAAAATTTACAAGAATTACCTTGTTTAAAAGATAAGTTTGTCTGTTAAAAACTATGCTTTAATATCAGCTTTGATAATAGAATAGTCAAAAAAAAAGCCTAATTTAGATATATTCAGAAATAAGGACAAAAAAAGACGGTAAACCTGCCTGAGCAGGGTAGAAAGATTGATTACTAAAAAAGTAATTGCAATACAAGTTTCCGAAGTTTCAGAAAGTTTAGTCATGATACAATTAAGACCATAACGTCTCTTAGCTTGACCGAATTTTCCTTCAATAGCATTACGAAATCTTTCATCTTCTTGAGCTTGTTTTTTAGTCTCTTTACTAACATTTTTAGGCTTTCTTCCTAATGGTGGACCACTAATTCTAATTTCTCTTTCTTTACACCATGCTCGATTAGCTCTGGTTCGATAAATTTTATCGACATGAACAGAGTTAGGATAGTATCCAGTGAAGTTTTTATAGGCTTCTACTTGTGTTTGTAAGTCCCTTGATTCATTAAAGTTATCCCAACTTAGATGGTCTAAAAATACATAGTTATCAAAACAACTTACTGAAAGTTTTGCCCCAAACTCTACAGGTTTTCCTGCTTTTCCTCTCACTATAGGTCGGATATGAGGTTGAGTTACACTCACAATTCTATCGTCTATTCTGTTTGATTCATTCTCATACATCCAAAATTGCTGGCGATAAACTTCTGCTATTACTAACAACATTTTATATTTTCTTGGACTCAGGCTGCTTAAGGAAGCTCCTGAATTAATTAAATTGTCTATATGAGACAAATTTCTTTTGATATATTGTAGTTGTTTGAAGATAGCATCCCTTCTTTCTTTTCGAGATACGCGCCGTTTCTTAGCTATTTTTAAATAACTTTTTCTTGCTTTTTTTCTATAAGTTCTTGGCTTTTTATCAAGCTTATTTTTCCGTTTTTCATGGAGAGCATCTATGATTTTTTCGGCTTGTTTTCTGGTTTGATTTAATATGCCTAAATCATTAGGATAAGTTATGTCAGCAGGCGCAGCAGTAGCATCTAATATTAACTTTCCTCTATTTTTTACTTCCGTCAGTTCCGTTTCTTCTGTTTCTGTTTCTGTTTCTGTTTCTGTTTCTTCTGATCCTTGTTGGAAATCTTTTACCATTTTTAGGTTGATTTTTTTGACAAAATCCATCTTAATTCTTTCTCTAAAATAAACCATCATTGATGCTTCAAATGGGGAATCATTGCTATAGTTTGACATCCCTATAAAATACTGTAGGTAAGGGTTCTCCTTAATTTGTTGTACTGTTTCTCTGTCGGAAAGACCAAGTGTTTCTTTAATAATTAATGCCCCCAATGCCATCCGAAAGGGTTTAGAGATTCGCACCCATTTTTTCTGAGAATTTTTCGGCATATTCTGCTTCAAACTCCCCCCAGGGAATTAATTCCGCCATGATTACCCACCGATTATCTGGGGACAGCTTTCCTGAAAAGGGCAATTCAAAATTTTCTGGGGTGGGCTCAGACTGGTTAGCTTTGCGGTACATCTGTTCTAGCTTAGATAAGTGCAAAGGGTTTTTACCAATTTTAGGGCTTTTGCGCCCCCTCAACCTAACTTTTTCTTCACGCCAGAATGGCTGTAACCTTTTTTAGCTCAATGGTTCAAAGTTTTCCAGCAAATCCTAAATATTATTTTTCAACTTAATCAGCAACGCGCAAGACGCGTCGAATCTCATCGCTTTTGATGCCAATTGCCATCGGACAGCGACGCTGGGGAATTACAGCTACGTCATATAGTTCTTCGATGACTCCTTCTATTTGTAAAGAATGAACGCAGTCTCCCGTCCGTAAATCGATCACCATCAAGCCACAACGAGGTGCAACATCTTTCTCTTTGAGTCTTTCGTCTAGGGGTAAACCCGTAAAGGTTTTGTTGTCCCTGGGTTTAGATAAACCCACAATGGCGTAATCTCCTGCAAAGGCGAACCCCCTCAAATAGCCAGGACAAAATGCTACGGGGACAAATTTACCTGTTGTAGATCTCCATAACCAAATTCCCCCGTACCTGAATTAAGTAGCCAAAGCTTACCTTGATACCATCGGGAGAGTGGGGCATAGATAAACCCGTAACTACAATCTCGTTGGTCTCCACATCAATGACACAACCGCCATTAGTACGTTTATCTCGCCAACCATCAACCACATCGCTTTGGGAGACTGCGGTGACGTATTTCGGCTTACCCTCTACCATTGCCATGCCGTTGAGATGACAGCGATCTTCTGCTGCCAAACGGGAAACAAGGGGGGTTTCCACAATGGCTGAAAACTATGGCTGGGACTTACCGTCGCCAGACAGTTAAACAGAGTATTGACAAAAATCGGCTGCTGTTGGTTATCGACAGCCAAGTCGTGAATATCTAGATCCTCCCGTGATATAGCTCATTTGGGGGACATAGAGACAGTCATAACCATCTTGCTGTTGCCCTGAATCGAGGATATTGTCTAATCGCCACATCTGATAAAGAGAACTCAACCAGATCGTGTTTTCGGTGGCGTGCAAGCCCATACAACGCTCAAAGGTGCGTTAAAATACGGATAGTTTGCCACTGGGTTGCAAACCAATAAAAAAGATTTTGCCACCTTGGTAGGTAGAAAAAGTTAGGGATAAATGCTGTGAATACAACCAGGCAGTAAACTGGCGGGAGGCATTTAGTTCTAATTTTTTTGGTACGGGAGAATTGCTGAGATTTTGGATAGAGTTGGTAGAGATCATTAAGTATTAAGTAAACTATAAGTAAAGCTATTTCTACTCGTTTTAACTGGAGAACCATTAAACTAATGACAATTTCTATTTAAAAATTGCGTAATTCTGCCAGAAAAATGACTATAAAAACATTTCTAACTTTTTGAAGTGTTTTTGTCCTCAGTATTAATATCGAAGTTGATCGAGCTACTGTTAGTCAAGGGACTTTTGGAACTAAAAGCTTTCCAGAAAACGCTGGGATACCAATGTTTGGGGGAGAACAAACAGTGGAAGCTTCCGTTACTTTACAAATAAGCTATTAAATACATCTAAAAACTGCATCTAAAAACCAGATTTAATTCTCGGTCTAATGTCCAAAAAAAGCGATCGCCAATCTACAGTCGGTTAATAAATAAGAAATAAGCACTTTAAATCGACTTCTTGGGACTACTCAATCTAAGTTTTTAACTATATGATAAAAATTTATTTGGGCAGAAAAAATGCTTATAAATAATATCAGTCGATTTACTATTCTTTCTAGATACTATAAGCGGCTAGGTACGGGACTAATGATCGGCAATTTGCTCAGTTTGATTTTAGTCAATCCAGCCGTAGCAGAGACAGAATTAATCAGAACCCTGACAGTTACAGGAAACGGCGTGGAAAATATTGCCACTACCCTGGCAGAAGTTAATTTAGGTGTAGAAATTCAGGGGACAACTGCTGTGAAGGTACAACAGGAAGTCGCTAAACGAACCTCCGCTGTAATAGAACTGTTACGCGCCAAAAAAGTTACGCAGTTGCGAACTACGGGAATTCGACTAGATCCCAACTATCAATCAGGCAAAGAAACTAACCAACCACCAATCTTAGTAGGTTACATTGGCACGAATACGGTTAGCTTTCGTATTTCTGCCGAGCAAGTTGGTACTCTGTTAGATGAGGCGGTTAAAGCGGGGGCAAGTCGCATTGATGGCATCAGTTTTACCGCGACTCCTGAAGCGATTTTTACTGCCAAAAAAGAAGCTTTACGCCAAGCCAGTCTCAATGCTCAAGCCAAAGCAGATGTCGTATTAGATACCCTCGATCTCACGCCTCAAGAAATAGTCAAGATTGAGGTTGACGGAGCCAACGTTAACCAGCCGATCTTGATGAGCGATCGCCAATTCTCAGTCGCCGAATCAAAGTTTAGCACCCCTGCTATTGGAGGAGAACAAATGGTTGAAGCTTCTGTCAACTTACAGATAAGCTATTAGTTATCAACCATACAGATTATTTAATTCTCTATTTAATTCTTGGTCTGAGTCCATAATTACGGTAATGCCAATAATCGTCCATGATGCGATCGTGGTCGAAGCAAAGATTTTGCGGCAAATCCCATTGATGAAATACTCCCAAACTTGTGGCATCATCTGCTGCCACAGGCTGTCCCTTTGCCGTCGCTATAAAAGCGATCGCCAGAGTATGCTGACGAGGATCTCGCTGAGGATCGGAATAGACGTAAAACTGTTCGATAAGTTCTACCTTTAGGCTGACTTCTTCTGCTGCTTCTCTAATCGCTGCGGTTTCAATCGACTCGCCATAATCGACAAAGCCTCCAGGGATTGCCCAGCCAAAAGGCTCGTTTTTTCTCTCGATCAGGACAATTGGTCGTCCAGGGCGATCGATCAGCTCGATAATAATATCTACGGTTGGTGCAGGATTACGATAATTCACTTCAAATCTTATTGAAATAGCTACAATCAAACTTTAATTAAGCATAATCTGTGAGCAACTAGATTTATCTGTGGATAATTTTAAAAACATCGACCTATGGAGAAGTTTAGTAATATTAGGCGTATCGCTAGTTAATCGACAACATGTCCGATCATTGGTTATCAAATAATTTACTGTTTAGTCTAGGATTAATTCTGCTGCTAGGATTTCTTGGTGGTCAAGTCGCCCTAAGACTCAAAGTACCTCCCCTACTCGGAATGATGTTAGTCGGGATTTTGTTAGGCTCACAGGTAAGTAATTTAATTGCTCCTCAGACGATCGATTTAGCAGACGATCTCAGAACGATCGCCGTGATGGTCATCTTGATGCGGGCAGGACTGGGATTAGACCGTGATAAGCTGGCTCAACAAGGTAGCGTGGCTTTACGTTTGGGCTTTCTACCTGCCTTAACAGAAGCGATCGCCATTTCTGTTTTAGCTGTCTGGTTATTTCAGTTTGATTGGATCACAGGCTTGTTGTTAGGTTGCGTAATTGGTGCTGAATCCCCTGCGGTGATTGTCCCAGGGATGTTGCGTCTGAAAAATTTGGGCTATGGGGTATCTAAGGGTATAGCCGATGCAATTTTAACTGGAAGTGCTTTGTCTGATGTTCTAATATTGCTACTGTTTAGCTTGTTGCTCAACTTTTTATCTCAGGGAACCATTGCCAGCAAAGCTCTATGGCTGCTTCCTTTCCAGGTAATCGGACAAATCATCCTCGGAGTAATATTTGGTTATTTTGCGGCAAAACTAATTGTCTTCTGCACCGTCAAACAAAAATGGACTCAAAATGCGGTTCAGGATACTTTGATTACCGCCACTATTGCCCTATTGTTAGTCGTTCTTGCCTCTAGCTTTCCTTTCTTCTCAGGTTATTTAGGAGTCATGGCGATGGGATTTTTCCTGATTAAATTTAGTCCTCCTCTAGCACGTCGCTTACGCCAGGAATTCAACCATCTATGGATTGTGGCAGAGATTCTCCTGTTTGTTTTAATGGGAGCAACAATCCAGTTAAAAGTGCTAGAAAACGTCTTGCTACCAGGAATTATACTGCTGGTTCTAGGGCTAATCTTGGGTCGTACAGTAGGCTGGTATTTAGCTACGTTGGGAAGTAACTGGACATGGCGAGAAAAGCTATTTCTGTTACCAGGAAACTCCGCTAAAGCCACGGTTCAGGCGGCTATTGGGGCAATCCCCCTCAGTTTAAATATACCAGGAGGCGAGATTATCTTGGCGATCGCTGCCTTGTCGATTCTGATAACTGCTCCTTTAGGTGCTTGGGCAATTCCAACTTTTGCTCCCAAACTTTTAACTCAAGATGAAGTAGATCCAACTAAAACGAATCTAATCACTCCAACAGTTATCTTAGGGGTAGTTGATACTTCTGTTGGCACTATCAAAGTCCTAACTCATGTCGCCGATTTAACTCGCAGAACTAACGGCAAGGCTATTATTCTCTATGTCTACAACAACTATAAAGAAACAGATATCGATAAAATCAATTTACTCATTGCTAAATTTCTAGCCGATGTTCCTCATCAACTTTTAACCGCTACGGACAATATTACCGAAGAAATAATCCAAATAGCTGAAGAAAATCAAGCGACAAGCATAACTCTGGCTAAGAGCGATACAGAACTTTGGAGCAACAACCCCCTCAACTCTGTTTCCCAACAACTTCTAAATAAGACTAAAATTCCTCTAACCTTTATTTAAATTACTAACTTCTATTTATGCACCGCTAGCGATCTTTTCTTGAATAAATTTTTCTGGTTCAGGTTTAAGTTCAATATTCATAAAGTTCATTGTAATTGACCAGCTTCTTGAAGTACGTATAACTTATACCTTCTCTACGCTTCCTGCAAATTGAACTTAACAAATACCAAAACACTGCTAATCAAAAAGCCAATAATAAAGCCAAACAGGTGAGCATGAAAACTAATCTGGGGGACTATATTATCAAAAATAAATTGAATAATAACAATCAAAATAATCTGCTGCAAACGACGTTTAGCGGTAATCGAATTCCTTCGCTTGAGCCATATTTGTAGAGCAATAGCCAAGATTGCGCCAATTAAACCCATAATTGCTGCCGAAGCACCCACAAGAAAAGTATTTTCCAAGCCCAGCCTAAAAGCCAACAGAGTAAAAGTCAGCATTGAGCCAACACCGCTAATCAGGTAGATCGTTAAATAATACTTAGCTCCCAGACTCAATTCGATCAAACGCCCCACAAAAAATAAAGACAACATATTGGTTACTAAATGAAGTGAGCCGTAGTGTAAAAAATTGGCTCCAATCAAACGCCACCATTCACCTGCCAAAACTCTTTCAGGGATTAAAGCGCCTAAGCGTTCTAGTGCAAAAGAACTTTGACTGCCACCTAACCTAATTTCTAATCCGTAAATCAGTAAATTTAAACCAATCAATATATACGTTGTATAGGCTATTTTATTACGGCTGATTCTCATGCAAAATATTTGAATTTAATATATTAATAGCCTTAGCAGCCTAAGTTATGACTAACAATAAAGATTATTACAAACATCTTTGGCTGATTAATCAAAAATAATGAGCAGCTAATTTAAACGATTACGATGCCATACGGCAACCATACTGCACTTAGCAGTGAGATTATCTTAACGCTTTGTTTTGCCTGAGTTAAATAAATAAAATGCTTTTCTGACAACTAAGTAATATTACTCAATTGTTCTCTAATCATACAAGAGTTTAGTAACCAGGAATTGCGTACTAGAATTTAGTTTTTGCTTCAGACCTTTATTCAGCCCATTAAATCAAGTCAAAGCCGTTAATATAATGTAGATTAACGTTGTTCTGCTTAATTGCACCATGCCTGTGTTTCGTATAGTAGCTCTATTCCTTGGTCTTAGCGTAATTTTAGGACTATCGATCTGGTTGGTGACATCTTTGTCTCACTTGTATATGCAGATCACTTTCACCTCACCCATTCTGGCTAACTTACTGCTGTTGCTGGTGATTGTCCTAATTGGCTCTTTGATGGGAGGCTATATTTATTATGTCAACAAGTCTACTCGTAAAGGTTCTCGACGGAAGCAGAGCAAACGTCGTGTAAAGCAAGTCAGAATACCCGAAGAAAAAACTCAGGTAGCAGCTCAAAATCTCCAGGCTTTAAGACAGCAGGTAGGTCAAATACAGGACAAGATTACCCAAAAAGCCTTACTGGGGAAGTCACGTCAGATTGAGGCGGATCTCCAGCGAGGAGAAGTCAAGGTGGTTATCTTTGGCACAGGATCGGCGGGTAAAACTTCTTTGGTTAATGCTCTGGTAGGAGAAATTGTCGGCGAAACCAACCCCATTATGGGAACCACTACTCAAGGAGAAACCTATAGTCTAAAGCTGCGGGGAGTAGGCAGAGAAATCCTAATTATTGACACTCCAGGGATTTTAGAAGCAGGCATTGTGGGGACAGACCGAGAAAAAGTAGCCAAGCAGCTAGCAACAGAAGCTGACTTACTTGTCTTTACCGTCGATAACGATCTGCGACAGTCAGAATATGAGCCTCTAAAAACCTTAGCAGAAATTGGCAAGCGATCGCTTTTGGTGTTTAATAAAACAGATCTTTATACCGACGAAGATCGAGAAATGATTTTAGGTAGACTCAAGGAAAGAGTCAAGCCATTTATTCCCGCTGGTGACGTTACGGCTATCTGTGCCAATCCTCAACCCGTACAGTTGGCTACTGGCGAAATTGTCGATCCGACCGTAGAAATCTTGCCTCTGATTAAAAGATTGGTGGCGGTATTACGAGCCGAAGGAGAAGATTTAATTGCCGATAATATCTTGCTTCAGTCTCATCGTTTGGGAGAGGAAGCCCGCACTATTATTGAAAACCAACGACGACGAGAATCAGATAAAATCATCGATCGCTATCAGTGGATCAGCGCGGGAGTAATTGCCGTAACTCCTGTACCAGTAGTGGATATGTTGGCTACCGCTGCGGTTAACGCTCAAATGGTCATTGAAATCGGCAGAATCTATAATATCGAGCTAGACCTCGAACAAGGGAAAGAATTGGCTTTGTCTTTAGGAAAAACCTTAGTCAGTCTGGGAGTAGTCAAAGGTGCGGTAGATCTTTTAGCCAAAGCCTTGCAGTTGAACTTTGCTACATATATCGTTGGGAAAGCCATCCAAGCAGTTTCTGCGGCATACCTAACTCGCATAGCAGGTAAAAGCTTTATCGAATATTTTAGACGCAATTTAGATTGGGGCGATGGCGGCATCACGGAAGTAGTACAGCAGCAGTTTCAGCTCAGTCGGCGTGATGAGTTTGTTAAATCCTTTGTCCAGGATGCAATTTCTAAAGTAGTACAACCTCTATCTGAAGCCTGGGGTGATGAAGATCTAGAGGAGGACGAGGAAGCCGAAGCAGTAGCAGAGATGGTAGCTCAGCTAGAAGACGATTGGTAATTTTTCATATAAGCTAAACATAGCTTTCAAGCAGGTATTGGGATTTTTAGATAATACGTCTAAGGTAAATTATGGCTGAGATTTAATTGCCTTCCCTTCCTCATAAGATATGACAATTGACTTAAACTTTTCAGCATAATTATAAATTTCATTTATGTCATCGATCGGAAATAGGGTAGAGAATCTACTTCCCCGATCATCTATTGAAAATATTTCTAATTTCTTTTTCTTGGAATTATTAAAATGTAAACGGACAATTGGTTTCCAACTATTATTGTCTAAAAGAACATTACAGTAGCTTGCAGTATCTTTATAAGTTATGCGAGATGGCGATACTACTGAACTAGCGATCGCTCTGATTATGTAATGTCCTTCTCGCTCATCTTCCGTAAATTCTGTCTGGTTTTCTTCTTTTAATCCTCGATCATTATCGTTCTCTGTCTTTAGTTCTGGTGGATTAACTGCATCATCTAAAAGATGTTTCATTTCTTCTGTAATGAATTCTTTAATGCCCCTGAGAGTATAGCCAAAAAAATCTTCTTTCAACTGTCCAGTAAAATGGTTGTCAGGACATAATTCTTTGAAAAAATATTTGATAAAGTCTTCATCTGGTGATTTCATTTGCTCTTTCAGTAAAGCTTTAACATTTACACTCAATTAAAAGAGATGGCTGACCATCTTGAAATATTGCATAGTCTAATTTAAATTTTTTAGCAGCACCTACATTGGCATCGTATTCTGGCATAACTTCATTGGGATCGAAGGGATTGTATCCTAATACTTGTTGAATAAAAGGCATCACTAAAAATTGCTGTGTAGCTGCTTCAGTTTTAATTCCAGCTAATTTTTGAGGAATTGTAGCCGCAAATGCTTTGACGCGATCGTTAAAATCCATAAAATTATGCTCTAAATTGACGTTATGGGTAAGTAAGCTTATAGAACTATCATTCCCGCATACACCGAAGAAATAACAAAATTAAGCGCAAATAAACCACCAAAATCTAGGTAGTTTAATTACATTTTTAATTACATTTAATTACATTGGAAAATTGAATCTAAAAAGCGATCGCCAATCTAAAAATAAATTCGGCAACTGTAAATCTCTACCCAGCTGGGTGATTACCGAACCAGCAAAATTTAGCTAAAAATACGATAATAAATATGTAAGCAATTAGACCATCGTTCATCCTTCTAACTACAAATTAGACGGACGGAAGTAGGAGAAGTCTCTCGAAGGAACGCACCTTACAATGTTTATCTTGAGAGGTAATTATCAATGGATTTCGTAAACAGCGATTTATTTTGGCTACTGAGCATTATTACTGTCTTTACAGCAGTTATGTCTCCCACTCTTTGTTGGGTTTTGACCGCCAAACACCATTAAGTATTAAAAAGGCGATCGCTTTAGGTCAACTGATTAACTCAATCCCAATTAGTCAAACTAGCTCTTGGTTATTTAACCCCTAAGAAATAATTTATTTCTTAGGGGTTGCTTATTTTGAATTGGCTAGTTCAAGCATCTTTATAAGGCAGCGATCTTAGTTTTTAATTCCCCAGTCATGGCTAGTAGATCGGTTTGGGCGATCGCCTGTTGTTCACCTGATGCTAACCATTTCAGGTTAACGCTCTTATTTTCCGCTTCTGCATCGCCGATGACTATGCAGGCAACTGCGCCACTGCGATCGGCTCTTTTAAACTGTTTACCGAAGGTGCTACCGCTGAGATCTAATTCGACACCTAAGCCTAAACTCCTTAATTTTTGTGCTAACAACAATCCCTGTGCTTCTGCTGCTTCTCCACGGGACACAATATATAGGTTAGGACTATTAACAGGACTAGCATTGAGCTGTTGTAACAACAAAACTAGTCTTTCCATGCCAATTGCCCAACCCACAGCTTGAGTTTCTGGACCATCAAGTTCTTTAACCAAGCCATCGTAACGTCCGCCGCCGCATACTGTTGCCTGTGCGCCCAGATCGTGAGATTTGATTTCAAAAGCCGTATGAGTATAGTAATCTAAGCCTCTGACCAAGCAGTGATTGATTTGATATTTAATGTCTAGATCCCCAAGTAGCTGTAACACCGTATCAAAATGCTTTTTCGACTTTTCGCTCAGGTGTTCGGTAATTTTGGGCGCATTGTTGGCAATTTCTTGAGTCTTCGGGTCTTTACTATCTAAAATCCGTAGTGGGTTGCGAGTTAGACGATCTTTGCTGTCTTCGTCCAAATCATCTTTATAGGGTTCTAGATAGCTAACTAAAGCTTCGCGATAGTTGGCTCGGTCTTCCCCGTTTCCCACAGAGTTGATATCTAATTCCAGATTTTTTAGACCTAAAGTTTGCAAAATATTAGCTGCTAAGGCAATTACCTCCGCATCCCCACGAGGAGCATCACAACCCAGTAATTCCAATCCAACTTGATGAAACTGACGCTGACGACCAGCTTGGGGACGTTCGTAACGAAACATAGGTCCTGTATACCATAGACGTTGTACTCCTCCTTGAGCATGCAGCTTATTCTGGATATAAGCCCGCACTACCCCTGCTGTGCCTTCTGGTCTGAGGGTAATCGATTTATCACCACGACTGCTAAAGGTGTACATCTCTTTTCCTACTACGTCGGTCGATTCACCGATGCCCCGTTCAAATAAATCCGTCTGCTCAAAAATCGGTGTGCGAATCTCTTGATATACCGCTCGACCAAGTATTTCTCTTACTGTTGCTTCAATCAACTGCCAGTAACCAATTTCCTCTGGCAAGATATCTCTGGTTCCTCTTAATGCTTGAATCATTTATTAATTGCTCTAGGCGCAAAACTTTAAATTGTATCTGTTATTAAGCTATCAGCTTTTTTGACTTGACCATCTCAGTAAGCAATACTATTGTAGGCGATCGCCATTATCCGTAATTTCCTGGTGGTCTTTTAGATACCTATTGTAAAGTTTTGGACAAGACATTTGGGCGATCGCCTGAGCCTACGTATTCTAGCTAGCTATTGATTCTTAAGTAGTTGGCATATCGATTACCGTTAATTTAACTACATGGTTTAGTCCTAAAAATTTTAATATTACTCTTGATTTAATATCTAGAAAAGATTCTGAAGCAAGGCAACTTTTTAGGCGATTTTGCTTGTATTTGATATGTCACAGCAGGATCGATTCATTGATGCTTAAAATTTTTATTTTCAACCTAAAAAGCAATCATCGAAGATAGTGCTATTATCTTTTAAAGTCAATTTATCGATCTCTGTTATCGAAAACTTGACTTAATCTTTAAATAAATAAGCAAGATTAATAGTTAGAATTATTAGCGTCACCATAGTTTGAGGTTTGAGCCATCTCTTGAAGAGTTTTCCACCCTGGCGACCAGAGGGAATCGTCCTTGAGTTGAGACGCATTGAGCCAGAAGCGTGTTTGGGAATCGCAAGATGCTACCATTTCTGCAAAGACCCATTTTCCTTGGTTTTGGCGATTAATTACTTGGAAATGTCTCCAGCCCCAGGTTTTTTGGCTCGCCGTCCATTTTGAACCTATTAAGTAAGGGAACTTTTGCTTTTGATTTTTCGACATTTTAACCTTGAGAGATAATAATAATAGTCTAGTCGCAATAATTTACTTTTTTTCATTGTGATATTTTTATGAAAACTACATCTGTTTTGTATCAATTATTTTTAGATCGAGTTAATAATTATAGTGCGATCGCACTAGCCCTTTCATTAGCCCTGATATCCGCTCCAGCGATCGCTCAAGAAAATACGATCAAACTTCAAGATACAAATTCGGTAGATTCTCCAGCTGAAAAGCCTCAGTTCAATTATAGAGATTTGCCGCCATTAGAAGATTCTAAGGTTCCTAGTTCAAATCCTGGACAGGTAACTGCGCCCCTCCCTCCAGCTAATGTTGATTTTGCTACCGATGAAACTGACTATACATTGGGTGCTGGCGATCAGATTAAACTCGATATCTTTCAGGTAGAAGAATACAGCGGTGAATATCCTGTATTAGTCGATGGTACTATAAGCTTGCCTCTAGTCGGAAGAGTTGACGTTAGAGGATTAAGTCTAAAAGAGACCTCTGAAGCAGTTTCTAAAAAATATGCAACCTATCTAAAAAGACCAATTATTACAGTTGGCTTGATTGCACCTCGTCCCCTAAGAATTGGTATTGCTGGTGAAGTAGATAATCCTGGTGCTTATGAAGTTGCCCTTACTGCTGATAATCCGCAATTTCCGACCGTTACCGATATGCTAGAGCAAGCAGGGGGAATTACTACCATTGCTGATGTACGTAACGTTAGAGTAGCCAGACAAAGTGGTAAAAAAGAAGTTGTCTACAATGCTAACCTTTGGGATCTGCTGACCAAAAATCAAATTAGACAGGATATTTCTTTGCGTGATGGTGACACCATTTTTGTTCCCACCACTGACGAAATCAACACTGCTGAACTCGATCGTTTAGCTCAAGCTAGTTTTGGTTTACAGTCAGATAAGCCAATTAAAGTAGCTGTAGTAGGAGAAGTATATCGTGCTGGTTCCCACTTTATTCAGCCTGAATTGCTAAGTAGAGATGGCAATGGTGGAGCCAATCAACAAAAGCAAGAGTCTATCCCCCCTCGACTTTCCCAAGCGATTAATGCTGCCAATGGTATCAAACCCCTCGCAGATCTCAGAGACGTGCAGGTTAAGCGAACTGCTTGGAATGGCGATGAGAAAATTATTGCCGTAAATCTATGGGAAGTGATTCAGTCTGGAGACACCAGTAAAGATATTATCTTGCAAGAAGGAGACAGAATCATTGTTCCCAAAGCCACAGCTCTTAGCGAAGAGGATAGGCGACAACTAGCATCTACAACTTTTTCACCAGAGACAGTTACGGTAAATGTTGTGGGAGAGGTAGTTACTCCTGGTCCTGTGGAAGTAGAACCAAACACTCCGCTAAATCAAGCCATACTCGCAGCGGGAGGATTTGACTCTCAACGCGCCAATAGTAATGAAGTTGAATTGGTTAGTCTCAAGCCAAACGGTACGGTTGAAAAGCGTAAAATTAAGGTTGACCTTGGTGCAGAAGTAAATGAAGAATCTAATCCTGTTCTCAACCAGAACGATGTTGTAGTCGTTGGTCGCTCAGGCTCGACTAAAACTGCCGATAGTGTAGGTAAATTTACTAGCCCACTTGGTGGAATATTTGGTCTATTTAACGCCATTTTCTAAATCAGAGATTGTTTCAAAATCAACCCATTGCTCTGCTACACTTTGCAGTGGCAATGGGTTATTATGCGACTAATTTAAAGTAATCCGTGTTGTGAGGATTAGTAAAATAATGCCCGATAGAAGTTCAGATCGTTCCACTTACCTTCTCCAGAATGAAAACGGCAATGGTGTGAATTATAAAACTGGAAATGATGCCCATGCCTATTCTTTACCAGTAGTTAATCAACTGAGGGAAACAGAGGGGGACAGTCTCGATCTACGTCAACTAACTAGCATAGTCAAGCATCGTCTACGTTTGATTTGTGCTGTAGTTGCTGGTGTAACTGCTGTGACAGCAATTATAACTTTTAACCAGAAAGCAAAATATGAAGGCAGTTTTCAGCTTTTGGTAGAGCCTGTGGCAAAAGAGCAGGAAGATACTTTATCCGTATTGCAGCAAGATTTTGGTGGCTTGGACTATGAAACGCAAATTGAAGTATTGCGCAGTCCACAAGTTTTAAACCCGATTATTAAGAAACTATCTAGCAAATATCCAGAAATTGAATATAAGGAACTGATTAAACCGAAAAAATCTCCTTTAAGAATTGAACAGCTAGATGAAACTAAGATTTTAAAGATATCTTATATTGATAACGATCCTGAGAAAATCCAGTTTGTTTTGGATAATTTAGCCCAAGCCTACTTACGCTATTCCCTAGAAGAAAGAAGAATGGCGGTAAGACAGGGAATAAGTTTTGTTGAAGGACAATTACCAGAAGTAAGGGCAAGAGTTGATGCATTGCAGGGTAAGCTGCAAAGATTTCGTCAGCAATATAATCTTCTCGATCCAGAAATGCAAGCCGAGATTTTGGCTCAGCAGCAGGTTAATTTTGAGCAAAAGTATTTTGATACTCAAAGTAAACTAAAAGAAACGAAATCTCTTTACGCTTTATTGCAGAATCAGTTGGGACTACAACCGCAACAAGCTTTGGCTGCTAGCTATCTTAGTGAGTCTCCTCGATATCAAAGTTTACTTGATGAGCTACAGAAGGTTGAGGTTGAACTAGCTCAAGAATCTTCTCGCTTCTCAGCGCAAAATCCAGTCGTTGAGACTTTAGAGGATAAGAAAGCCAGTTTACTTAAGCTGCTCCAGCAGGAAGCTGGGGGAATTTTGGGACAGAATTTGGCGAATGCAGTTGATAATTCCTCTAACTTGACTTCTCCTAGTACCCTACGTCTAGAGCTGAACCAAAAATATATTGAATCTGCCAATGAAATTCAGATACTCCAGTTGAGAGAAAGAGTTCTACAAGATGCGATCGCTAAATTGGGTGATTTAATCAAGCAGATGCCTGTAATAGCTCGTCAGTATACTGATTTAAATCGACAGTTAACGGTTGCCACCGAAAGTTTGAACCGATTTTTGACGGCTCAAGAAGAACTTCAGCTTAAAGGAGCGCAAGAAGCACTTCCCTGGCAAGAAATTGCTCAATCAAAGGTGCTGGAAAATCCCATATCGCCCAAACCAGCGCGTAATCTTGCTTTATCCTTGATTTCTGGTTTAATGTTGGGTTTCGCCGCAGCACTTTTAGCAGAGCGTCTCGATCCTGTATTCCATTCTTCTGAAGAGTTGAAGGAGATGATCAATTTGCCTATTTTAGGGTTCATTCCGATTCAGAAAGATCTTAAGCCCTTAGACGAATTAGAAGCAACTCCTAAAAAAGAGAAAATTAGTCTTCCTCAGTTACAGGTTGGCAACGTTAAGCTAAATCTCAATCGTTCTCTTAAAGAATCACCTATACCTACGGTTAATCATGAAAAAAAATGGTATGGCTCTTCTCCTTTCTTAGAATCGTTTCGCTCTCTTAGTACTAATCTTAAGTTTTTAGGCTCTGACACGTCAATAAGGTCTTTCGTGATCAGTTCCTCGATTCCATCTGAAGGAAAGTCTACTGTTTCCTGCCATTTAGCGCAGGCAGCAGCAGCAATGGATCAAAGAGTACTTTTAATTGATGCTGATTTGCGTCGTCCTCAAGTTCATCGCTGGATTGGCGTTGAGAATAATGAAGGTTTGAGTAATATCTTGGCTACTGGTCTTGATGTGGAAGAAGCAATTATTAAAGTTCCTCAGTGGGAAAATTTATCGGTGATCACGGCAGGAGAAATACCTCCAGACCCGACTCGCCTGCTTTCTTCTCAGAAGATGTACGCTTTAATGGAGTGCCTAAAGAGCAGCAGGAAATATGATTTGATTATTTATGATACTCCACCAATTTTAGGCTTTGCCGACGGCAGGATTTTGTCTAGCCGTACAGATGGTGTAGTTTTAGTTGTCAGAATCGGCAAAACAGATCGCTCTTTGGTTAAACAGAATATAGATAATATTAGAATCTCAAAGGTTCCAGTGTTAGGTATGGTTGCAAATCAAGTGAATCGTACCACCAGCTCCTACCATTACTACAACAATTATTATACAGATCGCAAATAATTTACTGAAATTTTGTCAAGCAAGTCGCTATTTGTTGGTGATTGAGAAGTCTGTATATCCAAGCTGCTGTCAATTGCTATATATTTTAGAGTATTGTTAAGAAAACTAAACTCAGTTAAACATAGTGAATTTGCCAGTTATATCTTCTACTTTTTTCCTGACCCTGCTGATGATGATTGGGCTGTTTTTCTTTATTCGTGCTTCGGTTAAGGATCGTACCAAGCAAATTGAACTTGTTCCTCAGGAATCAGCAGACATTTTAATTAAAAAATTGCAGGAATATTTTGAAGCAAGAGCTTATCAGCTAACTTCTATAGACCCTCAGAATAAAGAAGTTGCTTTTAAAGGATATGTTCAACCCAGCGTATTTTTGGCGGTATTGTTGAGTTTATTGGCAGTAGTTGGTTTATCTTGTCTCGCTTTAATATTGTTTTTATTGTTGCCAAATTCTAATAGTTTATTCTGGCTATTAGTTCTAATTGCTCCCTTGGCTGGGTTTTTCTATTGGCGTAAAGCTGGTCGTTGGGAAACAATACTGCTAAAGGTAACATCCACACCAGATAATTCAAGCCTAGTGAGTGTTACTGCCCATAGGGATGAACTAATTCAGTTACAGGAACATTTACCCCTACAAACCAGCGACTGACTAATTATGGGTAATTAAATAGATTAAGTAAATAAATAATAAGTTGTTACTTTTCTGTAATAAAATTGAAAAAAATTTAGTAAATAAGATCTTGAGTAAAGGTTGTTGTCCTTACACAATAAATAATAAGAGGAGATAAACCAATGTCTATCTCCTCTCAACTAGCCTTCAATTCAAGCGACTTTTCTCGAGCAAAATTTCAGTGAGTAGCTACTGTAGCAATAACTTTGTCACTTTCCCACTCTTGAATATCAATTTCCTGTAAACTAGGAAACAAAAAGTGATTTTCTTCAACATATTGAGCGCCAAATAAACCTTTTTCAGCCCAAAAGTAACGATCTGTAGTGTGTTCGTTTCTTTTCACAACCAAAACTGCTGGAGGTTCAATTCCAATAGAAGATATATAGTTGCGAGCAGCGGTTACGGGCTTATCTTCACCACTTTCAATATGATATTGAGGAACAAGCTCTAGAATTTTACGACCTTCTTGGCGACGACGACTCTTGCGTTTACGTTTCCTTGCCAACCCCTTTGCCTCCTAAAATTTACTTACTGAATACTGTGTCAATAGCTACTATTCTCGTTTTTATTGTATCGTAATGAACAAAAAAAATCAACTGTCTTGGGCGGAAACTACTGAAGAAAAGTCAGAGGAGAGATGACATATAAATGCTATGTTGGTTCTTACTTTGAGGATCGGAAAATGATAAATTATAACTAAAGCTGACGATTATTTTCCTGGGGACTAAATGTTACATTTGGCAAAATTTCTGCTTATGGAGTATTAATGTCAATTAACCATAATTCCAGTTCTGAATTTACTATTTTATGCAGATCTCAGCTCACTTTACTGTCACAAACTTTAGGGGCGGTATGGAGTGTTGTTTATTTGACAGAAGAAATTAGTGAAAATGTTCAGGCACAATTGTTTCCCTTCGCTATTTATCCTCAGACTGAAACGCAAAACTTTTTTGAACTGTCCCCAGTCAAGTTATCTGAGATCTGGCAGACATTGCCATCTCATTCGAGCGCCAAATTCTTACCTGATAGTTTAATCAGTGAAACTGAATCCAGATCGGATTGGGAATCTGGGTGTTCACAAGCGCAGCAGCTAATATTACCCTTAATCCACCAAGAAACTTTTATCGGTCTATTGGTAACCAGACGTGACGATCGCGAATGGCAGCAGAAAGAACTCAAGCAGATCGAGGAAATTGCCCGTACTATTGCGATCGCTCGATTTTTGGAGTTTCAGTATCATTGGACACAAGGCGAATTAGCAATTCAAGAAAGCCTGAGGCAGATCGAACACGATCGCTTGGATAGCCTATTTCATCAGTTAAGAAATCCTTTGACAGCCTTGAGAACATTCGGCAAATTATTGCTAAAGCGCATGTTACCTAACAATGCTCATCGTAAATTAGCGCAAAGCATTTTAGCCCAAGGCGATCGCCTACAAACTTTGTTAGAGCAGTTTGAAATAGAATCAACTAAGCTACCTGAAGTTAATTCATCAGTTTCAGATCGGGTGAACTTAATACCTCTATTAGAAAGTAACAACAACGTCGATCAAAGTAGTTTTCTGTTGCCAAGCTCGCCGACTGAATTAGATTCAGTTGATTTGAAAGAAATTTTAGAACCTTTACTAGATACGACTCAAGCGATCGCACTAGAGAAAAAGATTGAGTTGATTAATCACATCCCCACAATTACACCCAAGGTTCGAGGAGATTTAGCTGCCTTAAGAGAAATTCTTAACAATCTGGTTGACAACGCTCTAAAATATACTCCAGCTAGAGGAAAAATCGAGCTTGAATTTGTGAAGACTAACTCTACTTCGATGATCGGCATAGCGATTAAAGATACAGGTTATGGCATACCATTTGCAGATCGAGAAAGGATCTTTGAACGACACTACCGAGGCATTCAGGCTGATAGTGATATTCCAGGAACGGGTTTAGGACTGGCGATCGCGCAACAGCTAGTTACTAAAATGGGTGGAAAAATTGAATTGATCTCTCCCAATAATTTGTCATCCGACAGTCCAGGTACAACCTTTATTGTATGGCTACCCATAGCCATTGACAATGAACAGCGAACAATGAACAATTAGCGAGAAGCTGATGACTGGTGAAGAATTTGCGCAAATTATATTTTTTACTACCTGGAACAACGGGAAAATTTGGCGGTGGTGGGCTATGGGCAGAATTAAATACCTGTAGATTGGCACAGCATATTTGTGGTGCAGAAATAGTTACTTATCGCCAAAGAGAACAACAGCATCATTTTCTGGCTGATATATTACCAGGCAGTAACCCTGAATCAGAAATTTTTATGATCGGTTGGGGCTTTGACGTGCCGCAGATCATCGAGCAACTTCGAGGTCAAAATATCATTTATCATGCCCATAGTGCCAACTATGGTTTTGTTCTACCACCTCAAGTGCCAATTATTGCCGTTAGCCGCAACACGATGGGCTATTGGGGGCAGTGTGCTGCGAATAGTTTGATCTACTACTTACCAAACCTGATTAGTGACGAATTTCGCAATCTAGAGCAACCTAGAGATATTGATATTTTGGTTCAGACTCGTAAATCTTCCGTATATTTACTCCAGCAACTGATTCCTGCCTTACAGTCTCAATACCAAGTCAAAATTATCGACAGTTACGTTCCTGATTTAGCCCGATTGTTCAATCGCAGTAAAATTTATTTATATGATTCGGCGGAATATTGGGCTATCAGTGGAGTTACAGAAGGCTTTGGTCTGCCACCTTTAGAGGCTTTAGCCTGCGGGTGTCAAGTATTTTCCAGCGTTAATCATGGACTAGCAGACTTTCTCGATCCTGGGTTTAACTGTCAGAAAATTGCGGGCTATTCCCTTGAGTTTGATCGGCAAAGAATTGAGGCGGCAATCCAAAGAACTCCAGAAAAATCAACCTCTTGGTTAGCAGAATATCGTAGCGAACAGCTAATTGCTAGATTAAAGGTAATTTTAACTGAAATTAACTATTTCTTTGATGTTAAATCCCAGCTATCTGCTGATATTAAAAATCTAGACCGCAAACGAATTACACAATTGAAAACACAGCACCTAATCAGTAAATTATGGCAAAAAATTAGCCGAAAATAGCTCTTCAGAATTTTTGGGGTTCTCAAGGTCTTCTGTGGTAGCTGTGGCAAGGTTTTTGTCCCAACAGAAAGCGACAAAATGTGCTAGAATATAATCACAGAATGCGATTATATTGGGCTTTATTGGCTATAAAAAAGAAGTTTGTGGAGTTTATCAGCCATTAACCCAAATTATTGCATATATTTGGAGTTTTTCAGAGTATGACCACTTCCCAGGAAAGGATTATCCCCACTGATTTAAGTAACGAAATGTCGCGCTCCTACCTGGAGTATGCCATGAGCGTGATTGTCGGCAGGGCATTGCCAGATGCCAGGGATGGTCTAAAACCAGTCCATCGTCGCATTTTGTATGCGATGTACGAACTTGGATTAACCCCAGACCGACCCTTTCGTAAATGCGCCCGTGTTGTCGGGGAGGTATTAGGTAAATATCATCCCCACGGTGATACTGCTGTGTATGACGCTTTAGTCAGAATGGCACAGGATTTTTCCATGAGAAATCCTCTAATCAACGGACATGGGAACTTTGGCTCGATCGACAACGATCCTCCCGCCGCCATGCGTTATACGGAGTGTCGTCTTCAGGCATTGGCAACGGATTCACTATTGCGGGATATTGAAGCAGAAACAGTAGATTTTGCCGATAACTTTGATGGTTCTCAACAGGAGCCAATTGTCTTACCTGCGAGGATTCCACAGTTACTGCTCAATGGTTCCTCAGGAATTGCCGTGGGCATGGCGACCAATATTCCGCCCCATAATTTGGGGGAAGTAATTGAAGGGGCGATCGCCCTGATTCACGATCCTGAGATTAGCGATCTAGACCTGATGCAGTACATCAAGGGACCAGATTTTCCTACAGGGGGGCAAATTCTTGGTCGAGCAGGAATTAAAGAAGCCTACACCACAGGTCGAGGTTCCATTACCATGCGGGGAGTAGCAGAAATTGAAACTCTCCAACAGCGTGGTCGAGCCGATAAAGAAGCGATCATTATTACTCAACTGCCCTACCAAACCAACAAGGCAGCCTTAATTGAGAAGATTGCCGACCTGGTTAACGACAAGAGAATTGACGGCATTTCCGATATCCGCGATGAGAGCGATCGCACTGGGATGCGCATTGTGATCGAACTCAAGCGGGACGCCTATCCTCGTGTGGTTTTAAATAATCTTTATAAGCAAACGGCGGTTCAAAGTAACTTTGGCGCAAACATGTTGGCACTGGTCAACAACGATCCGCAGCTTTTAACGCTCCGTCGCTTCCTCGAAGTCTTCTTAGAATTCCGCGTTGAAGCAATCACCAGAAGAACTCGCTATCAGTTACGGAAGGCTGAGGAAAGAGATCATTTACTCCAAGGCTTAATGATTGCCCTGGAAAATATTGACTCAATCATTGGCTTGATTCGTGGTGCGGCAGATACCGCCACGGCTAAAAATGAACTAGTAGAAGGATTTGGCTTATCGCAAACCCAAGCCGACGCTATTTTGCAGATGCAGCTACGTCGTCTGACTGCCCTTGAAGCAGAAAAAATCCAGGCAGAGCATGAGGATTTGCAAACTCAGATTAGCGACCTCAACGATATTTTGGCGCGAAAAGAGCGGATTGAAGAAATTATCGAGTCGGAATTAACTACGATCAAGAATGTTCATGCTACCCCGCGTCGGACAGAAATTGTCCAGGGAGAAGGAGGGCTACTAGACAAAGACCTGATTGCCAATGAACAGTCGGTGATTTTGCTGACGGAACAGGGCTATATCAAGCGAATGCCCGTTAGTACCTTTGAAGCTCAAAGTCGGGCTACCAGGGGAAAAGCCGCCGCTAAGATCAAGGAAAATGATGGTGTGGAACACTTCATGACCTGTTGCGACCATGATACGGTGCTGTTTTTTAGCGATCGCGGAGTAGTATATTCTTTCTCTGCCTACCAAATTCCCGCCACTTCCCGTACCGCCAGAGGAATTCCGATCATTCAAATGCTGCCCGTCTCTCAGTCGGAAAAAGTTACCTCCATGATTGCCGTGAGTGAATTTACTGAAGATGAATATCTGGTAATGTTGACTCGTAAGGGAAATATTAAGAAAACTGCCCTCGCCGCTTTTGCCAATATTCGTTCTAATGGTTTAATTGCAATTTCTTTGCAGAATGAAGATGAGCTACGCTGGGTACGCTTGGCAACTCAATCAGACAGCATTATTATTGGAACACGCCAGGGTATGGCAATTCATTTTCAGACTAATAATAAACAGCTACGTCCTCTGGGGAGATCGACCAAGGGTGTCAAGTCAATGAAGTTGAGAGGCAATGATGAGCTAATCAGCATGGATATTATTCCCGCTCAGATTGTTGCTACCATTGGCGAGGCAGGAGATGATGAAGAGGAAGATAGCGGAGATGAACTAGTGGTAGATGAAGCCGTAGACCAGGGTCCCTGGCTGCTGGCAATTACCAATAACGGTTACGGCAAGCGAGTCCCCATTGGTAAATTCCGTTTGCAAAATCGAGCAGGAGTGGGAGTGCGAGCGATTAAGTTCAAGTCCAACGACGATCGCCTAGTGGCAATTGACATTGTCCACCCCGAGGATGAGCTGATGATTGTCACCAATCGCGGGATTATGATTCGTCAGGCAGTCAAGGCGATCTCTTTACAGTCTCGTAATGCTACTGGTGTTAGGGTACAAAGGTTAGATAAAGATGATGCGATCGCTGCGGTTGCGCCAGTTCCACCGCTTGAAGTTGAAGTTGAAGCTGGAGAACTAGAAGAATAGACAGACAAAATCAATCTAAAATAGCGTGAGAACAGGTAGAGGAAACTTTTACTCTACTTTACACTCACTTACAATAAACTTTATCTGAATCGACTTCCGTACTTAAAAAAGCAACTTACAACTTTAATCTTGAATGTTACCCTCTGTATAACTAAAGAGGTATTAAAATTATGGAGATTTAGTCAACAGTCTTTTAGACAATTGTGTCGATGGATAACAATCTTGTAGGAAAAACTATTCAGGGACGTTATTACGTCGTCAGACAGCTAGGAAGAGGTGGTGTTGGGGTAACTTTTTTAGCTCAAGACCAGCAATGCTTTGACAGCCAATGTGTAGTTAAGCAACTAAAGCCCAAAACAGTCAATCCTGAAACCTTAGCCATAGCCAGAAGGTTATTTAATCGCGAAGCTGAGATCATGAATCGCTTGGGGCATTGCGATCGCATTCCCCGACTATTAGCTTATTTTGAACAGAATAATGACTTCTTCTTGGTTCAGGAATTGATCGAGGGTCATGATTTGAGCCAGGAAATAATTGCTGGTCAGTCTTGGTCAGAATCCCAAACAATTGCTTTGTTGCAAGATACTCTCGAAGTATTATTAATCGTCCAGCAGCATAGTGTAATCCATCGCGATCTAAAACCTTCTAATTTAATGCGTCGTCGCCAGGATGAGAAAATTATCCTGATTGATTTTGGCTCAGTTAAGCAGGTAAGTACCCAAATTATTGATGCGGCGGGACAGGTAAAACAAACCGTAGCCGTTGGCACGAAATCCTATATGCCGATGGAGCAGATGATGGGTCATCCTGGCTTTTATAGTGATATTTATGCTTTGGGAATTATTGCTATACAGGCATTAACAGGAAAAAGCCCCACGGAATTTGCGATTGACAACAGAGGAGAAATAATTTGGCGCAATCAGCTAAATAGTCGGGCTTATCAACCTCGCTTCTTAGATATTCTCGATCGAATGGTTCGCTATCGTTTTCAAGAAAGATATAAATCGGCAGGGATTGTACTATCGGACTTAAAACAGTTAGAGTTGACCAAAAATAATCTCGAACAGACGGTTATAGTTCCTCAACGTAAATCTGTTCCCCCAGAACCGACTCAACCATTTTCTATCAGAGAGGGAAAAACCACCATTGTCACTTCTAAAACCCTCCCGAGAGGGGAAAAAACTATAGAAAAGACCATGGTAACTTCTTCACCGAAATCAGTTTCAGCTAGTTCTTACCAAACTTCGTCTCGTCATAGATCATCTCGCCAAACATCAAGGTCGATGGTGTTGTCTGGAGTAGGGGGAATTTTGGCGTTGCTAATCGCTACTCTAGGGGGGTGGGTACTTGTAAAACAAAGAGCTACTGAGCCAGAAATTGAGCTATCTCTTTATAAAAATTCGAGCTATAGTTTTGCGCTCGATTATCCGACAACTTGGTCGTCCCAAAATCGAGACGATTTTTTTGCTTCGGGGGTAGTATTTTTCTCCCCGCTGGAAGAAGATTCAGACCATTTTAAGGAAAGAGTGAGTATCTTAGTCGAAAATCTTGCTAGCGATAGTTCTCTGGCGCAGTATACTGAGCAATCTCTAGTTGAAATAAAAAGACTGTCCGATCCTAATGTTGGCGAGGCACAAGCAATTAATTTGGGTAAAGAAGCAGGGCGACAAATTATTTATCGTGGAGAGGAAAGTGGCTCTCCCGTCCAAAGAATGCAAGCCTGGACGGTTAGGGACAATCAAGCTTATGTAATTACCTATACTGCTGAACCCGAAAGTTATGAGCGATACCTACCTTCTGTGGAAAAAATGATTGAATCTTTCGCCATAACTAAATAGCTTGAGATCGTGATTTCTCTTTTCTCTTCCCTAATTTCTAGTGATTAATTAAGCAGGAATAATTGTCTGTTCTTTGCCGCCCAAGCCAAAAGCTTCGTGAACGGACTGGAGTGCCTTAACTCCGTAGTTTTCATCAATGACACAACTGATTTTGATTTCAGAAGTGGTAATCATCTGGATATTAATTTTTTCTTGAGAAAGAGCCGCAAAAAATTTAGCTGCAACCCCTGGATGCCCAATCATTCCAGCACCAACTACACTGAGTTTGGCGATCGCCGTATCTCCCGATACCTGACCACAGCCAATCTGGCGATCTAATTCTCTAATCACCTCACAGGCTAAATCCGCATCAGACTGAGTAACGGTAAAGGCAATATCACGGGTTGGTAAACCATTGATAATATGACAACGTTGAGATTGAATAATGGCATCAACGCTAATGTTATTTTTAGCTAACAAGGTAAAAATCTGCGCTGCCATCCCTGGAGTATCTGGTACATGGCGAATGGCAATTCTCGCTTGATCTGTATCGAGCGCCACGCCTCTAACTGGAGGGTGCTTGCCCCGATCGCGACTAGCAGTAATTCCTGGTTGCGAATCAAGATCTACACCAAAAGCCTGAGATAGTAAATGTAGGGCGCGATCGCATTCGGTTTCATCAATGACGCAGCTAACTTTTACTTCCGAAGTGGAAATCATCTGAATGTTAATCTTGGCATCAGCGAGGGTTCTAAACATTTTCGCGGCAATACCAGGACGACCAATCATTCCAGCCCCAGAAATGGCGACCTTAGCAATTTGGCGGTCGATAATGACTTCTGCTTCATTAGCTGTGGTAGGGTTATTGCGCAATGAAGGGGCGATCGCCTCGGCTACGGCTGATGCTGGCTGCAAGAGGCGATTAACGACAGTAAAGGCTATATCGTTAGTGTTTCCTTCATGAATCGATTGGATAATCAAATCCACGTCGATATTTTGGCGCGATATTTCACCAAATAGGGTGGCAGCTACCCCAGGAAAATCGGGTACTCTCAATAGAGCAATTTTTGCCTGGTCGCGGTCTATCTCCACACCGTCCACTGGCTTGGCAATTTCCATCCCCTGGAGCGAGCGGGGTTGGGGCAGACGAGAAACTACTTTCGTTCCAGGGCGATCGCTCCAGCTAGACAACACCACTAACGGCATGCCATAGTTGCGAGCAATTTCAACCGCACGGGGATGTAATACTTTTGCCCCCAAACTAGCCAGCTCTAACATCTCGTCTGCGGTGATTTCCGACATGAGTTGTGCCGTCGGCACCAAACGAGGATCGGTAGTCAGAATTCCTGGTACATCAGTATAGATTTCGCAACGTTCTGCCTTGAGAGAAGCTGCTAAAGCCACTGCCGAGGTGTCAGAGCCACCGCGCCCTAAAGTAGTAATTTCTAAATCCTCGGTGCTGCTAACTCCCTGAAAACCAGCTACCACAACTACTTCACCTTTATTAAGATGCCTTTCCAGGCGATCGGTACATACCTGAAGAATTCGCGCGCGACTATGTTCAGCTTCGGTGACAATTCCTACCTGCGCCCCTGTTAGAGAAATTGCTGGCTGTCCCAATTCTTGTAGCGCCATACTGAGTAAGGCAATAGTTACCTGTTCTCCCGTAGATAGCAACATGTCCATCTCTCTTTTAGAAGGATCGCTGGAAATTTGATTAGCCAACTTGACTAAAGTGTCAGTGGTTTTGCCCATCGCCGACACTACCACTACCAAGCTATTTCCTTGCTTTACAGTTTGGCTAATTCTATTCGCTACAGCCTGAATTCGCTCTACTGAACCAACAGATGTACCGCCATATTTTTGCACAACTAACGCCATAATCTTTATCTCAATCCTACAAGAGGCATCGCCTATATTATCAGTTATTAGTCCTAAGTCGCCAGTAGTTTGACCAGCTTATTGGGACAAACCGATACATCTCTCTCTAATTTTCTAATTCTCTAATTCTCTAATTTCTAACCAAACCAGCTTCTAATTAATTTGACTCACTCACTTATTGGGGGCATTTATCTTCCGCGATCTTTTGAGCAGCTCGATTAAGATAAAGTCGGCGTTCACCACTAGTTAGGTAAGGACTATTAGCTCCTTGGGGTAGGTTAAGGGAGAGAGGATCGCTACTGTCGCCAGGTAAACGGAGAAAGTCCGTCAGAAATACTATCGGGCGATCGCTATCCCAGTAAGCCTGCAATTCTGCTTTAGTAATCAGGTATTGAGACAGAGAACCAGGAAACTGGGGCGGAATGCGGTTTTTTCCGCTATCAGCTAGAACCATAACGGTGCGATAGGGATTATTTTCTCCCATTGCCCAGCCCGATCGATTTTGAGGAATATACTTAACTTTAGTCTGATTTAGATAGTAGCCAATTGCTCCTGCTGCGCCGATTTCCCGAGAACCTTCAAAAGTCCACAGGGTATCGATGCTGAGGCAGGAATTTGCCTGTAGTACGAGATTTTTTGAGGAGCGAATATTTTGATAGAGAGAAAATCCTTTGATTGTTGCCACATAAGTAATAGTCAGAACGATAAACAAGGGTAGCCATGCCAAGGGCGATCGCCGCCGTAGAGCAAATCCCGTCGCTAACCAGCCCGTGCCTAAAACAATTGCTGACACCGCAATTAACCTGCCGATTTCAGAAGTTTGCAAGACAGTTGGTAGGGTAGTAATGACCAGAGGTAGGGCAATAATTACACCATAAAAGCCAACACCAATTATTAAGGCGATCGCACTATAAAGATTAATGCTTTTCGTGGGGATAACATCGCTGACTACCTGAACTGAGGATTGACAAAGAGTGCCGATCGGCGAAAAATACCCGTTATGCTGGACGGGATAGTCGATGAGAGTAGAACAGGGTTTAACCTTTGCCAGAGGGCGATTATGCTTATCCCACCAACCAGCACACAAAATGATATAGGCAGGGATAGAAGGAATGCTGTAGTAAATTAACCGAGAAGAAAGAGGCAAAAATAAGATTACAGGTAAAATTGCCGCCGCTGCCAACAGAAGTATAGCGTCACTATTTTTACGATCTAGGCAAGAGGCATTGTCCAAAAATCCTCTATGCCACTCATGCCAGGAAGATTTGATCACCGAAGGTAAAAATAAGATCCAAGGAAAACACCAGCATACGGTAATCGCCAGATAGCCCCCGGCACTAACTTTGGAAACTTCATAGTCTGGAGGAAAACGACGATCCAACAGCCGATCGATGTGTTCGTTAACAATGAAGTAATGCCAGAAACCAGGATTTGTCCGTTCCACCGCGATAAACCAGGGCAAGATAATGGCTAGCATTAATAACAACCCCTGATATAGCTTGATCCGCCGTATAATTTTTAAATCCTGCCGAACTATTATCAAGATCGCACAGCCCACCAGAGGAAATACTATGCCAATCAACCCTTTAGTTAAGACACATAGAGCCAGGGTAACGTATGTTCCCCACCAGTTTAGGCGGCATTGAGGTTGATAAAGCGATCGCCATAAGAAATAATTACTGCCGATTAGTAAAGTTCCCAGCAAGATATCAATTAATATCTGGTGGGTAAAAATAAACCACCCCAACGTTACCGAAAGCATTAAAGCAGCAACTCGGCTGGGATTAATTCCCCAAAGTTCTCTCGTCCATTTCCAAGCTATTACTATGCCGCACCAGCCTGCGATACCAATGGGAAGTCGGGCGGCAAACTCAGAAGAACCAAAAATACTAGTGCTAATTGCAATTAGCCAGTATAGTAGCGGTGGTTTATTGAGATAGGGCGAGCCGTTAAGATAAGGAGTAATCCAGTCGTTACGCCAGATCATCTCTTGACCTACCATCGCAAAATGACCCTCATGGGGTTCATATAATCCATAGCTGCCAATTCCCAGTAACGTTACTAT
Organism: uncultured cyanobacterium; assembly: GCA_963724445.1. Lineage (GTDB taxonomy): Bacteria > Cyanobacteriota > Cyanobacteriia > Cyanobacteriales > Xenococcaceae > Waterburya. The sequence goes on along the minus strand of CAVRWR010000025.1, from coordinate 28,359 downwards.
TAATGCCAGTAAGAGAATCGAGATATCGACCCAGTATAGTTTTTTAATAGTAAATCGCATTATTCGTTGAAATACAAATTTTGGGGCAGAGACTTAGGTTACTTTAAGACTGGTATAAATTTTATTTAAGTTAATTGAGAATATACATTCTACTTACTATCGATCTTAAGAATTGACCTATATAACTTACTTAGTTAGAAATTATCGTAGATAGGTCTTGGTTTTTGGCTATTTTAATTTGTTTTATAGATATTCTAGTCGCACCATGGTCAATTCTCGAAAATGATATCTAAATTAAGGGCAAAGCACTGCCTTGCTAGTACAGTAATGCTGAAATGCTAATTTTTTAGTAAACATTTACCAGCTAGTAGATTTAAGTCAGGAGTATTAAAAATACTACATCGCTCCATGCTGTTGATGATTACTGGCTGTTGTTTTTGCTGTAAAGTGGCGATCGCCTTATTAGTTTCTGGCTGAAACTGCATTAACCAATTGCTCAGGCTCAAGTATTCAGTGGTAAAAGCTGTTCGATCTATCAGCCAGAGATCGACCTGATATTTCTGAATAAATTGATTCAGGTCTTCTGGGGAGGGGCTATACTGAGCCTGAATTAAGTCTTTGGTTCGCTGACGAATCTGCTGGTAGTAATCCCAATGATAGGGAATACTGTATTCTTCCGCAGTCAAAACTGTACGTTGAGCCAGACTCGGAATAAAGTCTCCTTCTGAACTTAGGGTGGCAATGACTGCATCCTTGGGTTGCTGTTGGAGAAACTGATACAGCTCGGTTGCTTTACCCGTAACGTAACCTAGTCGATAGGGGTAGGATTGTGCCGCATAGGTAGGATAGAGTGATGCACTAAGAGCGATCGCCAGAATAATTAACTGACCTATTTTTGAATTTTTGGCAACTAGATTAATTAGCTTGTGCAGCAGGATCGTCACAGTAATTCCTGCGAGTAGGGCGATCGCAATTCGACTAGTATGTTGGGAGTAGCGACTAGGTAGATGTAATCGAAATAACATCAAGTGGGACAGCAGAAATAATCCCAAGGAGGTAAACATTATTTGCCAAACAATTCCTGCTTTAAGGTTTAGCTGCTTGACCAAGGGAAATTGCTCGGAAAACTGGCTAATTATGGGCAGGAATAAGCCAAATGAACACAGAGCAAAGTACTGCCATTCAAAGGGAAAAAAGCCACTCCGTCTGGCTGCTAACCAAAAATACCAAGAATTATCGAGAAAAAATTCACTTCTACCTCCTGGATAAAATTCTGGAAGTTGTTTCGCCGTTGCTAAAGTTATTACCTCGCTAAATTCGACGGCTTGAAGTTTATAAATTGCCAAGGTAAATACAGCGGTAATTAGTCCGATTAAATATAAATACCTGTTCTGCTTTTGAGTAATCAAATTTAGAGTCAAGATCCCTGCGGAGATTAAGACTGTCTGGGGATAGAATAGACCTTGCAAAATAATTAATAACAAACAAGGTAATAGTTGTTGGCGCAGTAAGTAATAAACAAAGCCCAGAAATAAAACATAGAAAAAAGCCCTGGGAGTCCCAGAAACCAAATCGTCCAACAGCCAAAGATTTTGATTTAATAGTAAGCTGGTTAAGAAACCTGCCAAGGGGACGGGAAAAATCTCCAAAGTTACCAAAAACAGATAAACACTACTGCCAATTCCCAAAAATAAAGGCAGAATCTTATTAAAGATCAATGGTTTGAGTCCTAGCAGATTAGCGAACCAATAGATAAATTTATAGCCAGCAGGAGCAACTGAGCTAAAATAATCCGCAATCAAGTCATGGGCAAAAAGATCGGCATCGTTTAAACGCTGTAGCCAAAAAACATGCTGTCGAGCATCATCTTGAATAGTGTATTCAGATAAAGAGAGTCCAAATCCTGAGAAGCTGAACAGCACCGCCACAGTAATGCTAGCAGCCAACCAAAATTTATATTTGGACTTATTAAACTTAATTACATGTCCCAACTTTTATTGACTCAAAGCCTTAAGAAATTTCTGTAAATTACCTAGCAGACTGCTCTTTTTGCGCAATTGGCTATTATTGCTGTTTTTTCCTTCAGGGTTAGTCAAGCTAAGCATCAGTCGTTCTAAATCTTCTCCCATTGGCTTGTTAGATAACTCTGTAGCCAGTTCATAACCCGATTCTTGTTCTAGCCAGATTTGCCAGGGTGAGGGATGACAGCGTAAAATAGCTCCTGCTTCTAGGGGACGGAGATAATAGCTGGAGTAGATATTTTTAATAAAGCGATCGCGCAATTGTCTCGCGGCTAAACCAATCCCTACCACCGCTACGTCTTCTAGTTGAGGAATTAGAAAAATCACAGGGCGATCGCCCGCTAGCTGACTTAATTTCTCGGCTCGATCTACCTCCACCGCTGAAGGACAAGCCACAATAAAGATTTCATCTGATTCAGCAATCTGGGTACCAATAGAGGTAAAGCGACTCCCCATATCCGTAACTTTAAATGGCTGTTCGCCCCAGTTACGTTTTGCCAGGGCAGATGCCCCTGTATCAGGAAACATGACTTTAACCTGCGAACCAGCTTCCGCAAATAGTTGAGCGAATTCTAAGGCTAAGGCTTCAGACTTGAGGGCAATTTCGGGAATAACCAACTCAACCTGAATCAGCTTAAAGCCGTCGGCGATCGCTGCTTGGGTAGCTACCTTTGCCTGTTCAACTGCTGCATCTAAGGTTGCGGGAAAAGTATTCATGAATAATCACTGCGAGAAATTAGTTTTATTTTAGAGTTTTATTTTAGCTACCTAACGTTCTCTTCAATTGCTAAGTATTTTTACTTTTTGACCTTTTGTGAGAAAATTCCCTATTCTTAATCGTCGCCCAAAGCGATCGCCTGATACAGATTACAAATTAAAATTAAAGCAAATAGCGATCGCCCGAGCAGAACTAATGCTGTTTAGAAGGGAATTTCATCCCAATCCTCATTACTACCGCTGCTAGCGGCAGATTCAGGAGCTGTCGGAGTTGGTTCTGCATAAGTAGGAGCTGATTGTGGTTGAGGACTAGGAGCGAAGTCTACTACATTATCTGATATTTGCTCTTGCGTGCGATGCAGGCATGTAACTTGAAGCATCGTTGATAGATGCGCCAAGAGGATAAATACGCGATGCCACTAGTTTGGCGCGCTTTTCTTTATATCCTTCAGGCATGTCAAACAGATTCATTGATAAACGACCTTCGATAATTACCTGATTACCCGCGCTGTAGGTATTCTTCATTTCTTCTGCTAGCTTGCCCCATCCTTCAACCTGCACTTTACCTGGATCTTCACCTTCTTTGGTGGATTCAAACTCAACCATCATCGTCGATACGCTGAGATTATCTTGAGTAGAACGCAATTCAGGATCGCTGACTATCTGCGCGATCAAAATACAGCTATTCATGGATTTGCTACTCCTTAATATCTAAAAATTACTCAAAACTACATGAAACAATTGTACTATTTATCCTGGGAGTTTGATCCCTCCGTAATTGTAAGGGCAGTTGATCAATAACTCTAATAACTCTGCTCGCGATCGATAAAATTTTGGACTCGCTGGCGGTATTCCGTCAACTGCCGATCCACCCAAGCGCGATCGCCGCTATTGGCATATATATGTACTAGGGGTTCCCCCGCATCGGGTAAAATCAAGACCCAATTATCGTTTTGTGAGTTAATTATTTTTACGCCATCGATCAACTCTAGATTTTCTCTAGGATGAGTTTCAACTAGATGACGCATTAGAGAACCTTTAACCTTCCAGGGACAACGAATCGAGCAAAACTTATGACAAATATTGGGTAAATCCTGGCGAATATCAGCGAGCGATCGCTCTTGAATGGTGAGCATTTCAATCAGCTTGGCAATACTAAACATGGCATCAAAACCAGGATGTAGTTGAGGAAAAATAAAGCCCATATCGCTGTTGCCACCCAACACCACATTAGGATTATCTTGAGAAGCTTCCATCAATGCCGTAGGATTAACCTTAGTGCGAATTACCTTACCATCATGACGACGAGCAATTTCTTCCACTGCACTAGAAGCATTAGCGGGAACAACTACGGTACTACGAGGATTAGCCGTAAAAATCGTGTTGACCATCAAAGCGGTTAAAGTTTCACCTCGAATTGGTAAACCAGCCTCATCTACTAAGATAAACTGCTCGCCATTTGCCGATACCTGCACGCCAAAATTAGCTTTTAGAGCTTCTACTACCTGACCTAATTGATCTAATAGCATTTCTTTTTGGGTTGCTGAAATTGCCATTTCTTGCAAACTGGCATTTAGTACCACCGCATCACAACCAAACTTAGCCAAAAGCTGGGGTAAAATTGCTCCAGCCACGGCATAGACATAATCGATAATAATTTTGGAGCTGCTGTTGCGAACTGCCGCAATATTAAGATATCTCGCAAAAGCCCGACTATAGATATCTAAAACTCCACTAGGATAGCTGACATTGCCAATTTCTTGAATTGATACTCGACGCAAATCTTCCTTAAAATAGGCTCCTTCAATCTTTTTTTCTTGGGATTTAGAAATAGTGATACCTTGCTTATCAAAAAATTCGATCAGCAGATAGTCAGCTCGATCAGGTTCAAGACGAATATGAATTCCCCCTGATACATCGATAATCGTCGTCATCATCGTACGAGTAATCGGAATAGCCGTGGCTTCCAAATTCTGCACGTTAATTCCTGCCGACATCAATCCTGCAATAATTGCTCTGCTAACCATCCGCGAAACACCGCGCTGATCTCGCGAGACAATAACTGTAGAATTAAGTTTTAAGGTTGAACCGTAAGAAGCACCTAGCTTGACGACAAATTCAGGAGTCAAATCAATATTAGCCAATCCTGAGACTCCTCTTTGCCCAAAAAGATTGCGTTGTGCCGTGTTGCCCCAGATCAGATTAATATTTAGAATGGCTCCAGATTCAATTCTCTTGCTGGGCCAAACTTTAACCCCTGGAGCTATTTGAGCTTCTTCCCCCACAATAGATAAGCTGCCGATTACCGAACCTTCTAACGCCTGCGATCGCCGATCCATTCTTGTCCCCCGAGAAATAGTACAGGCGCGTAAATGAACTTCTTCGCCGATGGTCGCTCCATTCCAGATAATCGGTCGCTTGAGAGTAGCATGCGAACCAATGGTTACGTTATCCCCAATTACCGTTCCTGCCTCAATTGTTACCCTGGCCCCAATGCGACAGTTATCACCGATCATGACGGGGGGTTCAATCTTAGCGCTAGGATCGACATAGGTGTTATTACCAATCCAGACTCCCGCAGATTTCTCAAGATAGGGAAACTCTAACTTAACTTTCTGCTCTAATCCATCATATTGAGCCTCTCGATAAGCCTCCAAATGACCAATATCACACCAGAAGCCCTCAGCAACGTAGCCATACATCGGTTCTCCTTGCTCTAAAAGGATGGGAAACAAATCTTTAGAGAAATCCGACTCTTCATTTTCTGGCAGATAATCTAAAACTTCTGGTTCTAAAATATAAGTACCAGTATTGATAGTATCGGAAAAAACTTCACTCAGAGAAGGCTTTTCCAAAAAGCGATTGATTTTACCGTCCTCATCGGTAATTACTACACCAAACTCAACGGGATTAGGTACGCGAGTCAAAATCAGAGTAGCTTTAGACTTTTTCTCGCGATGAAAAGCGATCGCCGCTTGCAGATCGAAGTCGGTAATCGCATCCCCACTAATGGTAATAAAAGTCCCATCTAGCCACTGCTGAATATTTTTAACGCATCCTGCTGTTCCTAATGGCTGCTCCTCTTCTATGGCATAGGTCATTTGTACCCCAAACTCGCTACCATCTTGAAAATAGTCCCGCATGATATCAGGCAGATAGTAAAGGGTGGCAATTATTTCGGTAATATTGTTGCGCTTTAATAAATTGATGATATGTTCGGCAATGGGACGATTGAGTATTGGTACCATGGGTTTTGGTAGATCGCAGGTTAAAGGACGCAATCTAGTCCCCGAACCCCCAGCCATTAGGACTGCTCGCATCATAACTCCTTTAAATTATTGCTAAATATCAGCTTGCTTTTTATATACTTGTATCTTATACGTTCAACAGAAAATAGCGCCCGACTCGCCAAAGGATGATTCAATCATCATAAATCTGGTTAGGATAGAAAGGTTAGAGATGGTATAAATCAAGGAACCTCAATAAAATAGGGATAAATCAAAGTTCGACAATTGCTAGAATATAGCAGTTATTAGTTTATTTAGTTTATTTGATTAGCAAGAGTAGACATGTCACATTTTATTGGTTTTGTGTTGTTAGTTGTCTATATTGGTGGGATTTGGAAATTTTTATCAGGCTATGGTCGAACAAATTTTAATGCCAGCCTACCTGGACGAGTCACTCTAGCTTTGTTGTGGCCAGTGTTGCTAATTAGCAATAAGTCCTATCGTCGTAATTTTACTAAAGCATTAAAAGGAAGATAGGCAGCAAAACTAGGTAAACTACATCGCGAGCATCCTCAACTTTTTGTTACATCGTCCATGAAGAGTAAGGTTTGGCTGATTGGTGGAACCAGCGATAGTGCAACTATAGCCAAAATATTGACTGGGGCGGATATACCCTTGGTTATAACTGTAACTACTACAGCGGCTAAAACTCTATACAGTGCTAATGCTGAGATAGTTGTCGGTTCAATGGACGTAATTGCCATGCGCTCTTTTTGTCAGCAAAATTTTCTTAGAGCGGTAATTGATGCTTCTCATCCTTACGCTACAGAGGTTTCCCGCCAGGCGATCGCCGTTACGACTCAGCTCAATCTTGCTTATTTGCGTTATGAAAGGGCGAATTGTCAAGGCTCAACATCCAGACAACTGAACTCAGAAGTAATCGAATTAGATAGCTTTGAGCGTCTTTTAGCAGGGGATTACTTAACCCATCAGAGAGTTTTGTTGACTATAGGCTGTAAAGCCTTGCCGAAGTTTCAATCGTGGCAAAATAAAGCTACCCTATTTGCCAGAGTTTTACCCAAAATCAAGTCCTTAGAAACGGCGATCGCGGCTGGTTTTACTAGCGATCGCCTAATTGCGATTCGTCCACCCCTAAGTATCTCGACAGAAACCGCTCTGTGGCAACAATGGCAGATCTCTTTAGTGGTTACCAAGGCATCGGGTGAAGCTGGAGGGGAAGATATCAAACGTCAAGTAGCAGCTAGCTTGGGTATCCCTCTGATTGTGATTGCCCGTCCTCAGATTAGTTATCCTCAACAGACTTCAAAAATTGAAGAAGTCCTGGCTTTTTGTTGCTAAGAAGAAATATAAAGAAGATTCTTTAGCTAAGGTTGTTCAAGCTTACAGTTAGATAGTTGTTGAGCTTTGCGTAAAAACTTTTGCTCAAAAGTATAGAATTGTGAGCAATGCTGGCTTTGAACTAAATGAAAAGCATCGGCAAAATCCAAACCTGACTCATGCCACTGAAGAACTGTGGAAATTATATTAGCGTCTGCAAGATAAGTATTTGGCAAACCAAACAGTTGTTTTAAAGCTTGATTAATTTGTATTAGTTGGAACTGATAGGCAAAACGCAATACCCATTCAACTTCTAAAATTACTGTGTTGCAGATAAATATTTTGTTTTTTTGAAATAATTCATAACTACGTCGAAATTGCTCAGTATCGTCTTTTACCAAAAGTCTGACCACCACATTTGTATCAACTCCAATCATGTCCACGATTTAGATACGCTCAAACGAATCGCTTCATCAATTTCATCTAGAGTTTTCGATTTTCCAGAATATGGTAAACATCCTGCTACATTAGTTAGTGAGGTTTCTGGAAAAGGCTGTTTGGGTTTGAGGAAAATACCATCTTCAGTATCAATCGCCACTAATTCTTGCCCAGGCTGCCAATTATGAGCATCTCTTATGCTCTTCGGAATAATTACCTGACCTTTACTTGAGAGTTTAGTACTTTCCATCGAATATACAGAGGTAAGATTATAGTAAGAATTATACCTAAAACTCCATTGACATGTCTACTCTTAGTTAATCTCGGCTGAGTTTAATAGAAAATTTAAGGGTGCATTGGATAACTACTAATCTGTCAATTTTGAATTGACAGATTAGTATAGTCATACTATATTCCGATGATTTTAAACAGTCTGATAGGGGCTGGTCAATTTATCTAGTTGATTGACCAACATGCTGAGGAACAAGCCGACATCAGTAACAACGCCGACCGATTCAACAGAACCGCGATCGCTTAATTTTGTAACTACAGCAGGGTTGATATCCACACAGACCATTTTTACTCCCGCAGGGGTCATATTACCTACGCCAATCGAGTGCAGCATAGTAGACAGCATCAGAATCATGTCTGTACCTTCTAAAAGTTGCGCATATTCTTCTTGTGCCTTAATCAAATCCATTTGAGTATCGGGTAAAGGACCATCATCCCGAATTGAACCAGCTAGGGCAAAGGGTACATTATGTTTAACGCACTCATACATAATCCCATCGGCAATGACTCCCTGTTCTACCGCTTTGGCGATGCTGCCATAACGTCGGACTGTATTAATTACTTTCAGGTGGTGGCGGTGTCCTCCACGGACGGGAATACCTTTTTGCATGTCTACCCCCAAAGAAGTACCCATTAAGGATTGTTCGATATCATGAACGGCGATCGCATTGCCGCCTAATAAGCCTTGAACATAGCCATCTCGGATGAGGCTAGAAAGATGCTTTGCCCCTCCTGTATGGATGACCACTGGTCCTGCTGTTACCACAACTTTGCCACCGCGATCGCGAATTTGACGGAGTTCCCAGGCGATTTGTTCGACGACTAATTCGACTCTGCGTTCGCTGGATACTCCTGCACCCATGAAGCTAAATTCTTCCTTGGCTTTAAGTTCTCGATTGGACTTTTTGCGAACGGTACGAATACCCTCTACGTCAACCACAACGCGATCGCCCTGTTTTAAATCCCGTAAAATTCTACACTCGGCTGTTGCGCCATCGGCACTTTCATCGATCACAATCGCGCCATCCATGCGCTGCTTTTGCACCCTAATCCACTGGTCATTCACTCTTACTTCCGTGGGATAGATATTGCTAACGTAGAAGTCATCGGGCGCTACGCCATCGAGGTCGCAGATTTCGGTTACCGCATTGCCCACATCTTCACTGGGAGTTACTAGCCCAATTTCAATCAGTTGACCCATGATCTCTTCCATCACTTTGTGGTCAGGGGCAGATACGCGAACATCCGCAGTAGAGATGCTTTTTCTTTCAATACCCAGATTGAAGTTTAATACTTTAAAACTACCGCCGTTATCTACGACTAAGTCCAAGGAACGGTTCATGATTCCTGCATCTAACAGATGCCCTTCCATATGCAGCACGCGACTTTCCACGGGAGTACTGGCATGAACGTCTGGCAAGACTGGCTCGTTAATTCTGAGGGTGAGACACTTCGCTGCACCCCCAGCCTTAAGAAATTCCGTTAGGGGTGTTTCAATTACCTTAAAACCAGCATCAGACATACGCTGCTTCAAACTATCGCTTGCCTTATTCATCACCACTGTCTGCCCCACATTGACCGAATTACAGGCAAAATTAACCGCATCGGCTTCAGCGATCGCAATACGCTTTTCTTGGGGAATACGATCTTCAATAATGTGGTTGGAATAGGAATCAAACGCCCCAGGATAGTACAGTAAATAGCCACCTGACAGGGGACAAAAACAGGTGTCTAGATGATAAAAGCGATCGTCAATTAAACGTAGAGACAACACCTCAATATCTAACCACTTTGCCAGATAAGGATGGGAATCTAACTCCGAACGAAAACCATAGCCAGCCCACAGCCAGCGTCCTTCACGGTCTAATAGAGCATCGCCAGCCCCTTCAAAGGGTAAGTCTTGAGGCAATTCAAAGACGTTGAACCCGTTATTTTCAAACCATTGCTTAAAATACGGTTCTTCTCCCTGACGTTCGGGATGATAGAAACGGCTGAGAACAGCATTATCTCCCAACACCAATCCTGCATTAGCGGTAAACACCATATCAGGAACTCCTGGTTGTCCCTGGACTAGATCTACCTCGGCAATGTCGTTTAAGACAAAGTTCAGCTTAGACCACTGCTCTATGGCTTTTTCCTGGGAAGATTTATGAATATTTCCTTCCATCCAAGGATTAATTACATAGTCTACGTCATAGTGATCGGGCGCGCACATCAAAATGCGAATTGGTTCAGTCATGTCGGTTTATGTTATGAGTATTATGAGTAAATAAAAAAATTGGCAATTAAGTCTTAGTTACCAGTGTATTGAGTAATCCAACCACCAAATAAAAAAGCATTATAGAATCTGTTTATTTGGCTAAATCCAGCAGCCTTTAATAGTTCAATAATCCTGGCTTCAGAGACAAAATGTATGGAGTTATTAATCGATGTGGCAAAATTAGCTTCTGCTTTAGCTCTGGTTTCAGCATTTAGCTTACTAAAATAGAGCGACTGCCATGCTTTGGTAAATTGGTTAAAATAAATGGCAGATTTATCTCCATGAAGATCGGCAAGAATAAATTTTGCCCCTGGTTTCAAACGTCGGGCGATATTCTGCAATAGCTCTAATTTGGCACCGTCATCGGCAAGAAAATGCATTACTAAGATTAAAGTAGCCGCATCCATTGCCTCAGTTTCAGGCAGACTATCAACATAGCCAATGTGTAAATTAACTTTCTCTTGTAATCCAATACTGAGCAATTCTTCTTTAGCGATCGCCATCATCTCAGCCGAAGGATCGACACCCGTTAATGACCAGTCTGGATTTAGCTGACAATAATTGACTAATTCCATTCCTGTACCCGAACCTACCACCAACAATCTTGCCGACTCGCTTAAGCCAGTTTGCAGCAAACTATATACCATACCGTGGAGAGATTCATAGCCAGGAATTGCCTTACGAATATCAAGATCGTATTGGTTAGCTCTTTCTCGATCAAATTCAATTTTTGCCTCTGTCATAGAGATACTTTAGCCAAGACTCGAAAGATCTTACGTCTTACTAGAACTGAATAATATTACTACGAAAAGCAGAGTCAAAATATGTCTTCAAAGAAAGCAATATGAGAAAATCATGACATTGCAATCTGGCATAGTGGGGGAATTAAACCAGGCTAATAGCTAGTTAAAGACAATCAGCCTACTGCACTTTGATATACTTTTTCATTAACTTTAATTGATTTAAAAAAGTCTACAGCAGGGCGAGGATAATCCACACCTAAATTTACTCCGTAACGTTTTTGTTCTTCTGGACTCAGCTTGCCTGGTTCGCGAACCTTATCTCCTGGTAGGGAAGCTAATTCTGGTAGCCAATGTTTAATATATTCTCCTTGAGGATCGTAGTCTTTAGTCTGCTTGGCAATATTAAAATAGCGAAAGCCTCGCGCATCGTTTCCCACTCCTGCGGTATAGTTCCAGTTGCCCCAATTACTACACACGTCGTAATCTATTAGCAGCGATTCAAACCATTCCGCCCCCATCCGCCAGTCAATACCCAGATTTTTCGTCAGAAAGCTAGCTACGTTTTGCCGACCACGATTGGACATAAATCCTGTAGCCGCTATTTCACGCATATTGGCATCAACTAAGGGATAGCCTGTATTACCTTCACGCCACAAATCGAAGCGTTGCCAGTCTTTTTGCCAGGGAATTGATATTTTCTGCATCCCTTCAAGTTTAAATACCTGGTTGCCATGTTTTGCCACAATAAAGCGGAAGAAATCTCGCCAAAGTAATTCAAAAATTAGCCAGTAGGTCGAGTCATTTTTGACTCTCTCTGTTTCGTATTTGATTACGCGATCGTTAATATATCTTGGAGAGATACAGCCCAAAGCAAGCCAGGCAGAGAATTTAGAAGAATAGTTTGCCCCCAACATTCCGTTACGAGTTTTTTTATATTCTTTAAGGCAATCTTCTCGCCAAAAATAATTCTCTAGTCTTTTCATCGCTTCTGTCTCACCACCTTTGAACTTCAATACGCCTCGCTCTTCAAATTCAGGAGATGACAAGCCAAAGTCAGCTATTTTGGGTATATCTCCAGGCTCAATTTCGGGTAAGGGTGGTAATTTCTTCGGTGCAGGAATAGCTTGATTAATCTCTGATTTCTTTTCTACCTGCTTGCGAAAATTAGTATATAACTCAGGGGTTTGACTGATGTCAAAGGGTAAATCTTCTGGAAGATATAGAGTCGCCTCCCAGTAAGTATTCACCTTAATATTTTTAGCAGCCAAAGCTTGGCAGAGTTTTTTCTCTACTTGTTTTTCTTCGGCAGTGATTTCTTTACTGTAGGATACCTGGTCTACCTTAAGCTGTTCGGCGATCGCAGGTATAATTTCTTCAGGTAAACCGCGACGTATTACTAAATTGCTACCTAACTTTTGCAGGGATGCCCGTAAATCTGCTACGGATTCAATGAGAAACTGGGCGCGAAAATTACCCGTTTTGGGAAAGCCAAAGGAAGTCTTGCCAAAAAGGCGATCGTCAAAGCAATAGACAGGAATAATTTCTGCTGACTGCTTGACTGCTTCAGCCAAAGCCAGGCGATCGTGAACTCTTAAGTCATTGCGATACCAAATCAAGATACGTTGGGTCATGTTATCTATTTAAATTATCAAAATAAGATGAAATACGATTATTAGACAAATAATGTACTAAACAATGTACTACATTCCAAATAAAGATGTTGACTGGTATTACGAACAAGCTATTGCTCAATTAGCTCGCAAGCTATATTCTAAAGTCGTCTAGATGATTTTCACCCAGATTAAAGATCCAATAATTACTGATACCCGCTTCAGGATAAAGAGATAGTTCAGTTTCCCGATCGTATTGCAGAGTAGAGTCGAAAATTTACGAGTAGTTGCAACCATTAGCAGATATTAAGCTAAGTATGTTACTTTATTCTATCTTTTGAGGGAGGACAGGCGATCGCTATGACCAGAGATCGAAATGATCCTTCTTTAAAATCGCCCTTGTTCTAAAAAGCCGATCGCGTCACAATAGAAGAAAGTATTTATACTTATATATTTCTTATTCTAAAAAAATGTTGGCACAATCAGAAACCACTACAGCAGCATCTCTAAATCTTGATTGCGATATCGCTATCGTCGGCGGAGGGATTGTAGGGACAACTCTGGCAGCAGCATTAAAGGATTCAGGCTTAAAAATTATTTTGATTGAGGCTCGTTCTCAAGAAGTTTCCAGACAGAAAACTCAGGCTTATGCTTTTTCGCCCTTATCCAGCCGTATTTATGAAGGTATTGGCATCTGGCAAGATATTTTTCCTCATATCGGTAAGTATCAGCATATTAGTCTCAGCGATGCAGATTACTCTCAGAAGGTAACGTTTGAAACGAAAGATTTACCAGGAGAGCATCTAGGTTACGTAGCGCAACACAACGTTGTTATTACGGCTCTACATAAGTATCTAGAGAATTGTTCTAATGTTAGCTGGCTTTGCCCTGGAGAAGTAATCAACGTCACTACCAAACAAGAAACTTCTACAGTTGAAGTAAAGGTGGAAGGCGAACAATGCCTAATTAAAACTAAACTAGTAATTGGTGCCGATGGAGCGCGATCGCATATCCGTAGTTTGACAGACATCAAAACTCGTGGTTGGAAGTATTGGCAATCCTGCATCGCATTTACCATCAAGCATAACGCCCCAGAAAACAACACTGCTTTTGAACGTTTCTGGTCTAGTGGTCCGATGGGAATACTTCCTTTACCAGGTAACCGTTGTCAAATTGTCTGGACAAACCCCCATACAGAGGCCAAGGCTCTGGCTGAATTAGATGAATCTGCTTTTCTAGCCAAACTACAAACCCACACTCCTGAAATTTTAGGCGATTTAGAACTGGTTAGCCAGCGTCAGGTATTTCCCGTCCAGCTAATGCAGTGCGATCGCTATATCAAGTCTCGTTTGGCTTTAATTGGCGATGCTGCTCACTGCTGTCATCCTGTAGGTGGACAGGGTTTGAATATGGGTATCCGCGATGCTGCTAGTCTGGCTCAGATTCTGCAAACTGCTCATCAGCAAGGACAGGATATTGGCACAGTTAAAGTACTTAAACGCTATGAAGACTGGCGCAAAATCGAAAACTTAGCCATACTTGGCTTTACAGATTTGCTAGACCGCATGTTCTCTAATAGTTGGCTACCCATAGTAGCAGTGCGTCGCCTAGGACTATGGATGATGAGCTATATAAAACCACTAAAAATCTTGGCTCTAAGACTAATGACCGGACTTTTGGGCAGAAAACCGAATTTAGCCCAGCGCTGATTTTAGAATGGACAATTGACAATTAGTATTATATTTATGTCGTTAGGCTTCAAGCTTCACCAAAATTTAAAGATATATTTAAAGATATAATATCTTTTGGTTTTGTTTAAAGCTGATAACTTAAAGCTTCCTCCAGATTATTCGATAACTAACTACAAGCAGAAGATCGCACACTATGATTCACGATATATTCATGCCCGCCCTCAGTTCCACAATGGAAACAGGTAAGATTGTCGAGTGGACTAAATCTCCTGGGGACAAAGTAGAAAAAGGGGAAACAGTCCTGGTGGTAGAGTCGGATAAAGCCGACATGGACGTAGAATCTTTTAATGAAGGCTACCTTGCGGCAATTATCGTCGAAGCAGGACAAGAAGCTCCTGTAGGTAGTGCGATCGCTTTAATAGCAGAAACAGAAGCCGAGATTGAAGAAGCGAAAAAACAGGCAGCATCTCATGCAGGCAGTAGCAGCAAGCCAGAACAAGCTGCGCCTGTTGCCGTAACTGCGCCTGTTGCCGTAGCCACACCGACAACTACTAGCAATGGCAGTAGCAACGGTCATAGTTCAGGTAGAACCGTAGCTTCTCCTAGAGCGAAGAAATTAGCCAAACAGTTGGGCGTAGACTTAAAAACTCTTCAGGGAAGTGGTCCCTACGGACGTATTACTGCGGGAGATGTGGAGCAAGCTTCTGGCAAGCCTGTATCTGCCCCTGCTGCCACTCCAATTGGTATTGCTCCTGCTGCTACGGCTAATACTGCCCCTGCGTTAGCTGCTGCTCGCGTTACTCCTGCTGTATCAGCCCCTGAAAATGTTACTCCAGTTACTCCAGGTGAAACTGTACCGCTAAACACCCTACAGAAAGCAGTAGTACAAAACATGATGGCAAGTTTGCAGGTGCCGACTTTCCATGTTAGCTACACTATTAATACGGATGGTTTGGATCGACTGTATCAGCAGATCAAACCGAAGGGCGTGACTATGACTGCATTGTTGGCCAAGGCGATCGCCGTTACCCTCAAAAATCATCCTATAGTTAACGCCAGCTATGCCCAAGATGCAACTAGCTATAATTCCGAAATTAACGTTGCTGTAGCCGTAGCAATGCCCGACGGTGGTTTGATTACCCCAGTGTTGCGTAATGCCGATCAGATAGATATTTATTCTCTCTCCCGCACCTGGAAAGATTTAGTTGCTCGTTCTAGATCTAAGCAATTACAGCCAGAAGAATACAGTACGGGTACCTTTACCCTTTCTAACTTAGGTATGTTTGGGGTAGATAACTTTGATGCGATCTTGCCTCAAGGACAGGGTTCGATTCTGGCTGTGGGTGGTTCAAAACCCCAATTAGTGGCAGATGATGCGGGAATGATGGGAGTCAAACGCCAGATGAAAGTTAACCTTACTGCCGATCACCGAATTATCTATGGCGCACAAGCCGCAGCTTTCTTGAAAGATTTAGCTACCCTGATTGAAACCAACGTTCAGTCTTTAACTCTTTAAATAGCTCTAGACTCCAAGCGATCGCCTTAGATAAACTTGAACAATATAAAAGGCGATCGCTCTTAAGTTAATAACTTGACCTTGATTAATCTTGATTAATATTTTTCGGGGACAAAGTTTTGTGTTTCTAAAGGTGGACGCTCATAATCGAGCGCTTTTTGTCTAGGAGGTAGCTTGATTTTTTCGGGGGGTAAATCTTCATAAGGAATAGTTTGCAAAAGGTGACTGATAAAGTTCAATCTTGCCTTTTTCTTATCATCAGCTTCCACAACGTGCCAAGGAGATTCGGGAACATCTGTCGCAGCAAACATATCATCCTTCGCCCGTGAGTAATCTACCCATTTTTCTCTTGCTCTAAGATCCATTGAGCTGATTTTCCAGCGTTTTGTCGGGTCTTTTATTCGGTCTTGAAAACGTTTTTCCTGTTCTTTGTCGCTGACGGAAAACCAATACTTAATCAAGATAATTCCTGCTCGCTGAATCATGATTTCAAACTGAGGACAAGAGCGCATAAACTCGTTATATTCATCATAGGTGCAAAAGCCCATCACTTTTTCCACCCCTGCACGATTGTACCAACTGCGATCGAGTAGAACTATTTCCCCTGCGGCGGGAAGTTGAGTCACGTATCTTTGAAAATACCACTGAGTTTTTTCGCGATCGCTGGGTGTTCCTAATGCCACCACTCGACATACCCGTGGATTTAGAGTTTCACTAATACGCTTAATTGCCCCTCCTTTTCCTGCGGCATCTCTACCTTCAAACAGCACCACAACTTTTAAGCCCTTATGCTGTACCCATCGCTGTAATTTAACTAGCTCTATCTGTAGCTTAGCTAACTCTCGTTCATATTCTTTTTTACCTAATTTTTTCGCCTTCTCTGGTTGTCCAGGGCTTTTTGGCTGCTTCTTAGTAACCCTGCCATTATGCTCTTTTTTACCCATATTCTTGCTCATAATTTATTAACTAACTTATAATAATTTTCATCGCCAAAATTATTTGACTAAAATTTACCTGACTTTACTTAAGCTTAAACGGCTGGCATTCTCCGCCTAAACTATTGACGATCGCACAGGTATTGTGAGACATCATCTGGCTATAATTTTCGGCTTCTCCCAACCCATCGACATATAGCTTTTCTTCGGACACCTTGACCTTAGCCGCACGAGCCACATTTTCGATTACGCGATCGCTTTTGGTTGATTCGGCGAAAATAGTAGGCACTCCTGTTTGCTTGATTTCTGTGGCTAGTTTTCTGACTTGGGAAGCGGTGGGAGAAGATTCTGTACCTAAACCTTGTAAGGTTTTATAGTCTTTTAAGTAGTAAGCCTGAGCATAATAGTTAAGGGAATCGTGAGTTGTGACGAGAATTTTTTTCCCTTCTGGAATAGTGGCAATTTGCTCTTTAATCCAGGCATCTAGCTGCCAAAGTTGCTCGGTTAAAGCAGTACTGTTTAATAGATACTTCTCAGCTTCCGAGGGATTTATCTGTAAAAAGATCGACTGGAGATAATCTACCATTGCCACAGTATTTTCGACATTATGCCAAACATGAGGATCGGGTTCTAATTCTGGTTTCTTCTCCGCCGCTTCTTGTTCACGATCGTGGTCATGTTCTGCCATTAGTGGTTCTGTAACTGCCTGTTCATACAAAGCTATGGTTGGTGTGGCATTTTTCGCTTCTTCTGGATCTTCTGGAACACCGATTAAATCGATTAATTGAGGTTCTAATTGATAACCACCATAGACAATTAGCTGAGCTTCTTCAATTGCTTTTTGTTGGGCTGGAGTGGGACGATAAGTATGCGGGTCTTGATCTGCACCAATTAAACAGGTTAAATCAATCGTGTCTTGAGCAATGCTTTGTAGTAAATCGCAAATAACATTATGGGATGCTACTACTTTTGGCTTGACCTGCGCCTGAGCGATATTGTTGGTTCTGGTACAGCTATTTATGGCGATCGCTATACTGGCAAGAGCCACTATCAAAAAATGGTTGCGGTTATTTTTCAACATAAAAACTCACTATTGCTAACTTCTAATAGATAATTAGAATCATTATCATTCCAATCATTTTAAGGTAGAATGATAACGAATCTCATTTTTATTGATTAATGCTGGAAATTTGTAACCTGAGCGTCAACTATCGTCACAGTCTGGCAATAGAAAACCTATCCTTCACCCTCCAGCCAGGGCAAGTAACGGGCTTATTAGGACCTAACGGTGCAGGTAAAAGCACCCTGGTAAAAGCTATGCTGGGTTTGGTGCCATTGACCACAGGAACGGCAAAGTGGCGAGACAAGCCAGTGAGTAAACAGCTAAAACGGGTGGCTTATGTGCCTCAGCGATCGCAAATTGATTGGGATTATCCCGTCACGGTAGAAAAAGTAGTGATGATGGGACGGGTGATTACTACAGGATGGTTTCGTCAGCACAATCAGCGGGCAACAAGAATAGTGCGTCATGCCCTTGAAAGGGTTGGCATGTGGCAATATCGTCAGCGTCAGATAAGAGAGCTATCAGGAGGACAACAGCAGCGAGTTTTCTTAGCTAGAGCGATCGCTCAAGAAGCGGAGCTGTTTTTACTTGATGAGCCATTTAATAATGTAGATCGACATACAGAAGAGATTGTGTTTGAAGTATTTGCCGAACTCAAGGCGCAGCAAAAAACTCTGTTGGTCATCAGTCACGATTTAAGCGAGACTTTAGAAAATTACGATCGATTGATCTTATTAAATAAACAAATAATTGCTTCTGGCTCAAAAGAAGAAGTCTTAACTAATAAAAATATTAATCAAGCATACGAAAAACATTTTAATAAACATTTCAATTTGGCGACTCAATCATTAATTGCTAGTTCTCCTGCCAATGTTAACCTGGTTAATTGAACCGCTAGAATACGAGTTTATGCGTCAGGCGATCGCCATTGGCTTTGCTTTAGGCATCCTGGGTGCGGTTGTCGGCAGCTACTTAATTTTGCAGCAGATGGGCATGATGAGTGAGGTTATTTCACATGCTGTGTTGCCAGGAATTTCGATCGCTTTTTTTCTCGAAATCAATATAGCAATAGGAGCATTTATCGCTGGAGTCTTAGGCTCTTTGGTGGTGATCGCAATTCAAAAGCGATCGCGGATCAAAGTTGATGCAGCCATGGCGTTAACTCTAACAAGTTTTTTGGCATTAGGAATAATTCTAATTACGAAGCTAGAGACTAATCAGATAAATCTTGATGAGATTTTATTTGGCGATATCTTAGGGGTAACTAGCGGTGATGTTTGGCGAACCATAATCATTACGGGCAGTATCTTACTCTTAACCAAGCTTTTCTATAAAGAATTAGAGTTTTATACCTTTGACCCTTTAGGGGCAAAAGCGGCTGGCTTACCCATAAACTTGCTTTACTTCGGTCTAATTTGTGCCATTACCTTAACTATTGTTGCCAGCATGCAAACCGTGGGCGTATTGCTAGTTATGTCCCTTTTAATTGGTCCTGCAATTACGGCATATTTATTAGTCAAAGAACTATTGCAGATGATGCTATTAGGGTCGCTTATTGGTGCCTCATCGAGCATTGCGGGTATGTATGCCAGCTACTATTTCGACTTGCCCTCTGGTGCGGCGATCGTCATCGTGATTTTCCTGGTTTTTTGCTTAGCATTTCTGTTTAGTCCCAGTCAAGGGCTTTTAACTGAACCAGGATTGAGAAGCAAAATGATAAACTGGTTCAGATAGTCTGTCTGTTAAGTCATCCCTTAGATTAAAGCTATAATAATTAAAACTTTAGGAAGTTTTATTCCTTGAGAATAAGGAATTTTGAACCAATAATAACCGCCTAGTCTAGCTTGAAGATGTTCATCATAACAAAACTCCTAAAGCCACAATTCTTTTGCCTGAGATTGTTTGGTTGTTTCCAGCAGTTTTTTATTATACTTAACTTAATAAGTATTTAATTTCTTAGATAGATGTTAGCTAGGGGCAAAGAAAGCAATGCTAAATTGATAAAGGTATAAATGCCTAGTCACAAATTACTCCGCCGCTTGCCCTTACCCATGAGGGTAAAACAACGAAGCCTGCTGTGACCGTTGGTCAACCCCAACTCATTATAGGAGCAATTCACTGCTAAAAATCAGGATCTATAGATCTTGAAGCAGAAAGTTTTTTGAAGAGTAAGGTGTAAGCAACTACTTTAGCAAAACAGCCTGGCATGATATAACATAACCTTAATTTAAAACAAGAGGACTAGTATGAGCGATATACAAGAACAAATACAAAAAGAAAGAGAAGCCGCAAGAGCAGTATGTAGCACTGATTCTACTTCTGCCGAATGTGCTGCTGCTTGGGATACGGTGGAGGAATTATCGGCTGAAGCATCCCACCAAAAGGAAAAAGCTCCTAAAAAGAGTTCTTTAGAGCAGTATTGTGATGAGAACCCCGATGCCCTCGAATGTCGCGTGTACGAAGATTAATCGTCGCTGTCGAGCAGCACTTCTGCCAATTCAGATACTAAATTCACAAGTGAATAATTACTAATAAACCTGAGTGAGGATATACTATATTCTCACTTTTATTTTTGATTATATTTTCGATCATAAATGCAGCAAAGACGAGCGTTGACTTTGAGCTGTTGTTAATGCACTCTTGAAGAGTAATCTAAAGCTATTTAATTTCAAACACATAATAATGGACATTTGGTTTAGACCCTTAGTATGGATGGACTATCGCTTAGGAGTATTATTGGCGGTAGTAATTCCCTTAGCATTGTTGGTTTGGGCTTTATTCCAGAAGCAAGAAGCTATGCAAAGACTGCTGATTATTTATTGGCGGGTGGCTAGTCTGTTGATGATTACGGTTTATTTATTAATTCCTGATTGGAGAATTGGATTTATTAGCGGCTTTGCTGCTCGGATCTTAATTGCTATTTCGCTATGGTTCTGGGTCGATTTAAACGAAGAAATTAGAGACTTACCTCAAAGTATCCTCAAGCTAGTGTTTACCTCTTGGCGTTGGGCGATGACAGCCTACTGTGTATTGGGCGCGATCGCAAAATCTATTTTTCTACCCTGTGGTTTGTCCAGCAGCACCATCAAGACTTCCTTTTGTCAGGTTTGGTTAGAAGCACCCGAAGCTTATCGTAATTTCTTCCATAACAAGCCAGGAAATGAAGGTTTTTTGGGCTTTATGGGGTCAGTTGGCTTAGTCATCTATATTATTTATCTGGCATACTTTGTCCTGATTCGCCTTGGTAAGCAAGGACGCTCGGCATTAGAACAGTAAATAGTGAAAGTTAGTTGCAAAGTTACTCCGTAGTAGAAACTTCGCAAATAGTAAATAGTCGAGTTTATTTCAAAGCTCGGAGCTTTTTTAGATAATGTCTAAAGCAATTGGATTACGTCTAGAACAATATACTCTCAAGCGAAAACAAGAGGTATTAATGATTCACCTCGATACGGCTAGTGGTGAACCCGATACGGTGATGATTTATGCAGGCTTTTCTAGTTCTTTAATGATGCCAACTGCTTTTGACCCCGATATTCCTGTAATCGCCGCCGACTCTAACATTAGCAGTATCGATCGCCTTGTTAGTCCCTACAACCCTAGCAATCCTCAGTATCTCGATCGCGAAATCAGTCTGTCAGAGATGATTAACATCCTCGAAGAAATGGGTCTTTGAATTTTAGTTTAATCTTTGAACAGTCTTAATCTTTAAATCTACATTAAGCAAATATACTTATAAATTCCCTCGATTTACCCAAAATTAAAATTTATCGCTTAATTTATTGGGTAGTTAGGGAAAAAATTAAGCAAATAGCAGATTTGGTAGTACAATCTTGGCAAAATATAAAACATGTTTTGTTAAATCGAGATCGTTAAGTAAAAAATAAAAATTTTATAAAAATTCAATCAATTTAAGCTGAGGAGAATATTTAATTTATAATGAATAAATTGGGAAAGTTTATCTTAGAGACGGGTCAATTACCAGATACCCCTCTATTTGGTACAGACGGAATTCGAGGTAAAGCAGGAGACATTCTCAATGCATCCTTTACTCTCCAGTTGGGCTATTGTGCGGGCAGGATTTTAAGACAAGCGGCAGACCATACGAGGACCAATTATAGTTGGACAAGATTCCCGTAACTCCAGTGACATGTTGTCATCAGCGATCGCCACAGGATTGACAGCCGCAGGACTTGAAGTCTGGAATTTAGGCTTATGTCCAACTCCTTGTGTGGCAAATCTAGTAGGAGAAAGCGAAGCAGTAGGCGGCATTATGATTTCTGCCAGCCATAATCCACCTGAAGATAATGGTATTAAGTTCTTTGGTGCAAAGGGTACCAAATTAGTTGATTCTTTGACCCAGAAAATCGAGGCTCATCTTAGAAGTAATGATATCCCAGAAGACGCAAACCTAGCTTGGGGTAAACTTTATCATCGCCCAGAATTGGTCGAGCAGTATGTCAAATCCTTGGAGACATCCTTACCGCAAAATATTAGCTTCAAGGGTATACGGATTGTTTTAGATTTGGCTTGGGGTGCATCTGTTAAGGTTGCTCCCGCTATTTTTCAGCAGTTGGGGGCAGAAGTAATTAGCCTACACTCATTAGCCGACGGCGATCGCATTAACGTCAACTGCGGCTCAACTCACCTAGAACTGCTCAAGCAGGTAGTCAAAGAACATCAAGCCGATTTAGGATTTGCCTTTGATGGTGATGCTGACCGAGTAATGGCGGTAGATAGTAAAGGTAGAGTAATCGATGGTGACTATATTTTGTATCTCTGGGGCGATTTACTGCGTCAGAAACAGCAGTTACCCGAGGATCTGATCGTGGCGACGGTCATGGCGAATCTCGGCTTTGAACGAGCTTGGCAAGCCAAAGGGGGGAGAATGCAGCGTACTGCGGTGGGCGATCGCCATGTTCAGGAAGCTATGTGGCGCACGGGAGCCATGCTAGGGGGAGAGCAATCAGGACATATCCTCTGTCATCACCATGGAGTCTCGGGAGACGGAATTCAAACGGCTTTGCATCTGACTTCCTTGGTACAGCAATCAGGCACTTCTTTAACTGAGTTAGTAGACAACAGCTTCCAGACTTATCCCCAAATTTTACGCAATGTCCGAGTAGAAAATCGAGAGCGTCGTAGTAAATGGCAAGAATGCGAACCCGTCCAACAGGCGATCGCTCAAGCGGAAGCAGCAATGGGAGAACAGGGAAGAATCTTGGTGCGTGCGTCGGGAACAGAGCCTTTAATTCGGGTCATGGTGGAAGCAGCCGACCAGCAGTTAACTAGCTATTGGACGGATCGACTAGTTCGGGTAGTAGAACAGAATTTGGCGGCATAGAGGAGTCACAAAGGACAAATCAAATCTATTGTTTACAATAGCTCCCCTCGCATCACTGTTACTGCTTGTCCCTGAAGAATAACGCGATCGCTTCCGTCGTAATCAATCTTGACTATTCCCCCACGACTTGAAGCTTGATAAGCCAAAAACTGGTCTTGGTTTAGGCGATCGCGCCAGTAAGGAGCCAGACAGCAATGAGCCGCACCTGTTACGGGGTCTTCATTTATACCTAATTTTGGGGCGAAAAATCTCGATACGAAGTCATAGGGAGAATCTGGTTCTGCTTTACTGGTGACTATCACGTTGGAGACGGGTAGCTGTTTAAGTAAAGTAAAATTTGGCTGTAGCTGCTTCACCTGCTCGGCAGTAGCAATTTCTACCAAATAACCCAGAGAATTATAGGAAACTGTTTTTAACTGAACTCCTAGAGCATCTGCCAGTTTAGTAATTGGGGGAATATCTTGCGATCGATTAACAGGGAAATTCAATTCAATCCAATCGTTTTGATACTGTGCCGTTAGAATGCCACTTTTAGTAGCAAATTGAAGCTTCTGACCCGTCGAGGCATAGCCCTCTGTCCACAAGACATGAGCGCTAGCTAAAGTTGCGTGACCGCATAAAGGTACTTCTGTAGTAGGAGTGAACCAGCGCAAACTATAGTGCCGATCCTGTTTAATCAGAAACGCCGTTTCCGAAAGATTCATTTCTTGAGCCACAGACTGCATCCAGCGATCGCCTTGAGGTGACGGCAAAACACAAACAGCAGCAGGATTGCCAGCAAAAGCCTGGCTGGTGAATGCATCTACCTGTATGATTGTTTGTCCCATAATCTTTGCCTAGGTTTGAATGTGACTAAAATCTGCACAAAATATACAGAAAATAAAAATAAATTTTGTTTTGATTAAAGAAATAATATAGCTTTTGGTTGTAGATACCCGAAGTCAATACAATAGTAGATAAAGAGTACTAACATCAGCAAATTTATGAAACCCAGCAATCCATCGTATCTACTCTCATTTTTCGGCTTAAGTATTGCCACAAGTCCTTTTCTAATTAGTATTTTGACCTTATACTTGCTAACAGAACTCATGAGCGAACTAGGTAAAGCCAGCGAAGAAATATTTCGTTCAGATAGATTACCTATTTTGCATTTCCCTAACTTCGATCTTTGATGCTCACGAGTAAAAGACTCAATAGTATCCATTAAATATTCTTAATTGAGAATGATATTTTTCTCGCTAGAAACACTTTGGTATCGGCTAGCCGACTTTAAGTTGGAATTTTAATCTATTGCGGAGTCAAACACTATATACTGTCTTACAGCAAGATATATTTTAATGTTTCGTTACCCTCTCCAGTATTCTGATTTATCAAGCCCAAGATACTCTTATTCCTAGTTCAGTTTCATTAAATTGCGGTTTACACACGTTAAGCAGAGGTTTTTATGAGTTCGGTTGTTCAACCTTCGATCGCAAATCTAGTAGAAGTCAAAGTTGTTGATACTTCCCACTTACTCCTGCGCCATCGACAGAAATTGATTGAAGACCTGTGGGAGTCTGTATTACGTTCTGAATGCGGTCAAGAAATGCTCGATCTGCTACAAAAAATGCGTTCTCTTTCCTCGGCTGAGGGTCAGGTTACGGCAACATTTCCTGAATCTTCTGTACCTCAGTTAATTGAAAAGTTGAGCCTCAACGATGCAATTCAAGCTGCTAGAGCATTTGCGCTGTATTTTCAACTGACTAATATCGTCGAACAACACTACGAATCAAGAGAACAAAAACTGAATCGGCGTGTGACTCCAGCTCAAAATAACAAAAACGGCAATGGCAATTCTAATGATTTCAATCTTACGGTAAAAGATCATCCGTATAAAAAATCAGAGGGCTTAGCCAACAATTGGATTGAACCTAGTATCTCTAGTAAAAATAGAGCAGGTCTATTTCATTGGCTGTTTCCTTATCTTAAGGAGATCAATATGCCGCCATTAATGTTACAAAGGCTATTAGATCAGCTTGATATCAGACTGGTATTTACGGCTCATCCGACGGAAATTGTGCGTCACACTATTCGCAAAAAACAGCGGCGGATCTCCCATATTCTGGAGCAATTAGACGTTGCCGAAGAAGCAATGCAAGAAGTCGGACAGGCGGAATCTTGGGAATCTAGAGAATCCATCAGTCAGCTAACAGAAGAAATCCGTCTCTGGTGGCGTACGGATGAGCTACATCAGTTTAAGCCCAAGGTTTTAGATGAAGTAGACTATTCTCTACATTATTTTCAAGAAGTTTTATTTGACGTAATTCCTCAACTGGCTTCGCGGTTGAAGCAGTCCTTAGCAGCTTCTTTTCCCAATATTATTGCCCCAACTCACAATTTCTGTTATTTCGGCTCATGGGTTGGTTCAGACCGTGATGGGAACCCTTTTGTGACACCCCAAGTAACTTGGGAAACAGCTTGTTACCAAAGACAAATTGTCATTGGCAAATATCTAGATGCCGTCGCCCAACTCAGAGAACTTTTGAGTCTTTCTCTCCACTGGAGCGATGTCAGGCAAGAACTACTGGATTCTTTAGAACAAGATCAGCAGCAAATACCTGGTATCTATGAGGAACTAGCAATTCGCTATCGGCAAGAACCCTATCGTCTCAAGCTAGCTTATATTGCCCGACGACTAAGGAATACCCTGGCAAGGAACAAGGCTTTATCTTCGGCAGCGGGAAGACAGGCAATTTCAGAAATTAAGACTGAAAACGCTTATCGGACTGGAGACGAGTTCGTGGAGGAGTTGAAGCTCATGCAGAGCAGTTTAGCTGCCACTAGTCTACACTGTCGTGAGTTAGACAATCTGATTATCCAGGCAGAAGTATTTGGCTTTAATTTAGTAGAGCTGGATTTTCGTCAGGATTCCTCTCGTCACAGTGAGGCGATCGCTGAAATTACGGCATATTTACAGCTTCTACCCAAGCCTTACGATGAGCTAACCGAAGCGGAAAAAACTGCTTGGCTAACCCAAGAACTAAAAACTCGCCGTCCCCTAATTCCAGCGGAAATGCCTTTTTCTGACACAGCTTGCGAAACAATTGAAACCTTCAGAATGTTGCGTCTGCTCCAGCAAGAATTTGGGCGTAAAATTTGCAAGACTTATGTCATCAGCATGACTAACTTTGTTAGTGATGTTTTAGAAGTACTATTGCTTTCCCAAGAAGCGGGACTATACGATCCAGCTACCTGCCATACTTCAATTCGAGTCGTACCCCTGTTTGAAACCGTAGAGGATTTGAAACGCGCTCCTCAGGTGATGCGAGATTTGTTTGAACTTCCCCTCTATCGTGCCGCCTTAGCGGGGGGATATCAGCACGTTGCGACAAACCCTAATACAGAAAGAAATGCTAATTCTGAACCCCTTAAGCCCATAGATCTTCAAGAGGTGATGTTGGGTTATTCCGATAGCAATAAAGATTCTGGCTTCTTAAGCAGTAACTGGGAGATTCATAAAGCACAAAGAGCCTTGCAAAAGGTAGCATCTGAGTTTGGTATTTCCCTCCGCATTTTTCACGGTCGTGGTGGTTCAGTAGGTCGCGGGGGAGGTCCAGCCTATACAGCGATTTTGGCGCAGCCAACGGATACCATTCAGGGCAGAATTAAAATTACCGAGCAAGGCGAAGTCTTAGCTTCCAAGTATTCCCTGCCAGAGTTAGCTCTCTATCATCTTGAAACCATGACCACTGCCGTAATCCAATCTAGTTTGTTGGGGAGTGGATTCGACCGAGTTGAACCCTGGCATCAGATTATGGAAGAGTTGTCAGCGCGATCGCGTGCCGTCTATCGCGCTTTGATCTATGAGCAAGAGGATTTTGTTGACTTCTTTCATTCAGTTACTCCTGTAGACGTAATTAGTCAGCTACAGATTGGCTCTCGCCCCTCAAAACGTCCAGGAAAGGGCAATGCTAACAAGAAAAAAGATATGAGTAGTCTAAGAGCAATTCCCTGGGTATTTAGCTGGACTCAAAGTCGCTTTCTGCTACCTGCTTGGTATGGAGTAGGCTCGGCTTTGCGCGATTTCCTCGAACAAGAGCCTGAAAGGAATCTGGATCTACTACAGTATTTTTACGTTAAGTGGCCTTTCTTTCGAGTATTAATTTCTAAAGTTGAGATGACCTTGGCTAAGGTAGATTTACAAATCGCCGAGCATTATGTTAAAGAGTTATCCCAACCAGAAGATTTAGCCCGTTTCCAAAAGTTGTTTGCCCAAATTTCTCAGGAATACAACCTTACCAAAGAATTGATTCTCAAGATTAACGGTCAGAAAAGACTGCTAGACGGCGATCCTGAACTACAAAGATCTGTACAGTTACGGAACGGAACGATTGTTCCTCTAGGATTTTTGCAGGTGGCTTTGATCAAACGTCTGCGTCAGCACGATCAATCTCAGGCTCTACATTTCCGCTTTAGTAAAGAGGAGCTATTACGTGGAGCAATGTTAACTATCAACGGCATTGCTGCTGGGATGCGTAACACAGGCTGATTTTGCAGGATAAATTTTAGTAATCAGTAATTGCTAATTAGTAATTACTGATTACTTGTAGACCAATAATGTAAACTGGAAGCAACTACCCTTTTCGGGAATACTATCGACCCAAATTTGACCATAATGGGCAGATACTATTTGTTGGCATGTAGCTAGTCCCAAACCATAACCTTTCTTAGAGCGATCGCGCTGGAGACGAAAACTATCTTCAAAAATCTGCTTTTTCTTTTCTGGTGGAATTCCTGGACCACTATCACAAATGCTGACCTGGATTTTCTGGTTAGTACGATGCAAAACAGATAGAGCGATCTTTCCTTCCTGGGGACCTTGTCGCCTGCGCTGTGGCGGCTGCGACGGGGCTGCTTTGGTGGCGTGCGCGCCGCCAGGTGGCGGGGCTGCAGGTCAGCCTGGACGAGGCCAGCACGCAGATGGGCGCGGGGACCGAAGGCGACGCGCTGACCGGCCTGTTGCCGCGCCGAGTTCGAGCTGGTGCTGGACGAAGCCGTGCAGCGCTGCGACCAGCGCCGCAGCAGCCTGTGCGTGCTGTTTGTCGACGTCGACGGGTTTGCCAGCGTCAACGACAGCCTGGGCCACGACGTGGGCGACCAGGTGCTGCGCCAGGTGGCCGAGCGGCTGC